>JAZTXZ010000084.1:0-2995 GCA_045636685.1 Candidatus Avispirillum sp. | reverse complement strand
CCCGGCTTCTATTAACCCTATTATACTCCTGCCGCACAGGATATCTACACAACAAGCGTTCTTGTTACATGCGGCGAGGAGTTCCGACTCTTTAATATAGAATCCTTCTTTATCAATAATGATGATGGCTCCATCTGGGCTTACCAGGGAGAATACAGACTTATTTCCGCCATCCTTTCAATGACAGCAACCGATATGCCTTCCGTAGCCTTCACTACAAACCACGGTGAAACTGTTAACGATGATGCAAAGGCATTTATGGCACTCTTTGAAGATGCGGGCTTTGACGTTGAAAAAGTTGACCTTTCCAAGGATAACTTCTCCGATGATACAAGAATCGTCATCATAAACGATCCCGTTTACGACTTCGCAGGTATTGAGGGCGAGGACGCAAATGAAATCGAAAAGCTTGATGAATTTATGGACAGCTACGGATGCCTTATGGTATTCTCAAGCCCCGAAAAGGCAGGCAAGCTCACAAACCTTTCCGAATTCCTTTCCGAATGGGGCATCGCCTTTGTTGCTGATACCTATGTGAAGGATACAGAAAACGCAGTTTCCGTTGATGGAAAGTCTGTTATAGCGGCATATGACGAGGATTCCCTCGGCGCCTCCCTCTATCTTGATATATCAAATCTTGATACAATGCCCAGAACCGTTCTCAGAAATGCAGCTCCCATAGAGATCCTTTGGGAGGAGGACGATGCTCTCGAAGGAATAAAGGAGACATCCTCCGTTCTCCTTTCTCACGATTCCGCCGTTGCTGTTAAGGACGGCAAGGAATCCGAGCTCGGATCTGCTCCTCTGATGACCGTTACACGTGAGACAAGAATCGTTGATAATGAGTATTATTACTCCTACGTTCTTGCCTGCGGCTCAAGCGAATATACCGACGGTCAGTACCTGCTTGCAAACAGCTACGCAAACAGCGATATCATCTATAATGCTATGCGTATCACAGGACGCGAAAGAGTTCTTGCAGACATTGAATACAAGGTGCTTGACGATAACTCCATGAGCATCACAACCCAGCAGGCAAACAACTGGACAGTTGTCCTTACTGTGACACTTCCCGTGATCCTTGCCCTTGCAGGAACTGCAGTCTTTGTAAGGAGAAAGAACTTATGAAGCGGCAAGGTATACTCATAATCGTTTTTGCCGCCCTTTTTGCACTTGCACTTGTACTGTATTTTGCACTTATCCGCCCCATGACCGCCCCCGAGGAAGTTCAGGAGGAAACTCCCGAAACTGAGGAAGGCGAAAGCCTCGGCACCCAAAACCGCTTCTTTATGTTCGGCTCTCTTGACAGAAAGGACATCAAAAGCATAAGCGTTGATAACGAGCACGGCGGATTTACCTTTGAAAATGACGGCAAGGGAGAATTTTATATCAAGGGACACGATACCGTCAACTTTGACGGAGAGCTTTTTGCAACCCTTTTAAATATAAGCTCATATACTCTTTCAAAATCAAAGGTCGGAAGCAACCTCTCCGATGATAAGCTTCTGGAATACGGGCTGACAGAGCCCAAGGCAAGCTGGACCGTTACAGCCTACAACGGCGACAGCTTTAAGGTATTTGTTGGCGACAGACTTCTCACAGGAGGCGGCTACTACTGTATGCTGGAGGGCAGAAGAAGCGTATATGTTCTCGGCATCGATGTTGAAAACACGATACTCGTCCCCATAGAGGAATATGTAACGCCTTACCTTTCCGCAGGCATCTCTCAGGATGATTACTTCCTTACAGAAGACTTCACCGTATATAAATATGGCGAAAAGCTCTTCAGCTTGAGACTTGTTGATAAAGAAGATATGATCAATAAGGATGCTATGGCAGAGGTTATAATGGATTATCCTACGGAATATTATCCCAACACCTCTGTATATTACGAGCTTCTCTATTCATATATGAACCTCATAGGCGACTCCTGCTATAAGCTCGGAGCAACAGCTGAGGATATGGAAGCTGCCGGTCTTAAGGATCCCGCTCACAAGATAACCTTCGTTTACAACAAGGCAAAGTATGAGCTGAATTTCTCTGAAAAGACTGAGGACGGCACATATTACGCTTACTCTAACCTCTACCCCAACGTTATTGCGGAATGTAACGCAGATAATTACCGCTACCTCGAATATGACCTCATCGACTGGATAGACGAATATGTTTTCCAGCAGTACGTTACAAATATTGCAGAGATCGATATCGCCACAGACAAAACAAAGGCTGAGTTCCTCCTTTCTCACGGCTTTGCCGAGGATGGAGATGCAATACTTAACGTAAAGGTCAAAGACGAATACTTCAATGAAGCTCAGGTGGCAAACTTCAGACAGTATTACAAATCTTTTCTTGCAATTGCAATTAAGGATTATTATGTAAACGATGAGTATTGCAATCTGAACGAGGACGAGATGGAAGCACTTATCGCTGATAAGGATAATGCTTATATGACATTCAGTTATACCACTCTTTCCGGAGACACTACAGAGCTTGCATTCTATATGTATTCCACAAGACATTCTGTGGTTACGGTAAACGGTGTCGGCGAGTTTTACGTGCTTACGGACGTTGTGGAAAAGCTTGAAAATGACACAGCAAGAATCCTTAACGGAGAAACTGTAACAGCATTTGATAAAAACTAAAAAAGCATAAAACGGAGACTCTTCCTAAACAAGCAGTCTCCGTTTTCTTTGTTCTCTCAAAAAGTGGCTGAGAAAAAGCAAAATGTAATTCGGGTTTAAAGGGGATTATGTAGGGAACTTTTTGAAAAAAGTTCCCTACGACCCTCAAAAACTTTAAAAATGGATTAATATAAATTCGGGTTTGACGGGCTGTTTGAAATTGTTTTAAGGCGTAGGGGCGGATTCCATATCTGCCCGTTATCTGCAAGCGAACCAAACTAACATTTACCTATATTGTTGCGTTTGCAGCGGGTCGATCGTAGGAATGGAACATTCCTACAGACGTCGACCCCTACAAAATATCAATATCGTTT
>JAZTXZ010000083.1:0-21304 GCA_045636685.1 Candidatus Avispirillum sp. | reverse complement strand
GGTGTTGCGGATCTTGCGGACTATATCGTTGAAAAGCAGGACCGCATTACCGTTCGCCGTTGGAGGGCAAGCAGAAATCTGAAGCAGCCGACTGAAAAGCCTACCCGTGACTACATATACGATCGCAGACGTGCGCTTTCTATGACGAGCCCCGTTACCTGCGCCGAGAACACAGAGGCACTCTATCCCGGTTACGTTATAAGCGAGGATCCTTATATCCGGGAGAATGAGCTGAACGGCGGAGTTTATCTCTCAATGAAGTTCTATCGGTCTGATGCGGACTTTATGCAACGCAGAAAGAGCGCGGGACGTTATAAAGATCAGCGAAGGACTACGCGCGGACAGATGAAAGCGGGGTGATGTTTCTTGAAATACAGGGAGAGGGCTCGTTGGGGGCTATCAGCGGATGAATGCAGGTATATATACACTGTCTGTCAACTATTTTCGCGGCAAGATGCGGTTGTGAAGAAAAGGATAACCACTGTTCTTGACGAAGTATCACGGCCGAGAGGGCTTGACGACGGCACCGATGAATACACGAGAGAAAAAAGCCTCCGAAAGGGGGCTTTATGGGCTTGCCTTTCCACCAAAGCCGAGCAGAACGCCGTTGCAGTCAAATACAATTACGATCAGGCGACAATTTCGAGGATGGTTCGACAGTTCTATAAAGAATACAAGCGGAGATATTTATAACAGCTAACAAACACAGATACGCCGAAGACTTTAATTACAAAGGTTTTCGGCGTTTTTTGTGCTTTTTAACTTGCATATCACCGCCATTTTTTTCTGTTATGCTATTTACAAGGAGATGCCCGGCGGCAGTGATGAGACTGTCAGAGTGACAGATAAGGGAGTATTGGCGGAGGGTTCCGCCGGGCGTATTACAGAACGGTTTATGGGAAGAAAGAAAAAATATACTGAAACGACCTTTAAAACGAAGGTCAATGCTTATTTTGACTCTATTTCCTTCTCGAGGCAGGTTCAGATCCTTCATGACACCGGCAGGAAAAACGCCAAGGGTTACCCCGTTATGGAGTACGTAGGGGCTGTAAACGATAAAAAGAAACCGATATATGAACGCGTTTATACGCAGGCGCCCTCGATGCGATCTCTTTGTCTTTATCTTGGTATTTCAAAGCAGACTCTTTCAAACTACGAGGGAGAGAGCGGAGCCTTTGCCGAAATCATAAGCTGGGCTCGTCTTCGGGTTGAGGAATATCTGCAATTGCAGTTGAATGCAGGAATAAAGCGCCCGCAGGGGCTGATCTTTGACCTTCAGTGCAATCACGGCTGGAGAACTGACAAGGAGCCTGAGAGCGCACGCGCCACCATCTTTATCGAGGGCGCCGGGGAGAGCACGGAATACAGCGAATGAATGATATCAGAGTAGACATCAGCGAGCCCAGTGCGCGGCAAAAGCTATTTTTAAAGGCAAAGCATACTCATATTGCCTTTGGAGGAGCCCGTGGCGGCGGAAAAAGCTGGTCTGTAAGGACGAAGGCTTCCCTGCTGGCCGCACGGTATCCAACAATACGGATCATGATCGTGCGCCGTACCTTCCCTGAGCTCTATCAAAACCATATTTCAGTTATGACGCGGGTTTTGAACGGTATTGCCACATACCGTACCACTACCAAAGAGCTTATTTTTTTGAACGGCTCCGTAATAATGTTTCGATATTGCAGAAACATTCAGGACCTTGACAAGCTGCAGGGACTTGAATGTGACGTGATCTTTATAGACGAAGCAACTCAGTTTACCGAAGAAATGTACGACAGGCTGCGTGCCTGCGTTCGAGGCGTTAACAATTTTCCGAAGCGGATATACCTGACGTGCAACCCGGGCGGCGTTGGTCACACCTGGGTGAAGCGGCTTTTTATAGACAGGGCTTACCGTACAGACGAGGATCCCAGTGAGTATTACTTCATCAAAAGCCGAGTTACGGACAACAAGGCTTTGATGGAGAACGACCCCTCGTACATAAAAAAGCTTCAGGCTTTACCTCCGAAGCTGAGGCGAGCCTGGCTTGACGGCGACTGGGATATTTTCGAGGGTCAGTTTTTTGAGGAGTTTACGGACGACCCCGACCATTACGAGGACAGGCGCTTAACTCACGTTATCGCGCCCTTCAATATCCCTTCGGGATGGACGATATACCGTTCCTTCGACTGGGGCTTTTCAAAGCCCTTCTCCTGCGACTGGTGGGCCATCGATTACGAGGGACGGGCTTATCTTATACTGCAGCTCTACGGCTGCAAGACAGACACAAACGGAACCGTTCTTGCAAACGAGGGACTTAAATGGAGTGACAACGAGGTATTTGCTGAGATACACCGTATTGAATGTGAGCATCCCTGGCTTCGCGGGCGAAAGATACTCGGAGTTGCGGACCCTTCTATATGGGCCGAGGACGGCGGTACGCCTATTATAAGAGCCGCTGACAGGCACATGGTTTACTTTTTCAAGGCAGACAACACCCGCATCCCCGGTTGGATGCAATGCCATTACCGCCTTCGCTTCGACAAGGAAGGATATCCGATGGTGTATTTCTTCAATACCTGCAAGCACGCGATACGCACTATCCCCCTTTTGCAGTTTGACGAAAAGCGCCCGGAGGATCTTGACACCACCGGCGAGGATCATTTTGCCGACAGCTTCCGTTACTTTTGCATGGCCAATCCCATAGCACCGAAGGAGGCTGAACCTGAAGACGATTATTATACTTCGCCTGCAGCTGCGATCCTTGATATTCCCAAGGAAATGCTTGGACGGGCGAGAAAAGTTCCAAAATTGGAGTACATAGATAAAAATGAGTCTTGATAACACAATCAAACTGTCTCTTGAAAAGGAGGCAACGAGCCCCTTGGGGGCGGATCCCTCGAGAGTCGCTGAAAACGGCCTCGCCATTGTGCGTGACAGAATCGGCAAGGAGGCAATTGCACGTGCATATGAGACGCTTCAGCGCTATAAGTCCGGCAAGGCGAACCTTGAAAGAAAGATCATTGAAAACGAGGAATGGTTCAAGCTTCGCCATTGGCAGCAGATGGGCGACCGCAAAAGCGAGATCGAGCCTACAAGCGCGTGGCTTCTCAACAGCATAATGAACAAGCACGCCTCGGCAATGGATAATTATCCTTCTCCTAACATCCTTCCCCGTGAGGAGCAGGACAAGGCGCAGGCGGAGACGCTCTCTGCAGTTATTCCCGTTGTGCTTGAGCAGAACGATTTTGAGAAGGTATATTCCGATGCCTGGTACTACTTTTTAAAGACGGGCTCGATGTGCTATGCCGTATACTGGGACAATTCCCTTCACAACGGACTTGGCGACGTTTCAGTCGCCTGCATTGATCTCCTTAACCTTTTCTGGGAGCCCGGCATTACCGATATTCAGAAAAGCAAGAACGTTTTTCATCTTGAGCTTTGCGACAACGAATCTCTTGAGCGGGCATACCCGATACTTAAGAATAAGCTGGGAGGCTCGGAGATCGACATAGCAAAATACAACTATGACGACAACGTTGACACTGCGAACAAATCCGTGGTCGTTGACTGGTATTACAAAAAGCAGGACGGTACAAAGACCGTTCTCCACTACTGCAAATTCGTTGGAGATACTGTGCTCTTTGCAACTGAAAACGATCCCGATTTACAGGACGAGGGCTGGTATGCCGACGGCAATTACCCCTTCGTTATCGAGAGGTGTCTGCCCGTTTCGGGCACTCCTGCAGGAATCGGATACATCGACATTGCCAAGGACAGCCAGGCATATATTGACCGTCTCGGTCAGGCGATGCTTGAAAATGCCTTTAATGCAGTTCGCCCCCGCTCCTTCGTTCCTGAAGGGGCAGGAATTAACGAAGATGAATACAGAGACACGAGGTGCTCTCTCGTTCACTGCAAGGGTAGCGTAGACGGTATACACACGGTCAAGGCTACTCCTCTTCCCTCTATCTACTATCAGCTTATGATGGGCAAGATAGACGAGCTTAAGGAGACTACGGGAAACCGCGACGTTAATACGGGCGGCACGACAAGCGGTGTTACAGCCGCAAGCGCCCTGGCGGCGATGCAGGAGGCGGGCGCGAAACTTGACCGCGACTCCAACAAAACAGGCTACAGAGCTTTTAAAAAGATCGTTACTCTTTGTATTGAGAGAATACGACAGTTCTACACGGAAGCGCGATTCTTCAGAATTACGGGAAAGGACGGACTCGCTCAGTTCATCTCCTATGACAATTCGGGTATCGTAATGGCCCGCCAGGAGGATGACGGAGCAGGCGAAGAAAGCTTCAATCTCCCCTTGTTTGACGTTGAGGTTACGGCACAGAAGGCGTCACCTTATTCAAAAATGGCACAGAACGAGCTTGCACTGCAGTTCTACAATGCGGGATTATTTGAACCCTCAAGATCTGATCAGGCACTCGCGTGCCTCGAATTTATGGATTTTGACAGAAAGTCCTTCGTTATGGAGCGCGTTCGTCAAAACGGCACTATGTATGAGATGCTTATAAGCCTCCAGCAGGAAATGGTTGGACTTGCAGCAAAGCTTGATCAGATAACGGGAACGAATCTTACGGGATCCCTCATGCAGCGCTTTACAATGACCGCAGGAAGCGCACCCGCTTCGGGAGCAGATCCCGAGGCGCTTAGGACGGCTTCGGGAGAGGGAGAATCCTCTGTTACCGAGAAGGCAAGGCAGAGAGTCGCCGAATCTACGTCACCGACTTAAGGAGCACACATGACAAAAGCTATATTCACGACAGAAAAGAACGACAGCGGAGAGCCCTGCGGCATCGTATTCATATGTACGGGCCACGCAGGAAAGAACAAACGCGGAGAGGATCTCGTCTGCGCCTCTGCATCGATTCTTACGTATACCCTGGCGCAGACCGTTCACATCCTTTACGAGGGACGCTTTCTCAAGAGGCGTCCGAAGATAAAGCTCTCAGACGGTTATGCGAAGATATCTGTAAAGCCGAAGCGCGAAAGGTTTTCAGAGGTATACAACGCATTTGCGGTGATCGCGACGGGCTTTTCTCTCCTTGAGGGAAGCTATATCGGTTACGTAAGTCTTGAAACTACAGAATTTTAAAGCCGAAGGCTTTGAAATATACAACTTTGCCGACAGGCAGGAAGGAACATTTTTACATGTTTAAAATTTCAAAATCACCTGTATTTATTCTTGACCTCCAGCTCTTTGCAGAGGGCGCAGACGGAGGCGCGGGAGCAGATGCAGGTGCGGGCGCAAACGGGATGGACGCCGCATCCGCTACGGGCGAAGGAGCACCTGACGCCGAGGTGCAGACAGAAGACGAGTCAACGACCGACGATGCTACCGACATCTCCAAAAAGGAAAAGACCTATTCGGAGAAAGAGGTTCAGAAGCTTATAAAGGCACGTGCAAAGAAGGCTGACGATGCACGCCGCGCAGCTGAGAAGGAGGTTGCGAAGCTTAAAAAGGCTTCCCCTATTCTCGCGCAGATGGCAAAGAAGTACAACGTTAAGGACCCCACGGACATCGATGCTATTATGAGCGCATACGAGGCGGATGACTCAAACTATGAGGACGAGGCACTTGCAAGAGGTATGCCCGTTTCGGAGCTGAGAAGATCTATGAAAATGGAGGCTGAGCTCAATGCTGCAAATGAGCAGCTGAGACAGATCGCCGAGGACCGTAAGGCGACCGAAACCGTTAACCGCTGGTATTCTGAAGCGGAAACGACAAGGAAGATCTATCCCTCCTTTGATTTTGACACGGAATTTCGCGAAAGCCGCGACTTCCGCGAGCTTCTCAAGGCGGGAATCGACGTTAAGACTGCTTACCAGGCTCTTCATCAGGATGAGATCCTCCCTGCAGCAATGCAGCACGCCGCTGACAAGACCCGTGAAAAGGTTACAAAGGATATTGCAGCGAGAGGCAGACGCCCCAAGGAAAACGGACTCTCCGCACAGGGCACTACCGTTACCGTTGAGGATATTGCAAATCTTACAGATGAGCAGATAGATCTTATCAACAAGAGAGTAGCGGCAGGAGAAATAATTACCTTCAGTTAAGCGCCTCCTTAAAAAACAAAGGAGTACATAATGAAAACAATTTTTACAATCAATCTTCAGCTTTTTGCAGCCGGCGACGTTGTTAACGCAACAACGGGATACCTTAACGCCAATACCGGAGCGAACGAAGCATATACCTCCGAAAACGTCGGCCTTTCCGCTGAAAACAAGACGTATTACGATAAGAACCTTATCAAGGCCGCGGCGCCCAACCTGGTGCACGCTCAGTTCGCACAGGACAGACCTCTTCCCAAGGGCGGCGGCAATACCATAGAGTTCAGAAAATACGAGCCCCTTCCCAAGGCGACCACCCCCCTCACAGAGGGCGTTACCCCCAAGGGCAACAAGCTCACGGTAACAGCTATTACTGCTGAGATCAACCAGTTCGGCGACTACGTGGAGCTCACAGATATGATTCGCATGACCTCTATCGACCCTATTGTCGTCGAGACACTCAAGACCCTCGGCAATCAGGCGGGACTCACCATTGATTCAGTTATCAGAGACGTTATGAACGGCGGCACAAACGTTATCTATTCCGCAAAGAAGGCCGCAGACGGCACGGAGACCGCCGTTACCAGCCGTAAGAACCTTGACCTTACCGCTGGTCTTTGCGTTAAAGATATTCAGAAGGCATCCGCTCACCTTGCGGCGCAGAATGCTCCCAAGATCGAAGGCTCATACGTTGGTATCATTCACCCTTATGCCGAGTTTCAGGTTATGAGAGACAAGGAGTGGGTAGATGTTTCCAAATATGCCGACGCTAAAAGAATTTTCGAGGGTGAGATCGGTACTATCGCAGGTGTTCGTTTCGTCCGCTCCAGCGAAGCTAAGATCTGGCTTGACGACACTTGTCCCGAGGGTCTCGGAGTATTCTCTACACTTATCCTCGGTGCCAATGCCTACGGCAAGATCCCTCTTGCAGGCGGTGGCATTGAAACCATCGTAAAGCCTCTCGGATACGGCAACGACCCTCTGAACCAGCGCTCAAGCGTTGGTTGGAAGGCTGCTACGGCCGCGAAGCGTCTCGTTGAGAGCTACATGGTGCGTATCGAGAGCTGCACTGAGTTTTCGCCCACAATTAAAGCCGCTAACTGATATACGGGGGAGAAAAAACTCCCCCAAAGCAGAAAGGATATAAAAAATGTCAGATAAGAAAATGACAAACGAAGAGCTTCTCGCGCTTCTTGAGGTAGAGCGCGAGAAAAACGCACAGCTTGAGGCTGCAAAGAAGGAGGCGGAAGAAAGTCTCGAGGCGGTAAAGCAGGATCTTGAGGCAATGCAGAAGGCAGAACCTTTGACGCAGGATGATGCTCAGCCCGCTGTAAAGATGGTTCGTATCAGGCTTACTAAGGATAAGGATAACCGCGGAGATCTCTTCGTCTCCGTCAACTGCGAGCCTTATCTTCTTCAGAGAGGCGTTGCTATGGACGTTCCCGATTATGTTGCCGAGGTTATCGAGAACAGCCTCCGCTCAGATCAGGAAACATACGAGAAAATACTCGCTCTTATGGGTGAATAATTAAAGCTAAAGGGCGCACCGGCGCCCTTTTTTGCTTAGAAAGGCAAATAAATGACAATTAATGAAGCTATATGCAGATTCAAGGAAGAGCGTCCCGGAGCAAAGCTTACAAATGAACAGATGATAGAAAGACTCTCGCGCCTTGATATGCGAATAAAAAACGACATTATTGATACTCACGAAGGTGGAGTCGGGGACACATTTTCAGGATATGGAAGCGACATCGACGAGGACACCGTTCTTCTTGCTCCTGCACCTTACGACTGTATGTATATTAGTTGGCTTGACTGCCAAAATGAGCTATTGCTCACAGACTATGAACGATATAACAGGGCCCTTTCAGTTTTTCAGGAGCAGTATGAGGACTATGCGAAATACTATCTGAGAACTCACAAACCGTATAGCAGACCTCTCAGGTATTTTTAGGAGGCAATATATGCTCTCACCTTTTATTCAGGAAACAACAAAGGACACCGAGATGATAAGTTCATTCGGCGGACTTGACAGAAATATACAAATTCCGGAAAACTGCTTTTCCGAAATGAAAAATATGTCATCAGACAATTATCCGATGCTCTCTGTGAGAAAGCCGAGAGGGGGCACGAAGCTTCCCGAAGGCATTTGTGCGTTGCAAATATGCAACACTTACGGCACGAGAGAAGATCTCGAAAGTGATGAGATCCAAGAGGATGTATTTGCTCTCATTGAAAAAGACAGCGAAGGTAACGCCGTTCTGTCCTTTAAGGACCGTGACGGAAACGAGGTTCTATCCCCCGTTTCCATTGGTGGAGATGCCGAGAGCACTACCCTTATAGCGCAGGCAGGATACGTTTACGTTTTTCCACAGGGGTATCGACGTGCCTGCTATTCGGGAGGAGATAACGGGTATCTCAAAAATGAGATCGAGGCTACAAGGATCGCAGAAAAAGACGGAGAACTTCTAAGGCCTTCTACTGTCTTTGAAATGTCTCCCTGCGACAGCGAGGGTTCCACCGGAGACGGTGCAAGAGGATCCCGCCGAGCTGACGGTATCTATTCCTCTTCTGACACTACTGCCGCAAGAACGAAAGACAAGCTCATAATCGTCCGATCAAACGGAATGGGAGTAAACGCCTATGGCTGTACTGTATACGTATCAAGTGACGGCACGGTTAAGGAGATACGCGATTGGACGGCGGAAACAATCAACCTTACGGACAATGAAGCCGCTTATGCTCTCACAGGACACGGAGACTCAAGGCAGTGGCTTATTACCAACATATCCGTTGGTGACAAAGTACAGACTGACGGAGACATCGTGACAGTTTACCCGAAGGATGCATACATCGTAGTATATGAAAAGCCTGAAAACCCCGCAAACGGCACAGTATGGTGGGATAAGGCTACAGGCGGGAAATACGTTTGGTCGTCTGCGTATTCTGAATGGATGGCATACACGACGAATTATATTCTTCTCTCTTACCGTACATCAGGCGCCGGTGATATATCCGCAGTTTTTGAAGTGAAGCAGAACGACAAAGTACAGACTGATTTACAAGGAAATACCACACAATTGCCTTTTGAGGGCTTTAAGGAAGGCGACTGTATAAAGATCAGCGGAATATCGGAGGTGTGCGACAAGAGCTATACCATCGCCGCAATCAGCGCGAGAGGGCTTATTCTCAATGGAACTATTGACGATATCGTTACCGCAGATCTCAGAGAAACAGGAAGCTCCGTGACAATTAAGCGAAGTGTTCCTAAGATGGATTACGTTATTGAGTGCAACAACCGTCTCTGGGGCTGCTACTACGGCATAGGTGAGGACGGCAAGGTTATTAACGAGATATACGCATCAGCTCCCGGAGATCCTACAAACTGGTACAGATATGAGGTTATCGCTGACGACAGCTGGGCGGTTACCGTAGGCGCTGACGGCCCCTTTACCGGAGCCATACAGTACGGCGGCTATCCTCTGTTTTTTAAAGAGAACTGCATTATAAGGGTTTACGGCTCTCAGCCATCCTCTTTTCAGCTTGCTCCATACAATTATCGCGGTGTTGCCAAGGGATCACACAAGTCTCTTGCGATATGCGACGAGGTTCTCTACTATCTTTCTCTTGACGGCATCATGGCTTACAGGGGTTCGGTGCCTGTGAAAGTATCGGAGGCGCTTGGGGCTGAGCATTATAAGAACGGTGTTGCAGGCTCTATCGGCTCAAAATACTACATATCTATGCTTGACAGCTCGGATAACGTGCATCTTTTTGTTTTTGATGTACGTTACGGGCTTTGGCACGAGGAGGACGACCTTCGGCTCACACAGCTTCTGAGGCACAAAACAGAGCTTTATATGCTCACGGACAGCAAGGTCATCACAGTAAACGGAGATGGCGAGGAAATCGAGTTTGAAGCTGTTACCGGAGAATGGGGGCTTTCAAACCCCTACAGAAAGCATTTTGAGAATATCGTTATCCGCGCGATCATTCCAACAGAAGCTGAACTTACTATATACAGCTCACACGATGCAGGATGCTGGAAAACCGAAGCAAGCTTCATAGGAGAAGGAATGGAAGTTCTTTCAATACGTATAAGGCCACATAAATGCTACAGCCTGCGTCTTAAATTTGAGGGCGCAGGACAGATAAAAATACTATCGATCTACAGAGAAATCTCGGGAGGTGGGCTTGATGTTCGTTGATCCCCCTAAAGGGAAAACTCCCGAAGAATTATATGAGTGGGCCCTTGAGCTTTGCGAAAAGATAAATCGAGAACTCAACGGCAAAAAAACAGAAAAGGAGGATAAAAATGGCGTTTAAATACAAGGATTACACAGAATCCGATGAGGTTAAAAAGGCCGCAGCTGAGTTGAGCGCAAAGCAAGCAGCTGCTCCCACATATGAATCCGGTTTCGAGAAAAAACTCTCGGACATAATGGGAAGGATAGAAAACCGCGAAAAGTTCTCTTACGATATGAACGCAGATCCCTTGTATCAGCAACTCAAGGACAGCGCAAGGAGAAGCGGAAAGCTCGCAATGAGAGATGCGATGGGACAGGCCGCTACACTGACGGGAGGATACGGAAATTCTTATGCTGTCAGTGTAGGACAGCAGAGCCAGAATGCTGAGCTTCAGAAGCTTAACGATATGGTTCCTACGCTTTATCAAATGGCACGTGAACAGCACGACCGCAAAGGAGAGGAGCTTCTTGACCTTTACGCATTGTATTCAGACCGAGAGGCACAGGATTACGCAAGACACCGCGACCGAGTTTCCGATCATCTCAGCGAGCTTAATTATCTACAGAGCAGATATGATGCAGAAAGAAGCTTTGACTACGGAAAACACACTGATGCTCAGTCATACGCTTATCAGGTGGCCAGGGACGCTATTGCTGACAGCCAGCGGCAGCAGCAGGCACAGACAGAGCAGCTCAAAGCGCTTGCGGGAGTCGGACTTACCGGCGAAGATATGTCGACGCTCAAGGGATACAACGGAAATGAGAACAAGGTGGGCGAAAAGCTCTCTGAATGGGTCGAGAGCGGAAAGATCGATGATGAGCTTGCCGAATTTCTTTGGAAATACTACACGGTCAATGCTGGCGGACTGATGGAAAAAGCATTGGAAGGCTTTTCATATGTTAAAAACTGAGGCTACAGGAGGCAATTATGGGGACTTTTAAAGAGTGGCGAGCGGGCAGAACAGAACCTACCGCCGCAAATATGAGTAACGGCAAGGGCGGCTTTTCCGAATGGAAAAGAAAAAAAGAAAAGGCCACCTCCCTCGGGTTCACCATTGATGAATATGACTATATTCACAGAATGGAAAATAAGTATAAAAGCTTCCTCAGCAACGTATCGGCAAGCAGTAAAAGCATAAACTCCTTCCTTGGCGGAACATGGCACAGCGAAAGCGACGGGAATGCTCTCTCTTCGGCCATCGGCCGATATAAGACAGAGGCTGACTATCTTTTGGGAGAGTTTGAGAAAAACAGAGATAAATTCTCAAAAATGTACGGCGCCGAGGGCTCAAAGCAGATCGAGGAAGTACTCAGCGGATATTCCAAAAGCTTCGGCGATATAGGCTCCAAAGCTTTGGATATACAGAAAGGTTATTCCGCATTTGGATCTGCTGAGGAATACGCTGAGGCTATAAAGCGCAGCGAATCCGATAAATCGTTAAATTCCAAATACGGTATTACAGATAAATCCACAGCCAAAGACATTCTTGCCGTAATGATGAAGCACGGAATGTATGGAGGCGAAGAGGTATCTGACACCGTAAAGCCCTGGCTTAACATTCCGGAAGAAGAAAAGAAGTGGCTTAAATTACAGCTTGCGAGCCGTTTTATACAAGACGATTTCGAAAGATACAACAACGAAGTATACGGAGATATTGCAAAGGAATATGAGGCTTTTGCATATATGAATGATGCTCGCAGTGCGCAGGACTTTGAAGAAAAGTCGGCCGCAACAAATCTTGGACGGCAGCTTTCTTTCGGAGAAGAGCCTACGGACTATGAGCTTATATACGAGCTCGTTAATAAAAACGCTGACCGAGACAATATAGAGCGTGATCTTATCGGCAGAACGAGCATGAAGGGCTATACTACGGAGCAGATCAGGAGCTTTAAGAATATCGGAAGCGAAGAGCGTGGTGTTTATAACTACATATACGCAACAAAGGGCGGAGATGCGGCTCAGAAATATCTTGATTCACTCCTTAATTCATCAGAGATACACAAGGGCCTCTCTCAGCGCAGAGGAGAACAGATCTACAGAGAACATCTGGAAGGCAATACTGCCGCTGAGCTTCTTTACTCCATACCTGCAGGCTTTACTCAGTTCGCTCAGGGTATGAAACAGCTTGGAACAGACGAAGCTGTTGACGATTCATCTATCCAGTACGCAGGAGCATATGCAAGAGAGGATATTACGGACGTATGGGATCTCTCAAAAAGAGACGGTAGCATTGCGACCATGCTTTACGATATGGGAAGCACTACGGCAAATATGCTCCCCAGTATCGCCGTTGCAGGAGCTATTACCTATGCAACCAAAGGAACGGGAGCTGCAGCTGCAGGGACATTGCTTTCACAGGCTGCAGGTTCTGCGACTCTTGGTGCATCAGCTGCAGGAAACGCATACACCGAAGCCGTAAAGAACGGATATTCCAAAGAACAGTCGAAGAATTATGCGGCACTTGTTGGTTCATCCGAGGCTACTCTACAGTATCTCCTGGGCGGCGTTGGCTCCCTTGGAGGTATAAGCAAGAAGGCCGCCACTGCAATAAACAAGATAGATAAGGTTTTTCTCAGGGTTCTTGCAAGCGGAGCACTTGACGCTGCAGGCGAGTTTTCTGAGGAATACCTTCAGGAGATTCTCGCTCCTGTATTCAAAAACATAGTATTTGATGAAAACAACGAGGTCAAGCTCTTTACAGAAGAAGCTCTTTACTCCGGCATCCTCGGAGCTTTGACTTCTGTTGGAATGAATGCCTCCGGAGCAATTACCGACACTGCTCAAAGCATCTATTCCGACACTAAAGAACATACTGACGCCGGGCGGGAGCTGCTTGGGCTTCACGGGGGAGCAGATGCTCTTGCGAATGAGGTCATGAACGAGCTTGGTATCGACCGCGCTACCTATGATGCTCTCTATGCACGCGCCGAAAAGCTTGCGAAAGCCAAGACAAACAAGAAGGGAGAGTATTCGGGAAGGACGGCGCGGCTTGCAGACAGAGTTTTCAGAGAAGCTTATAACGCAAAGGAAGAAACTGCAAGCAAGTCGCGGACAGATATTATCCGAAAAAAGCTTGAAAGCAAGGGCGTGAGCGCTGAGAAAAGCGGCGAAATCGCCTCTGAGATCTCTACCTCTCTTGAGCGCGAAGGCGCGATAAATGACCTGAAAATCAAATACTCAGAGGACTCTCAGGTTCTCTCTGCGATAGAAGATCTTACAGATCCCGAGAGCGAAAGCTATGACTCTTCCCTTCTCGATATCAAGGAGGAGGCAGACAAGTCTATCATGTCTCTCGCTATGAGCCGAGAGCGGGCCAAGGCTTACTATGAAACGGAATATTCCGAGGACGGCGGCCGAATCGATGAAGAAAAGACGGAGCTTGGAGAGATCGTTCGCTTTGATGAGATCAAAAACGAGGACGGTGAGGCCATTGCCGTTCCCGTGATTGAGGTTGGCGGCAATGAAGTATCAGCTTCGGAGATAGATCTGAAGGCTGACAGCATCTATTCTAACATTGAGGGAATTGACGTTGACGTTGCCAACGAGATGATAAGCGCATACAAGGCATACGGCGGCAACGTTAGCGCAGAGAGCTTTGCCTCGGACTGGAAAATGGCTTATCAGATGGGTCTTGCAAACCGAGGAGCCGAGCATTCGGATTTTAAAGGTTACGACTTTAAGATATCCCCTGAGGCTGCAGAAGCGGCACGTGCTCTCGGCCAAGATGAATTTAACGGTAGGACCGAGAGCAGAAAGGCTGAGATCAAGCAGGCTCAGAAAAACAAAAGAGGTCGAGAGGGACACATCTCGACCGATAAGGTTCAGAACAAGAAGCTTATTACAGAAGGTGCTCAGAGGGCAGCGAAGGTTCTCTCTGTTGCCGGCTATAATATAGAGTTTTTTGAGGATACAAGGGAGACGGCTGACCGCGGAAGCTACAGCTGGAACGAAAACACCATCCGCATAAACGTTGCCGTTGGTACCGGGCGGGTCGGCATTGATCACATTCTCGGACGCACGCTTTCTCACGAGCTTACCCACTCCATACAGAGATGGAACCCTGACGGATACGAAGAACTGAAAAGTTACGTGATCGAAAAGATGGGAGACAGCTTTGAGGGAATGGTCTACCGAAGAATGAAGCAGCTGAAGCTTGACCGTGCAGATGCCATTGACGAGGTGGTTGCTTACTCCTGCGAGATGATGCTCAGAGATTCGAAGGCACTTGGCGATTTTGCAAAGAGACACAGGACTCTCTTTGAAAAGATCTGCGACATTGTTGACGAGTTTATAAAAAAGATACGCTCTGCCATCGCATCTCTTTACGGAGAGATCGGCCCCGATTCTCAGGAGGCCCGCTTCATGGAGCTTTGCGCGGACGAGCTTCAGATGAAATTTGACAAAGCGCTTTCCGATGCGCTGAATGCATCGGAGGCGACGGTGGATCATACTTTGCAGTCAAATGCAAATAAAAAAGCCGCCGAGAACGGCGGAAAGGTGCAGTATTCAAAAACTTATACCAAAGACGGAACACCTGTTGTTTGGATAGACAGCAATATTCTTAAGGGCACAAAGGGCAAAGAACATAAAGTTGTTACTGATTATCTTGCTGATCATATCGGTGATGTTTACACGATCATTGAAAGCGGCCAGAAAGTATATTTGGGTAAAGACCTTCCCTCAGAGTATATGCAATCTAAATACACACAAAGCATCCTGCGCAAACCTCAGATACTAAGAGCTAAAAAAAGAGCTGCCTCCAACCTCGGAGAAATGATAGAAATATCAACAAACAGAAAATGGGAAGAAACATCTCACTCACACAATAAGGATGCAAAATACGGTGTGTATAAATATACAACGAGATTTGCTTTTCCTATTTTGGATAATACCGGAACCGTATCAAGAGTAAAGGCTTTTGATGCAACCTTGGTAATTCTTAATTCATCCGACGGCAAAAAGTACTTATATGATCTTGTAACAATAAAAGAAAACACCGACATCTCCGGTGAACTCTCCGAGCGAGAGTCCAGTCCTGCCAAAAGGCAGGTACAGAGAAGCGGTGCTTCTATAGATAGTATACCCGATTCATCCGAAAAAAGCAAGGGAAAAGTTCAAAAAAGTGCGAGAGAGGTAGATCCTTACGCTGAATACAATTACTTCGGAAACAGAAAGTCATATGGCGAGACTCTTATAGATGCTCTTGAGCGTACTGTTCAGACACAGGAGGATCAGGCGGTAATCGATGATTACAAAAAGGTTGAGGGCGAGGTCACTACCCAAAGGCAGGAGCTTGCAAAGCTAAACCAGGAGATCAACGATACCATATACACTCCTATGGATCAGGAAGAAGCTTCACGACTCGAAGGTTTGAGAAACGATGCAAAAGCTCTGGGACGTGAGATCAAAGCACTTGAGCGAGATATCAAGAAGGCAAAAGATTCAATAACCGTTACGGAAAAGATCATAAGCGATCCTTCTTCAACTCCCGGAGCTAAGACAGGTGCTCTCGGCCGTATTGCTGCAGAACGACAGGCTCTTGCAAGGCTTGAGAGAGAGCTTTCTGCAAAAAAAACAAATCTTTCCGAAACGGAAGCTACAATAAAGGAAGCACGCGATCCTCGCGTTACCAAGCTTTCAGAACTGAGGGATAAGGCAACAAAGCTTCGCCGAGAGATCTCCAAGGCAGACAAAACGCTCCTTGAAATGCGCTCCACAAAGCGCTTCAAGACACTTATTGCAAGGGAGAAGGCGCAGGCTATAAAGGACACCAAGGCTCTTATGTATCGTAGGCAGAAGGAAAGCCGAGTGCGGCAGGAAAACACCGTTATTCGCCAGCATATCTGGAAGGAGATGCAGAGGCTTGACAAGCTTCTTGCGACGGGTACCGTAGCTAAGCACATTCCTTCGGAGATGATCTCCACCGTTGCCGAGCTTTCAAGAGCAGTTCCCGGCAGAGATGTGGACTACGATACAAAAATCGCATCCCTTGAAGAACAGCTTGAGAACCTTACCGGCAAAGAATATCGAGAAGCACGCGAACAGCTTGAAAAATATACCTTTATGAAAGGCTATGCAGAGAGAACTGCGGCTGCTCTCGAAAAAGTATTCTCTTCCCTTTCAAAGGATTCCCCTATATTTGATCAGGATGTTTTTGATGACGTCAAGGCTCTTTCTGAGGAAATAAACGGCAAATCTATCAATGAGCTTCAAAACCACGAGCTTTCACGCCTCCTCGATGTAATAAATGAAGTGAAGGCAGCTATAAAGAATGCAGACCGCGTTTTCGGAGAGAAGCGGAGCCTTACTTCTCTCGGTCTTGAAGGCACAGATGAGGTTCTCTCTGCAAAGAAAGAGATCGAGCTCAGCGAACGGAGAAAGAAGCTTTACGACGGTATTTCAAAAGCCGGATACGCGATGCTTAAGCCTTACGAGCTTTTTGAAATGACAGGCTCTAAGGTGCTTTATGAGAGATTCCGCAAGCTTCAGGCAAGGGAGGGCACCTACTATGCTGATATTGAAGAAGCATCAAGCTTTTTCAAGGAGGTTGCAAAGAAAAACGGCATTACTACCCGACAGCTGAAGGAAAAATTCTCTTACAAGACCTTTGAGGGGCGTGAGGTTGCTCTCAGCATTGACGAGATCATGAGCATTTATCTTATGTCACGCCGAGCTCAGGCGATGGTGCATCTTACCAATCCTTCGGGCGGCTTCCGATTTGCCGGAGGATACACCGTTGAGACAAAGAAGGCTGAAAGTGCAAAGACAGCTGAGGAAAAGATGAAGGCTGTTAAATATACATACAAGCAGACCTCAGATCCCGTTCACCTTACGGAAGCAGACGTTTACGCTATTGCAAATATGCTGACAAAGAAGCAGAAGGCCTTCGCTGACTCAATACAGAGATTTATGGCCTCGAAGCTTGGCGCCAAGGGTAACGAGGTTTCAACGGCGCTTTACGACGTTAAGAAATTCACGGATCCCGATTACTTCCCTATTCATACGGATGCCGGTTACCGTCTTCTCTCCATTGAAAAGGCGGCGGGAGAGATACAGCTCAAAAACCTTGGGTTTACGAAGGATCTGAAATACAAAGCAAGCGGTCCCCTCGTGCTTGAAAGCATGACGGAGGTATTTGCACGCCACGCAAATGAGATGTCTCTCTATCACGCGTTTGCTATTGAGCTTGAGAACTTAAAGAAGGTTCTGAACTACTCGGACCCCATAACGGACGAGGGCGGAAGCGGCAAGGGGATGAAGGCGGCTCTGGGCGATGCTATGACACGTGAGATCGTTGATTTTATAAAGGCTGTTAACGGTGGTATTCGCAGTGACAATATCGATATTGCAGACAGGCTTATATCCCTGAACAAGGGGGCACGCGTTGGCGCTTCCCTTTCCGTTGCAATTCAGCAGCCTTCGGCAATCATCCGCGCATTCTCGATGATAGATCCGAAATACGTTACAGGTTTTCTCCATATGAAAAAGGCTGATATTCAGCGAGACGGTAAGATCTGGGAGGAAATGAAGAAATATACTGCCACTGCAGGCATCAAGGAGCTGGGCGGCGTTGACGTGAACACCTCACGCGCTGTCACTGAACAGCTGACAGATCTGCACTGGCGGGACCGTACTGCCGGCACGAACATCAACAAGGGTATTCAGAGGGCGGTATACATTCTTCCCGAGTTTATGGATAAAGCTTCCTGGTGTATATTATGGACCGCCTGTAAGAGAGAGGCGGCGCAGACATACCGCGGCACGGAGATACTGGAAAAAGCCGGTGAGCGATTCGATGAGATAGTGAACCGTACCCAGGTATACGATTCGGTTTTCTCCCGCTCTAAGATAATGAGATCGCATAATACCTTCGCAAAGATGGTTACGGCGTTTATGGCAGAGCCGATGACTACCGCTAACATGGTTATTCAGGCGGCGAGGGACGTTACCTCGAAGGATCCCCGGAAGATCAAAGCCGGACTTCGCTCTATAGGTGCGGTCAGCGCATCGATCATTATTAACAATGCCCTCGTTTCTATCATTTACGCCATGCGCGACGATGATGAGGACGAGAGCTATTTGGAAAAATATACGGAGTCATTCCTTCAAAAGATGGGAACAGACTTAAATATTTTGAGTTATATCCCCTTGGCAAAGGATCTTCTTTCTATTGTTCAGGGATACGATGTTGAAAGAATGGATATGTCGCTTATATCTGATATTATCGACTCCGCGCAGGCTCTTGTTAAGCTTTGGAAGAATGAGAATGCTACTGCCGGCGACTGGGTGAATGCCTGGATAGGATTCGGCGGAAGGATACTTGATTTTGCAGGAATACCGGCATCAAACCTTTCACGAGAATTTGAAGCTGCGGCAAACACAATAAACACTTTAAGTACATCAAAGACTACTAAGCAAGGCTATAAGGAAGCGCTTTTTGATGGACTCTTTGAGGATACTGTAATCAGAAACAAAATGGCGCCCTCCGATAAAGACTCGGACAAGCTCTACCGCGCGATCGAGTCCGGAGATAAAGCACGATTTAAGCAGATCACAGACCGCCTTGACAAGGAAGGTAAGACTACGAACCAGATCCAGTCGCTCATCGTTACGGGGCTTAAAGAAAACGACAAACGTATCGTAGCTGCAGCGGAAGCGAAAAACTCGGGAAATCTGGCAGAATACAAGAAAATCGTTGATGATATCTCAAAGGATGGTTTTGCAAGCTCCTATGTGGCCAAGGCTGTGCAGTCAGTTGTTGCAAAAATGAATCAGGAAGCACCCGCGGAGGATGAATACGGTACTCCCGATCCTGCAGAGAATGATAAATATTCCTCCATCTTCTCTGCTGACGACATCTTTATAAACCTTGAAGCAGGCGACACAGCCGAAGCGCAGGTCGCTATAAACGACATATTCGCCAACAAGTACGCTGAAGCGCTCTCGAAGCTTAAGGATGATGAGGACGAGGATGACGCCGAAAGGAGCGCATACCAAAGTCTTCGCTCAATGATCTCGGCCGATTATCGCGAGCTATACAAGGCAGGCGACAATACCGAGAGGGAGCGCATCAAGGAGCTGCTTCTTGACATATACGTGAACGGCGAGCAGCTTTACAAAGAAAAGACCATCGAAGGATGGGGAGAGGATGACTAAATTTTATGGCAAAATATACACTGGACGTGGGACAGCGCGGGCGGCAGCTGACAATTGAAGGGCTACACGTGGGCGACAACGGTTTCAGAATATTCGATTTCAGCTTTTCTGAGAGGGGGAAACCTTTCCCCCTCCCCGATGGGTGCATCGCAACCATATACGCTACCCTTCCCGGTGGCGTTATCATATATGAACCTTGCACCATCGAGGATGATTCCGCGCTTTACGAGCTTCGCGGCGGCACGGAGGAGCCTTCCATTACGGCGAAGGCGGGTAAGGTCGACTGCGAGATCCGCATAACAGACAGCGAGGGCAACGTTATGACAAGCCCGAAGTTCGCGCTTGTCATTGATAAGGTTCTTCAGGATGACGAGGCCATTGAAGCACAGGAGAGCTTCTCGGCGCTGACAAAGACACTTGCAGAGACTCAGCAGATAAAAGAGGAATGCGAGGGAGCTGTTGAGAATGCGAAAGAAGCTTTGAGCACAGCTGAAGAAGCACGCGAGAAAGCTGAGGATGCGCTCTCAGACACGAAGACAGGGCTTTCGTCCAAGGTTGACCGTGTTGAAGGAGTTGAGGGGAACGTTGTCGTTTTCGGTGCAGACGGCAAAATCGCCGATTCAGGAAAGAAGCCTGCAAAGCACTATACTGTTCCCTACTATCCTCCCTCGAGCATTACCGATGCACAGAAATCAGAAATCACAGAGGTTATCGGCAGTATCAAGGAAGGCAAAGCAGATTTTACTGTATCAATAAAGCTTTCCTCGGGCACTACAGTTCCTGCTACATACACCATCGCCGCAAGAACCGTTATCGTTTACGGCACGGACCACAACGTTTCCAATCCTCGCACTTATCGCATATCTCTGAACACAAACGGAGTTTTAATAGTTTCCGATGAAGCTTTCTATATTTACAATATGGACGGCATCGATGACGATACTAAAGCTCCCGTAGGCTCGGTAGTGGCAGGATACGTGCAGGAATATGTGGCACAGCATGGAGGAGAAGGAGGCATTCCCGAGGAAACCGATCCGACTGTTCCCGATTGGGCAAAGCAGCCTACAAAACCTACATACACAGCAGCAGAGATTGGTGCGCTTCCTTCCTCTTATACTCCTCCCGATCAGACTGCCGCTCAGGTGGGCGCAGATCCTAAAGGAACTGCTGATTCAAAGGTGTCTGCACATAACACAAATAGCGCAGCGCACAACGATATTCGTTTGCTGATAGAGGGGCTTTCTTCAAGGCTTAATGCTCTTGCAGATAGCACGGATACTGACCTTGACCAGCTCAGTGAGATAGTTGCTTATATTAAGTCGAACAAATCACTAATAGACGGTGTCACTACAAATAAGGTTAATGTATCGGATATTATCAATAACCTCACCTCAAACGTAGCAAACAAGCCTCTCTCTGCGGCGCAGGGCGTGGCTCTCAAGGCTCTTATTGATGCGATTACTGTACCTACGAAGCTTTCAGAGCTTTCGGGAGATTCTACTCACAGGTTGGTAACAGATGCAGAAAAGACAGCTTGGAATGCGAAAAGCAATTTCAGCGGTAATTATGCAGACCTTACGGGAAAGCCTACTCTCCCTACTGTGCCCACCAATCTATCAGCATTTAATAATGATGCAAGATATATCAAAGACACCGAGCTTGACTCTGCTGTTGACGAAGCTCTGGAGGAGGCAAAGGAAAGCGGAGAGTTTAACGGCGCAGCCGGTGAGCGAGGTACAGGCATTCTCAAGGTAACTACTGCTCCTGCGTCTTACACTACTGCTACAGCAGGTATCAATCCTATCAAAAGAATGTCTCTTTCGACCATTAAGAGTCAGGCAGGAGTCAGCGA
>JAZTXZ010000082.1:0-4767 GCA_045636685.1 Candidatus Avispirillum sp. | reverse complement strand
GTCCCCGACGGTCCTAAATATCTGCACGCGAACCAAACGAAAGCCTCCACCTCTCACCGCGAATATGAAGAAAGCCGAAAACTAACTTTGCCTTATTCGCTCTGCATTCGCAAGGCGAATGCCAAAGGCTTTCGAAAATCGAGGTGTGGGGGGGGGGTGGGATCGGTGCAAGGTAAATTTTGATTTATATTTTCTTTGGCACCGATGACGGTAGGGGTGTTTTATCTGCACGAGAGCTGTCTCGAAATACAGTTAAACTGAATTTCATAGTGCGAAGTTGTGCTGATGTGACAACCCTTCCACCGCCCCGATACAGATATCAATTATCGTTCGTTTATCTTCGCGGCGGTCCCCCTCCCCTTCACGCTGTGCGAGAAGGGGAGGCTCGGAGTCTGATCTTTTGCCCTTCAAACTCTAGTTTGTAACTCCCCCGTTAAACCCGAATTTGAAGCACTTTTGATTGAAAAAATATATATCCCAAAGAAAAGCACTGCCATAAAGATAACAAAAGCGACATTTTTATTTTCGCCTCCTGTAACATCCTCCTTTTTCTTGACATAAAATGAAAGATGTGATATATTTAATATGTATAGCTATGTGACATTAAGAGGTTGCTATGAAGATATTTGTAAACGGACTTAATATAGAATACACAGATCGTGGAGAAGGAGATGCAGTAGTCATTCTTCACGGTTGGTGTCAGGAAAGCGCACCCTATACTCCTCTTTCCGATGTGGTATCAGAGGGGTACCGCGCTATAGCTCCCGCTCTTCCCGGATTCTGGGGAAGTGAGGAGCCGCCCGAACCCTGGAGCGTTGATAAATTTGCAGATACGGTATCTGCTTTTATTGAGGCTATGGGACTGAAAAAGGTAATTCTTATGGGACATTCCTACGGCGGACGAGTGATCATCAAGCTTGCAAGCCGCGAGAGTCTCCCCTTTGAGATAGAGAAGATAATCCTTGTAGACAGCGCAGGAGTTCTTCCCAAAAGAGGTCTTGACTATAAGGTGAAGGTAACTACTTATAAAATAGGCAAGAAGTTTATGCTGTCTGCCCCCATGAAAAAGCTTTTCCCCCGTGCTGTTGAAAAATGGCAGTCAAAGCAGGGAAGTTCAGACTATTCAAAGGCAAGCCCCGTGATGCGCGGCTGTCTTGTAAAGGCTGTTAACGAGGACTTGACTTCCCTTTTTGAAAAAGTAAAGCAGGAAGTGCTTCTTATCTGGGGCACTCTTGACGATGCAACGCCTCTTTCCGATGCACTTCTTATGGAGAAGCTTATGCCCGATGCGGGCCTTGTAAAGATAGAGGGAGCCGGACATTTCTCGTGGCTTGATAACCCCGGCCTTTTCGCCGCAGTAATCAGATCTTATCTTAAAATCGGTTGATACTGAAAGGAAATACATATGGAGATCTATATTTTTATCGGTACTGCTATAGCCTTCCTCGCCGCTGTGTTTATGGCGTTTTTGAAGGACGTTCATATGTTCCAGCTCAATTCATACGGAGTGGGAACTCATCTTAAATGGATAACCAAAAACTTTTCTTCCGTGGGCTATAACCTCTTTGCCCTTGCCTTTCTTGCAGTCACTTTTATCGTTGACTTTATCAAAAAAGAAAGCGGAGCTTATATCGTAGCCCTCCACGGCCTTTTTGCAATAGTATTTCTGGTTCTCGCCATTGCAGACCGTCCTCAGAAGAATGCTAAAACACCTCTTGTTTTTACTGCAAGAGTAAAGAGAATGGCTGTTACCTATATGCTTCTCGCTCTTGTTGCAGTTGCGGTTGCATATTTCCTCCCCTATTTTGGCGTTTTTGGCCTTGCTTATGTTATTTTGTTCGGCTTCTTTGCTCTTTCTCCTTTCGTTCTTTTCCTTGCAAATCTTATTAATGCTCCCATTGAGGCGGCTATAAGACAGCGCTATCTGAACGAGGCAAAGGCAATTCTCAAGGACTGCCCCGATCTCAAGATCATCGGTATCACAGGAAGCTACGGAAAGACCTCTATGAAGCACTTCCTCACAGCGATCCTCAAGCAGAGATATAACGTTCTCATGACCCCTAAGAACTATAATACCCCCATGGGCGTTACAATTACAGTTCGAGAGTATCTTCGCGGATATCACGAGATCTTCGTGTGCGAGATGGGCGCAAAGAAGAAGGGCGAGATCAAGGAGCTTTGCGATATAGTTCACCCCTGTGACGGTATCGTAACATCCATCGGCCCTCAGCATCTTGAGTCCTTCAAGTCTATGGAAAATATCATTTCCACAAAGATGGCTCTTGCAGATGAGGTAAAGGGCGGTAAGGCATATCTCAATATCGATAACGAGTTTATCGCCGCTGAAAAGCGCGAGGGCGCTGTAACCTACGGTATATGCGAGGGTGCAGACTATCGCGGCAAGGTTATCTCCGTATCTAAGAAGGGAACTAAGTTCTCCGTAACATATCCCGACGGCAAGGAGTATATTTTCCAGACCTGCCTTCTCGGCGCACATAACGTTCAGAATATCTGCGGAGCTGTGGCGATTGCAGATAATTACGGCGTAACACCTGAGGATATCGCAGAGGGTATCAACTCCATCAAGGCGATCCCTCACAGACTTGAGCTTCTTGAAAAGGGCGCTCTCACAGTTATCGACGATGCTTATAACTCAAACCCCGCAGGTGCTAAGGCGGCTCTCGATGCGCTTTCCTATTTTGAGGATTATAAGATCCTCGTAACTCCCGGTATGGTAGAGCTTGGCGAAAAGGAAGAGGAGCTTAACGCAGCATTCGGCGCACAGGCAGCGGCAGTTTGCGACTACGTTGTTCTCGTTGGCGAAAAGAGAGCAGTGCCCATAAAGAAGGGTCTCCTTTCTGCAGGCTATCCCGAGGAAAAGATCTTTGTCGCAAAGACTATCGGCGAGGCAATGGATAAGGTATATTCAATGAACACAGATAAAAAGAAGGTCGTTCTTCTCGAAAACGACCTTCCCGATAACTATTGATGGAGGCAGGATAACAATGAAAATAAATCTTTGTGTACTTTTCGGCGGAAGAAGCGTTGAACACGAAATATCCGTTATCTCCGCTCTCCAGGCAATGGAAAACCTTAATGAGGCGAAGTATAATATCATCCCCGTGTATATCACAAAGGAGGGTGAGATGTATACAGGCTCAACTCTCAGAAGTGCAGAATCATATAAGAATATCCCCGCAATGCTTAAGGCATCAAAGAAGGTTCTCTTTGTCCGCGAGGGCAAGGATACTGTTCTCAGAGAGCTTGAGGGTAAGAAAAAGAACGATATTATCGTTGACGTAGCTTTCCCCATCGTTCACGGAACAAACGTAGAGGACGGAGCTTTGCAGGGCTATCTCAGAACCCTCGGTCTCCCCTTTGTCGGCTGCGACGTTCTGGCAAGTGCTGTTGGTATGGATAAGTACGTAATGAAGACAGTTCTCAAGGAGGGCGGATTCCCCGTTCTCGACTGTCTCAGATTCAATAAGAGAAATATAAAGCTTGAGGCATGTATCGAGGCTGTAGAGAAAAAGATTCCCTATCCCGTAATCGTAAAGCCCGTAAACCTCGGCTCCTCCGTAGGCATCTCAAAGGCAGATAACAGAGATGCTCTTGAAACCTCTCTCAAGGATGCATTTTCCTATGCAGACGTGGTTCTCGTTGAGCGTGCAGTAGTAAAGCTTCGTGAGATCAACTGCTCCGTTGTAGGCGATACAACAAAGGCAGATGCCTCCGAGTGTGAAGAGCCCTTTATGGCAGATGAGATCCTCAGCTATAAGGATAAGTATATGTCAGGCGGCGGCTCCAAGGGCGCAAAGGGCGGCGCAAAGAACCCCGGCGGCGCAAAGGGCGGCATGGCAAGCCTTAAGCGTAAGGTTCCTGCAGATCTCAGCCCCGAGATGCGCGAGAGAATCAGAACAATGGCTGTGGAAGCATTCCAGCATCTTGGCTGTAACGGCGTTTCCCGAATCGACTTTATGATCGATAACGCAACAGGCGAGCTGTTTATCAACGAGTTCAATACTATCCCCGGAAGCCTTGCCTTCTATCTCTGGAAGCCTCTCGGAGTAGAATACAGAGAGCTCCTTGACAGACTTATCTCCCTTGCCCTCAAGCGAGCAAGAGAGGATGAGGATATTACGTATTCATTTGATACTAATATTCTTGCAATGGGTGCTCCCACCGGAGCAAAGGGAAGTAAAGGTGCGAAGGCGTAAGCCTTCGCACTACATTTGTTCTTTATTCTTTATTATTTATTCTTTATTCTTTAACTGAGGTAAAGTATGTCGATAATAGTAAAAACAGGAAATGTACTTTTGGATAAATCTTTATGCTTCGCCGCGAGAATTGTAAAACTTCATAACTATCTGAAAAATGATAAGCATGAAACTGTGATAGCAAAGCAAATTATCTGAAGTGCCACATCTATTGGTGCGAATGCAAATGAGGCTGTTTACGGTAGCAGTAAAGCAGACTTTATAGCAAAATTGCAAATTTCCTTAAAAGAAACTGCGGAAACAGAGTACTGGCTCAGATTGCTTGTGCTTTCGGAGTATCTGTCAGAAAAAGAAGGTCAGTCTTTGATCGATGACTGCCTGGAAATAAAAAGAATTCTTGTTTCTACTTTGAACACAGCCAAGGAAAACTGCAAAGAATAGTTGTTAAATAATAAATAATAAATAATAAAGAATAAATTAAGGAATAGAGAATGAAGGCGTCCATATACACTTTAGGTTGCCGAGTCAACCAATACGAATCCGATGCCAT
>JAZTXZ010000081.1:0-29533 GCA_045636685.1 Candidatus Avispirillum sp. | reverse complement strand
CACCGCGATTTACACAGTCAAGGAAATTATACATACTGCCGACATGGCCGCGAAGCCAGCCTACGGGTGCCTTAACTCCGGGGAACACTCCCGAGGGAGCGGGATATCTTCCGCAGCACTCGATATTTGTAAATCCTCTTTCATTTTCGGGCTTTGTTGCATCATAGAAGCGAAGGAAATTGGGCTGCATCAGATTAAACGAAATGCTTCCCTCTGTTCCGTAAATTTCGAAAGAATGATCATCGTTTGTTCCCTGCATTATCTTTCCGACTGCAATAGTTCCGCAAGCACCGTTCTGAAGCCGTGCAGTCATATAAAAAGCTTCGTCAGCATTGGTCTGCCACTGCTTTCCATCAACGCCGAGTCGGCTGTCGTATGCGATCTGAGAAAGACCGGAAACACTTTCAAATTCACCGCATATCCATCGAATCAGGTCAATGGTATGGCTTCCAAGGTCAAAAAGGACTCCTCCTCCGCAGATATCCTTATTCTGCTTCCAACCGGCCTTTCTTTCAGGATCGGTTGCACTGGAATGAAGGAATCTACCGGAGAAACTGAGTACTTTACCGATACGGCCAGCCTCAACAAGCTCCTTTGCGCGAAGAACAGGAAGAAGGAATCTCGTATTGAATACAATTGCACAAATAAGCCCCTTCTCCTTTGCAATGGATGCTATCTCATCTGCCTGAGCGGCATTAATGCAAAGGGGCTTTTCGCAGTAAATATGTTTACCCGCTGAAAGAGCCTTTTTTAATGTCTCGTAATGAAGATAATTGGGAGTACAGATATCTACGATATCGATATCGGGATCTCCTATAAGTTCATCCTCGTTCTTATAAGCCTTTTCAAATCCGTATACCTCTTTTGCCGCCTGCGCATTCTCAAAATGGCCTGCACAGACACCGAGTATACGGGCAGAAAAGCCCAGAGGAGAATAAAAATATTTAAGATTTTCAACAGCATATGCATGGGTCTTACCCATGGCTCCAAATCCTATAATACCGATATTCATATTTTTCTCACTCCTTACAAACATTTACATTTTAATATACCACAAACCTGCCTCATATTCAACACAATTTTTAGAATATAATAAAAATAAAGTAAACATTTTTAATACATTATTTTTCATTTTTCTTTGAGAAAAGATAGTTTTCAAGTTCGCGGGCATCAAAAAGAACTATATTTCCTGTATCTTTTCTGATCCCGATATATATTTTTACCCCTACACACCCATTCAGCTCTGCCGTATAGGTAAGATACCTCTCGTCTTCGCCATACAAACTTATGCCGATTTTTTCATCTTTGCCATTTGACAGTATTGCGGCCTTTGTCGCTTGTCTTACCTTATCAATACACATATCAGCGCTGTATTTTGCGTTACCTACAGGGCAGTCATATCTGTAATACACCCATATTCCCGTGAGCTTGCTGTAGCATAGAAATTGATTCGAATTTGTATATAAAATATACTTGTTTGTTTCTTGGCAATTGTATTTTATGCTTTTGCATAAAAATGGAACACTATCGGTTTTCCTTATATTTTCAGAGATCTTTGCCCTCGAGCAAACCTTTTCTTCAAGTTTTGCAATTGCGGAATTTTCTGCGGTTTTGTTTGTGACTAAAATACGGATTTCTTTTTTATGGTTTTCTTCAAACGCCAAAACAAGCAATTCTCTCCCGAAAGCGCAAGTCACGGCACCTATTGTAATAACAACAGCAAGTACCTTTAGGCATAATTCTTTTTTTCTCATAATATTTCGGCAAGCTGTTACTATTGTTCCCTGCACACCATGATTTTGAGAAAGAATTTTATCCCTAAATTTATTTAACTTTCCACTTCATTATGTTTGACAAAGGACTTGCAAAATGATATAATCATATTCGTATGTGATAAAGAAAGGAGATAAGCGTTATGACAGTCTGCAATGATTTTAAAAATATTGTCGGAAACGATAACCTTAAAGCTCTTATCGCAAATCACATCAGAAACAAGACCCTCTCTCACGCATATATCATCGAGGGTCCCAAAGGAAGCGGAAAGCGCACTATGGCTATGGAGATATGCAAAGCTCTGTGCTGTGAAAACAGAGACGGTGCTCTCCCCTGCGATATTTGCAGAAGCTGCAAAAGAATAGCAGATGGCTACAATACCGATGTTTTCCGTCTTACCAGAGGAGAAAAAGCTTCTATATCCGTTCAGGACGTTCGAGAAATGACCGATACTCTCGGATATTATCCCGACGACGGAGAGGTTAAAATATACATTATCGAAGAAGCCGAAAAAATGACGGCGCAGGCACAAAACGCTCTTCTTCTTTCTCTTGAGGAGCCACCCTCATACGTCGTTTTCCTTCTGCTCACCGATGATGCCACTTCTCTTCTCGAAACAGTGAGAAGCCGTGCTCAGATACTCAAAACAGAAACTTTTTCCACCGCTTTTACTGCCGAATGGCTGAAGAACCACCCTGATTTTAAAAATGCTACTTTTGAGGATATCTCATCTGCTGCAACTGTCAGCCGAGGTTCTTTGGGACTTGCACTTTCAACTATCACCGAAAAAAACTCAAAGGCTGCTGCCATAACAGCAGACGCACTGAAGCTTGTTGAATTGCTTGTTTGCAAAAACAGATCTGAAACTATTGTTTTTGCATCGGGAATTAAGTATTCTCGAGTGGAATTTGAAGATTTTTTTGACTATTGCATTTTCGCTGTAAGAGACCTGCTGAGTGCAAAATTCCAAAGCGATACGACCACCTGCTATGCAGATATCAATACTGCAAGAGAGCTTGCCAGTAAGGTCAAGCTTACAAAACTCACAAAAATTTACGATGCGCTGCTGAGCGCAAAAGACGATATTACAAAACACAATGCGCAGGTATATGCGGTTATGACCACCCTTGCCGCCTCTGCGTTTTGATTCCGGGAGAACACAATGAACAATAACATCGAAAATGAAGTTATAAATGAAATTTTGCCTGACGAGCTTGTCGAGGTCGTCGGAGTAAAGTTCAAGGAAGCGGGAAAGGTATATTACTTCTCCCCCGAAAAAAAAGACTATGAGATAGGCGAAAACGTTATCGTAAAAACTTCCCGAGGTCTTGAATTTGGATTTGTTTCCGTGTCAAACAAAAAGGTGACCGGAAGAGAGATCGTTCAGCCCCTTCGAAGTGTTGAAAGAAAAGCTACTGAGGACGATATTCGCAGATACGAGTGCAACAAGCAGCTTGAAAAAAGTGCTTTTGATACCTGCATCAAGATGATCGCAAAGCATAAGCTTGACATGAAGCTTATCGAGGCAGAATATACATTTGATAATTCCAAGCTCCTTTTCTACTTCTCCTCCGACGGACGAGTAGACTTCCGCGAGCTTGTTAAGGATCTTGCTTCTGTTTTCCATACCCGTATTGAGCTTCGCCAGATCGGCATCAGAGATGAAGCTAAGATGATGGGCGGAATCGGCGTTTGCGGACGTCCCTTCTGCTGTTCTTCTTTCCTCTCTGACTTCGTTCAGGTTTCCATCAAAATGGCAAAAGAACAGAATCTCAGCTTAAATTCCGCAAAGATATCAGGTACCTGCGGACGCCTTATGTGCTGTCTCAGATATGAAAGCGAAGTATACGAGGAAGAGCTCAAGCATACACCTCCCGTTGACTCCAAGGTATCTACTCCCGACGGAATCGGATACGTTAAAGAGATCACTCCCCTTTCAGGAATGTGCAAGGTGCTTATCCCTAACAAGAACGGAGACGTTTTCAAAACATATCACCGCGATAAGCTTACAGTTATTTCCAAGGGAGAGCCGAGGAAAAAGGAAGCTAATGATTTAAATACTGCCATTGAAGGAAACTAAAATTTTATTATTTTTTTCAAAAAAGTATTTGCATTTAGCTAAATGTATGCTATAATCATTCTGTAACATAGTCCAAAACCTCGGTTTTGCGACAAATACTATACTTACGGAGGATCATCCCATGGCTTACAAGATTACCGATGCTTGCATCGCTTGCGGCGCTTGTGCTGCTGAATGCCCCGTTGAGGCTATCGCTGAGGGCGACGGCATCTACGTTATCGACGCTGATAAGTGCCTCGATTGCGGCGCTTGTGCAGACGCTTGTCCTGTAGACGCACCCGCAGCTGAGTAATTCTCATCACTACAATCATCAAAGGCGGAGCTTAGCTCCGCCTTATGACTTTGTAAAGGTATTTTATGACAGAAAAAGATATTTGCCTCTCTCCCGATGAGAGGCTTGATTATATAAACGAGGACCTTTCCCTTATTCAGCTCAAACGTGGGCTCACATTCGGAACTGATGCATACCTCCTTGCCGCATTTGTAAAAGAACATGCAGGCCGGGGAGCAGACCTTGGCAGCGGCACTGGCGTTGCTTCCTTCCTTTGCCTTTCCAAGAAAAAAGCATCCTATATGTACGCCGCAGAGATACAGCCATATTACGCTGAGCTTATCGGAAGAAACGCAAATCTCAACGGTCTTTCAGGAAAGCTTTCCGTTTTCTCCGGCGATATTCGCACTTTTTCCGAAAAAGATACGGAGGGCGAGCTTGATATAGTTATCTCAAATCCCCCTTATATGAAAGCCGAGGGCGGATTCGGAACAAAGAGCGAGGAAATGAATATAGCGCGCCGTGAGCTTAACGGAACCATTTACGATTTCTGCGCCTGCGCCTCTCGCCTTTTAAAATTCGGCGGTCTTTTCTATACTGTTTACCGCCCCGACAGACTTATCGACCTTATCTGCGCCCTCAGAGAGGCAAAGCTTGAGCCTAAAAAGCTTATTACTGTTTATCCCGACAGCGCCTCTGTTCCCTGCCTTATCCTTTGTGAGGCCAAAAAAGGGGCAAAAGGCGCCGTTACCATGTCCAAGCCCCTTATCATATACAAGGACGGTACACGTGAATACACCGACGAAATGCAAAAAATCTACGACACCTGCTCTCTTGAGCATTTATTCTGAGGTATTATGGAAAACATCAAGCATACTGATATGAATCCCGAGAAGAATCGAGTTGAGGGCGGAACCCTCTATCTTGTTGCAACTCCAATCGGAAACCTTGCAGACCTATCCGAGAGAGCTATCAAGGTTCTTTCAGAGGTTGACTTTGTTGCGGCGGAGGACACAAGAAACTCAGGCCTTCTTCTTTCACGCTTCGGCATTTCCAAGCCTTTTGTCAGCTACTATGAGCACAACAAGCGCGAGCGCGGAGAATACATAGTTTCCCGTCTCCAGGCAGGAGAATCCTGCGCACTTGTTACCGATGCGGGTATGCCTGCAATCAGCGATCCCGGTGAGGATATCGTCCGTCTTTGCGCCGAGGTTGGAGTGCCTGTTACGGCTGTTCCCGGCTGCTGTGCCGCAGTAACAGCCCTTGCCCTTTCCGCTCTTACCACGGGAAGATTTGCATTTGAGGGCTTTATCACAACAAACCGCCATGACAGAAGAGAAAGACTGACAGCTCTCAAATATGAGGAGCGCACAATGATCTTTTACGAGGCGCCCCACAAGCTGAGACAGACTCTTGACGATATTCTTGAGTTTATGGGAGACCGCAAGATCACCCTCTGCCGCGAGATGACAAAACTTAATGAGGAGATCATCCGCACAACAGTTTCCGAGGCAGTTGAGATGTATAAGGAGAAAAATCCTCGCGGAGAGTATGTTCTCGTTCTTGAGGGCGGCATCAAGGAGGATAAATCCGAGGATTTCCCCGCTGACCCCGAAGAGCACGTCAAGATGTATGAATCACAGGGTATGAAGCGAATGGATGCAATTAAAGCTGCAGCCAAAGACCGCGGCGTTTCCAAGGGAGTTCTTTATAAAGAGCTTTTAGGAGAATAAGTAAAAAAGAGATACGGAAACCGTATCTCTTTTTTTACTTTGATTATCAGCCGCCTGTTGCAAGTCTGATAAGATGATTTGCATCAAAGCTGTTAACGCTGCCGTCGCCGTCAACATCTGCTGCCTTTTTCTGTGTCTCATCAAGAGATACAACTCCTGCAAACACTCTCTTAAGGATATTTGTATCCTTTGCGTTTATATCGCCGTCACCGTTAATATCTCCGCGAAGAACGTCATCTTCAATTCCGTACTCGGGATCGGGGGCACCGCAAACGGTGCACACGCCGCTTTCATACTTATGACCTATATTTTCATCGGTATTGCTGAAAGCAGCTTCACCAATACAGTCAAGAACCTGATATACAGTCGCGCCCCCAAGAACGGGATAAGCATTTGTGCCGATTGTCTGGCCCCATGCTTCGCCAAGCAGGAGGGCGATCTCGCCGCTCTCAAGCTGCTCTGCTCTCACCTGTGTTGCGCTTGCATTCTTTTCAGGCTTCTCATTCTTACCGAAGCCATTTGCGCCTGTATAATAGTTATTCTTAACTGTATCGCTTGCATAATCTCTCAGCGCGCCAACGATATCGCCTACGTATTCAGTGTCGCCTGTAACAGCACCTACGTTCAGACAATTCTGAACACCGCCAAAGGAGCTGTAATTAACGTATGCAAGAATACCTGAAACGTAATTTGCTCCGTTTGCTGTGATATCACCGTAGTTTGCGCAGTCAATGATCTTATCAGATTTGTTTGCATATCCGGAAATACCGCCAACACATTCAGCAGCTCCGTTTGCCACGATATCACCGTAGTTTGCGCACTTACTTACTGTAGTTGCGCCGTTTCCGTTCATGAAAGATCCTGCGATACCGCCGATCTTCTTTGCGCCTGCAGCGTTTTCTGTGAGAGTGATGTCCACGACAGACGTGCATCCTTCAATCGTGCCGCTGTCGGAGTGTCCGACAATGCCGCCTACGAATTCTATCGGTGCATCCACAGTCATAGTGCCGCTGACCTTAACGTTTTCCACAAGCGCACCGTTTATGCATCCGAAGAGTGCGTAATAGCTTTCAGTTACTGTCTGCGCACCAAAATCAACAGTCTTGCCTGATCCGTCGAAGATGCCGCTGTATTTTGCGGTGGCGCTGCCGATGGGAGTCCATGCCTTTCCTTCGGGGATGGTGATGTTATTCAAAAGGATCGCATTTGCAGTGCAGTCGCCTGAGTTTACAAGCTCTGCAAACCAGAAGAGCTGGGTTGCTCTTTCGATTTCATAGTAGCCGTTTTCATTCAGCTCAGCGCTTTCGAAGCAGCCGTTTGAGCAGAAGCCGTTTTCATCGAAATCGTGCTCGAGATCTGCGTTTACGTTACTGTAATAGTCGGAGCCGCTACAGTGTACGATCTTATATACCTTCGCTCCGCCCACAACGGGAAGTCCCTCTCCGCAGGTCTGGCCGAATGCCTCGCCAAGCTTATAAGCTATCTCACCGCTTGCAAACTGCTTTGCTGCGAGGCCTTCCGCGCAGCCGCTGATCAGACTGCCGCTCTGTATACCTGCCAAACGGGCAGCATCAGTATAGCAGTTGATGACTGCACCGTGACGGTCGGAGGTATTGATATCTCCACGGGTATCGGAAACCAGGTTGCCGCAGCGGCTGTGTCCGCTTACGGTAACGTTATAGGTATAACAATTCTCGATAGTACCTGCATAGTTACAGCCTGCAACACCGCCAACAATATAGTTATTGGGAGTAAGTGCAGAATTGATAACATAGCAGTTTTCGATGCGGGAGCCGTCGATCATCTGACCTGCGATTCCTGCCGCACGAACGTCAGTGGAATTCCCGTTATAGCCATCGGGCAACGTAAAGGTCATATTATCGACACCGAGATTTCTTACTGTACCTGAGAGAGTTCCGAAAAGGCCGTAGGTTGCCTTCACACCGTCAGTGCCTATGATCTTGAAATTGGAAATTGTGTGGCCGCCTCCGTCGAAGGTTCCCTCGTAACCCTTATTGGTGTAGCTTGTTGTTTCGTAGTAAAGACCTGTGGAGATGATGGTGGTCCATTCTCTGCCTTCAAGGTCAATATCATCGGTAAGGATTGCATTTGCCGCTACATTACCTGCATTAACCTGCTCTGCAAACCAGAAGAGGTTACCTGCATTGGTTATCTGGTAGGCGCCGTCCTTCTCTTCTGCCGCCTCATAACAGCCGTTTTCGCAGAAGCCGTTTTCATCAAAGGGGACTGATGCATCGTGGACACCGCCGATGGCGCTGCCATAGGGGATATTGCACAGATCGCAGAGTGCGGGGTTTATGCAGGTAGATGTACCCTCGCCGCCTACATGGTCTGTATAGATATACTGCTTTTCCTCACATCCGTCAACACTACAGCTGCGGATATGTGTGGGAGTGCCGTTATTTTCGTAAGTCCACTTGCCAACGTATGCATGGCCACTTCCTGTAAAGGTTGCATCAGCGCTTGTAGTTGCATAAATGTCAAGTGTAACACCCTGCGCAAGGTTTATTGTTGCGCCTGCGGGAATGTTAGCCTCCTCGCCTTTAGCGAAAGTGAAGCTCTGGCTGAGATCAAAGCTGAGTGTATTTGAATAAAGCTCAATTTTGTCATTTACAAAGCCGTATACTGTAGAGCTTGAACGGTAGTGTCTGGGACAATCATCGGAATATCTTCCCGTAAGCAGCTGAGAGTAGGGCTGAGTTCCGTCCGTCACGCCTTTGTTCAGCTTATATGCGATCTCACCTGTTGCAAATCTCTCGATGGAGATGCCGGCCTCGGAGTTTACAGCAGTTCCCGTAACACCGCCGTTTGCTGTGCTTCCGATAGTTGCGAAGGTTGTGTAGCAGTTTTCAACTGTTCCGCCCTGATAGTCGCCAACGATACCGCCGAAGCGATTTGTATGCGCTGTAATATCTACGTCATAGGCAAAGCAGTTTCTTACAATACCCTGATTGAGACCTGCGATACCTCCTGCAACTCGCTGAGGAGCCTTAATTGTAGCACCGTCAACGTAGCAGTTTTCAATGAGACCGCCCTCGGATACCTGACCTGCAATAAAGCCTGCGCGGATATCGTAGGTGCCGTCACCAAGTGACATATATCCGCTGTAGACACCAAGATTTCTGACTACGCCGCCGTCGGCAACAGTTCCGAAAACACCGTACGTTCCGTCAGAATCAACAGGTATCATATAATCAAAGCCATAGATATAATATCCCTGACCGTCAAATATTCCTTCAAAGCCGCCCTCAGCATCCGAGCCGAAGGAATAGGTTCTTCCGATAGGCTCATAGTTATCATAAACGTGATAAGTTGTCTCAATATTTTTTGTAAGCTTTCCGCAAATGGTAGTATGACCGCTGTTTATCTGCCTTGCAAACCAGATAAGATTACCGAAGGTTGAGATCTTGTAAAATCCGTCTGTATCCATCTCTGCGGGCACAAGCTCTGCACATTCAGGGCAGTAACCGCCGTTTTTGCTCCAGTTATGCTCTGTATCAACACCGCAAACTGCGTTACATTTTTTACAAATACCCTCAGGTCTGTCGAAGCTATGCTTTTCAACCAAGGAAGCCTCGCCGCAGGGGCATCCCTTGCAGTGCTGTGCGGTATTTTCGGGATTGATATAATAAGTATCGTCTCCGCCCACGTGATTCTGAGAATTCTTTTCGCCGTATCCCTGCTTACATCCTGAGCAGATCGCAGCCGCCATACAGGTGGCTGTTCCGTCCTTATGGTTACAGGAGAAGCCTGCATTATTTGTATAAGCGAAGGAATATGAGCTTGTATAGTAGCGATAGATAGCGGGGCCGCCGGGATAAGGGAGAGACTTTCCGTCAAGGGTCTGGCCCCAGCCAAGACCGTAGCCTATCTCGCCTGAATAAAGATCATCCTCTGTGATCCTTGTTGCGCCGCTTGCAGTTTCTGCATAGCCTGTTGCCTTTTCGCCAACATAGTAGCAGTTTGAGAACTTTGCGCCGTTTGTACCGCCTGTAAGGCCTCCGGAGGCTGCTGTGCCGTTTACTGTACCGATATTCACGCATCCCGTGAGGGTGGAGTTATATGTCCAGCCGCTGATACCTCCCGTATTGGTTTCACCGTTAACCGTTGCCATATTGAGAGAGTATTCAGTCTTTCCGTCAAAGGTCTGACCTGCGATACCTGCAACAGATGTTGCGCCTACGCCATTGATCTCTGCGTAATTTGTACACATTGTGATGGTGCCTGAGTTATTTCCCGCAATACCGCCGATGCACTCAAAGGTAAGGGGGAGATCGGGATGAGCCTTATAGAAGCCTACCTTGCCGCGGTTTGTACAGTTGGAAACAGTACCCGATGCAATATGACCTACGATACCGCCGATACGGGCTGCCGCGCCAACGAAGCTTTCGTTGTGGCAGTTATCGATAGTACCGCCCTCAAGGCTTCCGACGATAGCTCCCGCATAGCTTGTTGCGCCAAACCATGACTTTGCAACCGTTACGTTTTTAACTACACCGTTTCTGCCAAGCTTGCCTACAAGACCGCCGTAGCTTGCCTCGAAGGCTTCTGTATAGAAGTAAAGTCCGTTTATAGTATGTCCAGCACCGTCAAAGGTACCGTTATACTGCTTGGTTTCATTTTTAGATATCTTTCCGATGGGCATCCATGCCTTGAGGCTTGCGTCGGGGCCTGTCATCGCCGAAAGGTCGCCCTCGTTTACTGTGATATCTGCTGTGAGGACAGCATTTGCAGTTACGTTGCCCGCATTAACGTACTCGCAAAACCAATAAAGCTGACCTGCATTGCTGATCTTATAAGTGCCGTTTGAGCTTACGGGAGGCTCGTTAACGTCGCAGCCTGAGCGACTGCAGAAGCCGTTTGCAAAATTGTGACCGAGGGGGTCGCCCACAGTCTTTGAGCATCCGTAGCACTTTGCGGGAGTGAGGCAGTCTGCGGGGGTATACGTATGAGTATACTCTGTTCCGTTCCACTCGTAAACACAGCCTGCCGCTGTCTTGAGAGTAGTACCCGCAAGGTCTGTATCTGCGGGGAGATAGAAATAAAGCTTGTTTTGATCGGTATATACATCTCTTACACCATAGGAAAAGCCTGTTGCAGCTACCAGCTGAGTCTTATTTGCAGCATCGTCAATGGTTACTGTTCGAAGGGCAAGTCCCTGACCGCTATCGTTTTTGGGGATAAGCTGGAAATGTTGTCTGTACTTGTCCACTGTACCAAAATCAAACAGACCCGTAGACCGTATTGTTCCACCGGTTATAACTACGGTCCAATCAGAAGCACTGGAGCTACTGCCAATACCGCTGGCACTATACTGCCCTGAATCCGTCATTTGAGCAGAAGCATAAATCGTTCCGCCATTAATGTTTAACACAGCGTTACCTCTTGCACCTTTTGCAGCTCCAATGGCAACAGAGTAAGCATTTTCACTGGATACATAATATGTATCAGCTTTGACAACACCGCCGTTTATCGTGATTGTCATGTAAAGCTTAGACGTATCATAAGAATCCTGACCACCAGCTGCAAATCCGATACCGGGGGCACCATCAGGACCGAGTGTTGATACACTGCCGCCGTTTATGGTAATAGTCTGACCGTCCTGGGCTCCGTTGCCTGAAAAGCCTGTACCTATGCCTGCAGCCTCTGAAGCACCTGTTGCATTTACACTGCCACCGTTAATGGTGATCTGTCCGGCGCCGCCATAGGCTGCGCCGCCGATTCCTGCCCCCATGATGTCTCCCTTTGCGTCAACAATACCGCCGTTGATAGTGATCTGACCGGCGTTTTTATGATCGGTGTATCCGCCGATTCCTGCGCCTGCACCTTTGCCGCTTGCATTGGCAGAAAGCTTGCCCGTATCATTTTTCTGTCCGTAAATAAAAACGGAATTGCCAGCGCTTACGCGAAGTGAATGAGTGATGGTCAGTGTTTTGCCATCGCAAAGAATGATGTGCGCCGTTCCGGAAACAGTGACGTTGTTATCAACAGTAACGTTATCCGTAACAACGTACCATCCGCTGTTCATTGTTTTTATTTCGGAGGTTACAACAGTATAGTCTGTCACCGTCTTTTCGGTGCTGACTACCTTTGTACCGTCCCATACTCTGTCAATATAGCTGACAGCATCCGCCGCCAACACTGCAGGTGTTGTCACGGGGATCATTGTAAGCACTATCAGCATCGCGAGTATCGCACTTAAAATCCTCTTTTTCATTGTTTTTCTCCTTGTATGTAGCTTAAATTATTTTCGAAATTAAATTTCCCTAATTGGGGGATTCATATTATTTTATGCTCATCTTTTCAGCAAATTCATAAATGCATTTGCTGTGGTTTCCTCAACGTAGTTTCTGAATTTTTTCAGTATCTGTCCGGAAAGTCCTCTGTAGTCCATTTCAAGCACCTTCTTAAGCTTTACCTGCTGCATCTCCTCTGGTACTCCGTAGATGGTGAGGATATTTTGTAAGGCTCCTCTTATTCTCGTTTCAAGGGGTACGGGATTGCCCGCTATCATCATTGTTCCGTACTCGATGCCCGATACAAGAAGCTCTGCCTCGGAAAACTGCTCGACTCCCCAATTGGGGCGGTACTGTCCGAACACCTTCGCTGCTCTATCTGCATCGTTTTTTCTGATTATGTCAAGGCACAGAGGGCTTGTGTATGCTGAGATGAAGAAGTCCTTAATGATCTCGTCCTCCTCGCAGGCACTTACCATAGAGGTCAGCTCAAGGCATATCGCCATGACGGAGCTAAGCCCCTCATCTGCCTCCTCCTCCATCAGCTCCCACTGAAACGAGCAAAGCATATCCACAAGTTGGGAAAGCAGGTGCTCCTTTGTGGGGTAATAGAAGGTGAGATTTCCCGTGCTCATCTCCAATTCCTTCGCTATGGAGGAAACGGTTGTATTTGTATATCCCTTTTCCAGGAACTGCTTTGTTGCAACGTTTATGATTTCAAGCTTTGTCAGCTCTGATTTATTTATTCTAGCCATAATATTATACCCCCTCGTTTGATTTCGTCTAATTTTAGCATATGTGCTAATAAAAGACAATATGCAATTATTCACAAACTTACAAATGTGTTTTGGTGCATATTATATATATATATAAATAAATCCAATTACAGATCCCGTCAATCAACATACGAGCTAAGCTTCAAACTCGCCTTTTTCGGGCGGATATGGAATCTGCCCCTACAGGTTAACCTCACCGACAAACCCGAAGTTATTATTGTATACATACCGGCTTTTTGTGATTCTGAACTTGAAAAACAGTTGAAACTATTGAAATAAAGAAAAAAATGTATATAATAGGTATATTAGGACTTTTCGAAAGGACATATTATTATGGCTAAGGAAAAATATTATATAACTACGGCGATTGCTTATGCTTCTGCACGTCCTCATTTCGGTAACACATACGAGGTTATCATGACCGACTGTGTTGCCCGCTACAAGAGACAGAGAGGATATGACGTTTTCTTCCTCACAGGTACTGACGAGCACGGTCAGAAGATCGAGGATAAGGCAAAGGATGCAGGCATCTCCCCCAAGGAATACGTTGACAACATCGCAAACGGTCAGATCAAGCGTATCTGGGACCTTATGAATACAAGCTACGATAAGTTTATTCGTACTACTGACGACTACCACGAAAAGGCAGTTCAGAACATCTTTACAAAGCTCTACGAGCAGGGCGATATTTACAAGGGTGAGTACAGCGGTTGGTACTGCACTCCCTGCGAGTCCTTCTTCACAGACACTCAGGCTGAGGGCGGCAAGTGCCCCGACTGCGGCCGTCCCGTTGAGAAGGCAAAGGAGGAGGCATACTTCTTCAAGATGTCCAAGTATGCAGACCGCCTTATCAAGCACATCGAGGAGAACCCCGAGTTCATCGAGCCCGAGTCCCGCAAGAAGGAAATGGTAAACAACTTCCTTAAGGCAGGTCTTCAGGATCTTTGCGTTTCCCGTACATCCTTCAAGTGGGGTATTCCCGTTCCCTTTGACGACAAGCACGTAGTTTACGTTTGGCTTGACGCACTCTTCAACTATGCAACTGCTCTCGGCTTTGACCCTGCAAACGAGACTCAGCCCGAGCTTTATCAGAAGTACTGGCCCTGCAACGTTCATATGATCGGTAAGGATATTCTCCGCTTCCACACCATCTACTGGCCCATCTTCCTTATGGCACTCGGTCAGCCTCTGCCGGGGAAGGTTCTCGGTCATCCCTGGTTCAATTTCGGTGCTGACAAGATGTCAAAGTCCCGCGGAAACATTATTTACGCTGACGATATGGCCGAGCGCTTCGGTGTTGACGGCGTTCGTTACTACGCTCTCTCCGAAATGCCCTTCGCAAACGACGGCTCCATCACATACGAGAACGTTATCTCCCGCTACAACAACGATCTTGCAAACAACCTCGGTAACCTCGTTAGCCGTACTGTTGCAATGACAAAGAAGTATTTTGACGGTGTTATCCCTGCACCCGCAGGTGAGGAAGGCACAGATGCTGAGCTCAAGGCAGCTATCCGCGAGGGTATCGACGGATTTATCTCCAACATGGATACCTACCACATTGCTGATGCTCTTGACTGCGTATTCACATTCCTCCGCCGTGCAAACAAGTATATCGACGAGACTATGCCCTGGGCTCTTGCTAAGGATGAGTCACAGAAGGCTCGTCTCGGAACTGTTCTTTATAACCTTCTCGAATCTATCCGTATTGCGGCAGTTCTTCTCACTCCCGCAATCCCCGCAACATGCGAATCTATCTTCTCTCAGATCGGCACAGACCTTACAACATACGAGACTATCGACAGCTTCGGTGCCCTCGTTGCCGGTAACTCTGTTGGCGAGAGCGTAATGCTCTTCTCCAGAATCGACGAAAAGAAGATGATGGAAGAGGTTCAGGCTGAGATCGAGGCTGCAAAGAAGGCAGCTGAGGCTGCAGCTAAGGCTAGCGAAAGACCTGCAAAGCCCGAAGGCATCGCACAGATCGGTATCGAGGACTTTATGGGTGTTGAGCTCAGAACAGCGCAGATCCTCGAGGCTGAGCGTGTTCCCAAGGCAAAGAAGCTTCTCAAACTTAAGGTTGACCTCGGTTATGAGGAAAGACAGGTGGTTTCCGGTATCGCAAAGTTCTACGAGCCCGAAAGCCTTATCGGAAAGAAGATCATCCTTGTTGCAAATCTCAAGCCCGCAACCCTTTGCGGTATTGAGTCCAACGGTATGATCCTTGCATCCGGTGATGATGAGATCCGCGTTGTATTCCTTGATAAGGACACACCTCTCGGACAGAGAGTTCGCTAAATAAAAACAAAGGGGCTGACATCAGCCCCTTTTTGAATAAGGTATATTATGAGAATTTTTGACACACACGCACATTATAACGACGGCCGCTTCAACGATTACGAGGGCGGCATGGACGGTGCTATCCGCGATTCTTACACGGCAGGCATCTGCGGCTTTATCAACTGCGGCACCTGTCCCGAGTCCTCCCGTCGATCAATTGAAATTGCAAGACAGTATGAAAATGCCTATGCGGCGGTGGGTATTCATCCCGAATCTGCTGAGGAGCTGAGAGATAATCTCAACACAGCATACGATGAAATCATTTCCCTTTTCTCCGACGAAAAGGTGGTTGCTATGGGCGAGATCGGTCTTGACTACCATTGGGATATTGAAAAAGAGATTCAGCACAAGGTGTTTGAAGATCAGCTCGATATTGCAACTCAATACAAAATGCCTGTTATCATCCACGACCGCGAAGCTCACGGGCCTATCTTTGATGCCATAAAGCGTCACCCCGATCTTATCGGTGTTATGCACGGCTACAGCGGCAGCGCTGAGATGGCAAAGGAATATGCAAAGATGGGCTGGTATATTGCCTTCGGTGGTCCTGTTACCTACAAGACTGCGGAAAAGGTGAGAGAGGCTTGCCGCGCAGTTCCCCTGGACAGACTTCTTATTGAAACAGACTGCCCCTATCTTCCTCCCGTCCCCCATCGCGGAGAGATCAATCTTTCCAAGAACATGATCCACACAATAAAGATCATGGCAGAAACAAGAGGTGAGGACTGCGAAGCCCTTGCAGCAGCGATGATTGAAAATACGAAGAGACTTTTTGGGATTAATATCTGAACAAACTAAGTTGTAGGGACCGACGTCCCCGACGGTCCTAAAGACAATGAATTTGAGCTGTCGTATTGTTACGGACATAACGACTCGCGGTGAATATCGTTTCGTTCGCGTACAGATGTGACTCCTTCCGTCTCGCTTACGCGATCCACCTCCCTCAAGAGGGAGGCACGGGAGGAGCAAGCCCCTCCCCTACGGATAAATCACCATTTTATCTGGCAAAATAACGATTTTGCCAACTTTTTATAATAAAAACGGCTGATCGCTCAGCCGTTTTTTGCGTATATGAGTGAGGATTTAATCAAGCGCGGCAAGGCGCTCCTCGCATTCTACTTATGTAATCCAACATAAAACCTCATTTCTTTTTCTTGAGACTTTTTACTATAAGAAGCATTTAATTCTGTCAGCTTTCCATTTGCCCACGCTGCATTTTTTCTTTCCCACAGCGTCTCGTCGTCCTCATACTCCCATATTGTTGCCATATACAAGGGACATTCTAATTCTAAATCTTTTACGTAAGTACGTAGTTTTTCGTAATCCTTATATATGTCATTTGCTGCATTAAATCCTTTTTTGTATTTCAATTCAATTACCGCAAGGCATTCTTCTATATCATCACCGTAATACTTGTTTCCTTTTTCAAAATCAACCTTCGCTATAACAATATCGGGACGATATCCACTCTGCTTAAACTTATCGTCTGTAAACTCAGTAAAAACTCTTATATCGTTTTCAAAGAAAAAGTTTTCAAGCTTCATTCTCAAATAATGACAAAAAGACACTTTTAGAGTATCTTCCTTTAACAGCCATCCGTTGTCATAATCAGACTTTATATCGTTTTCCCATATCTGTTTTACAGTTGTATCTATTATATTAAGCCATTTTTTCTCCACGATGAAAACCTCCGATTTTTTATCATTCTATCACATTTGCAAAAAAAATTCAACAATTGAACAATACGCAAACAGTAAAAGCCCGACATCGGTCGGGCTTTTTGCGTGTATGAGGGAGGATTTAATCAAGGGCGGCGAGGCGCTCCTCGCATTTTTTGAATCGTGGATCGTTTGCAATTATGTTATCCTCTGTGGGGAAGCATTTGTTATAGCACCAATGCATATAGAACCAGAAATCGCTTTTCATTTCTGCCAAAGCTTCATTATCGCCCTTTTCTTTGTACTCATTATAATGCATAATGATCGTATCTGTCAGCTCTTCTATCGTTTCAAAAGCCTTATCAAATTCGGAAATTGCAATATAGTCATTTGAGATTCTGTTCAAAGCAGTATACCACCAATCGATAATATCACGCTCATTGAATACTCTGTAATTATATTTTGCAGCCTCCAAAAGATCGTTCCATGCGGAAATTGCCTCTTTTTTTCTTGCATTTCCCAAAATAGAAATTCTTCTTGCACGGTTCCACAATGCAGATAGGTAATGAAAAACTGCTTCATCGCAAATAGCAGATGCTATTTCAATGCATTTATCGTATTCCTTCTTTTTATTGCTTATATAAAGTTCCCATTCTGCTCGGATACTTCCTCGATTAGGCAAGGATACAATTACCTCTTCTGCGTTAGTATAGTCATCCCTATAGCAGTAAATTAAGATAAGCAATTCTCTGGCACCTATAAGTCTTGTAGCGTCTTTATCAAAATTGATAATAGCTGTTAAATGCATAATTGCTTCATTATACAGTGCATCCTCTTCCTCCTTTGACGGAGAATAATCATAGCGCTCCGCCTGACCGATATAATCAAAAGCGTTTTGAGCGCAAAGATACTTTACTTCATAATCAAGAGGATATTTTTTCAGATATTCTTTAGATAATTCGTAAATTCTGTAGATAGCATTATTCTCTGCAGAGTAGACTCCGTGTTTTATCTCAGATTCTAACTTCTCTACTTCCTTCCAAAGCTTCTCCCTATCCGCCTTTTCGTCTCCGCCGACGCCGAGGAGGCAGTCTGTGGTAACGCCGAGAATGGCTGCGAGGGGGACTATCTGTCCTATATCGGGCATTGTGTTATCACATTCCCATTTTGATACCGCCTGAACTGACACCATAAGCTTTTCAGCGAGCTCTGCCTGAGTTATTCCCGCTTCTTTTCTTATCATCTTTAATCTTTGTCCAAAGCTTAACATACAATTACAGTTCCTTTCTTTTATTAAACCGATGCATCTGTTTTCTGTACTAAGTATAGCAGACTATACACTCTCAGTAAATACACTGTCAGGAGAATGGGACTGTTATGTACGGTTGAATTATTAAAGGCCTGTGCTACAAATTGCAGCACAGACCTTTTTTATTTTATTCGGGGAGCTTTCCCTGAGAATCCTGAGCAAGATAGTACTGTACTATCTTAAGCTTTTTCAAAAGATCAAACTCCTTCTCAGGAAGCTCTGCTTTGGACAACAGCTCTCCGTCTACAAGATAGCTTCCCTGGCTTGACACTACGGGCATCTCTGCCATAACCTCATTGGACAGCTTCATAAAGGAGGGACCTTCCCATCCACACTGATCAAAGAGCACATTCATAAGATAGCAAGGACTGATAACGGGACCGGTTCCTTCAAAATCATTATCAAGCATCTCTTTTGCGCTATCATTCGCCCAAATAAGATACTCAGTATTATAATAATTGTAGAAGCTCTCGTCATCTCCGTTATCAAACTCAATACCAAGTGCAGTATATGTACTGTTTCCCTCTCCAAGCCAAGGCTTGTGGTCACCAAAGAACACGAGGACAACAGGCTCATCTGTTTCTCTGAAAGAATTGACCATATCAAGCATATGCCCCGCTGTGCTGTCGATGCCGGCCAAATAATTATTTACTACGTAGTAATCGTAATCTGACATTTCTCCCTTTGGAACATATACAGTTTCATTTTTCAGTTCTATTGAAGAATAGGGACCGTGATTCTGATATGTTACATTGAATGAATAAAGCTTCTCTCCCGAATTGATAACCTCAAGCGCATTCTTTGTAACATCGGGCAAGTACACTTCGTCCATAGGTATACCGTTATGGAATTCGGAATAATAGTTTTCTATAAAACGATAATCATCAAAACCGAGATTTTTATTTATGTTCTGTCTGTTATAAAATGCCTCGTATCCTGCGTGAGCTCCATCAGTAACATATCCCATTTCCTTAAAATACTGAGGATAGCTCCAGCTTGTTCTTCTCAGCTTTGTGAGATCGGAAAAGCCTGTCATTACGCATCTTTCGCTGTTAATGGTGCCGCCGGCAAAGATATTTGTTACAAGCTGTCCGCAATAGCTTTCACTCTGTATTTTATGGAAATCTTCGTAGGGATCCTCGCCTGTGATTTTATCCGTGTAAAGAGAAAGATCGGAAAATGCCTCATACATGACTACAATAACATTTGCCCTCTTATCCTCGGAAATAAGATCTGTTTCATATTCCTTGAGAATATCCTCTGCATCGGATTTGTTATAATCCTCAGGAGGCTGAGGGAAAGCATTCTGTATGCTGTATATAAACGGATATATTCCGCCCTTGGAGATGAATATATTATTATCAAACCAGGGGTTCATATTGGGGCCCACTTTGAAAGAACTATACACCTCGGAGGATGTATATACTCCGTTATACAGAAAAACGCAAACAGCAATTATCACAGCAGGCATTGCTATGCGGAGAGAAAAATGAGGCATTTTTCCTCTGAAGAAAAAGAACAATACAGCAGTGCCAAGCAAGACAAGTGCAACGGCAAGGTACATTTGCCATGTTACCTCAACATAGCTGTCAGACATCTGCAATGCTTCTTTAATCAGAGTGACATCCTCTGCATATATGGGATCATCGCGGGAAACAAGCTTCCAATATTCCGAAAAAGAATATACAAGGCAAAGTACTCCGCTTGAGAGAAATCCGATCCAGGCACGGTCAGATATAAACCATATAAGCAGGCAAATCAGAACATAGGGCAATGTATTTAACACAACCAACTTAATATCCTGCATATAAAAGCTGAAAAGATCAAGCTTATAGGATCCTGCTGAAAAATAAAGACCCATAATGCCAAGACATGATCCTGCCACAATAAGCATGAGAAATGTTACGAGGGTCATTATTATCCGCACTGTCAGAGATTTGTTTTCCGGATCAAAAAAAGCAAAAAACGGAATTTTAAATAGTTTTTTCATGGCTTTAATTTATTCCTCTCATAATAATCATTCACAAATGCTACAGCTTCCATTGCATCACGGCAGTATTTATCGGCTGATATACTATCGGCGTATTCCTGTGTAAGGACAGCACCGCCAACTATTACCTTTGTTTCCGGAGCACATCTATGGATCAGATCTATAGTTTCCGCCATAGCAGGCACCGTTGTAGTCATAAGAGCGGAAAGTCCGACAACGGGACATCCCGTTTCTTTTACTTTATCAAGGATTTTCTCGCATGATACGTCGCGGCCGAGGTCGCAGACCTCGAATCCGTAGCTTTCGAGAAGCACCTTTACGATATTTTTGCCTATATCGTGGATATCTCCCTTAACGGTTGCAAGGACGATACTGCCCTTTGTGCTATCGCCCTTGGGGAGCTTTTTCTTGACCTCATTAAAGGCTGCACTTGCCGCCTCTGCTGACATTAAAAGCTGAGGGAGAAATGCCTTTCCCTTTTCAAAGGCATCGCCAATCTCCGAAAGTGCGGGGATGATGTGGTTGTCGATAACCTCTGTGGCCGGAAGCTCTGTGAGAAGCTTTTCGGCTTTTACAGCCACTTCCTTTACCATTCCTCTGACGATTGCAGAATGGAGGGTTATTTCAGTATTCTGAGCCTTTAACTCCTCTTTGGGGGCGCTCTGCGCGTATGAGATATAGTCTGCACATCCAAAATCAAGGCCGTGGAGGGCGCGGTATGCATGGTAGCTGTCCATCATACCATCGCTGTAGGGGTTCATAATTGCCGCATTAAGTCCTCTTTCAAGGGCGGATGTGAAGAAGGCTGAGTTTATCTTCTCTCTTTCGGGAAGTCCGAAGGAGATATTGGAAACGCCGAGGCTTGTGAGGATTCCTCTCTCACGGAGCATTTCGATTGCCTTTAAAGTGACGAGGGCGCTGTCAGACTTTGAGGAAACTGTGAGAGCGAGGGGGTCTACGATAATATCCTTTTTATCGATGCCAAACTCTTTCGCCCTTGCGATGATTCGCTCGGCAATCGCTACTCTTCCCTCTGCTGTTTCGGGGATTCCCGTTTCATCAATCGTAAGAGCGATAATCGTACCGCCGTATTTCTTTGCAAGGGGGAACACTGCCTCCATGCTCTCCCTTTCTCCGTTTACGGAGTTTATGAGAGCCTTACCGTTATAAAGACGGAGAGCCTCCTCCATTGCCTTTTTATTGGTTGTATCGATCTGCAAAGGAAGGTCTGTTACCGCCTGGATCTCACGGACCGCGGTCTTCATCATTTCGATCTCATCGATCTCGGGGAGACCTACGTTCACGTCAAGAATATGCGCGCCGCGCTCCTCCTGACCTACTGCCTCGGAGAGAAGATAGCTCATATCTCCTGACCGAAGAGCTTCCTTGACCTTTTTCTTTCCCGTAGGGTTGATGCGCTCACCGATGAGTACAGGGTCATCACCAAATTCTACAGTATGGGTATATGAGGAAACTACTGTGAAATTCTTTTTTTGGGGTGCATTATAGGGAATATCTGCAACCGCTTCCACCGTTTTTTTGATATATTCGGGAGTTGTTCCGCAGCAGCCGCCGAGAATCGATGCGCCGCCCACGCAGAGCTTTCTCATATAGTCTGCAAACTCAGCGGGGGTGATATCAAACTCGGTTTTGCCGTCTCTTGAAACGGGGAGACCTGCGTTAGGCTTAACTATCACAGGTACTGAAGCATACTTTTTGAACTTCTCAATGATGGGAAGCATTTTATCGGGGCCGAGGGAGCAGTTCATACCAACTGCATCGACGCCCATGCTCTCAAGAAAAGCTATCATTGCCTCGGGGGTAGAGCCTGTCATTGTCTTTCCCGAGCCATCGTACACGTTTGTTACAAACACGGGAAGGCTTGTATTTTCCTTGGCCGCAAGGACTGCCGCCTTTGTTTCGTAGCAGTCGTTCATCGTTTCGATAAGGATAATGTCTGCTCCGTGCTTTTCTGCAAGGCGGGCATTCTCCGAAAAGACCTCTACTGCCCTTTCAAAGGGAAGGTCACCCAGGGGCTCGAGAAGCTTTCCCGTGGGACCCATATCGAATGCTACGAAGCGGTCGGGCTTTCCCTCTGTTGCCGCTCTTGCACACTCGATTGCAGCCTTGATATATTCCTCGCAGTTTTCGTACTTCAAGGAATTTACACCGAAGGTATTTGTTGCAACGATATTGCTTCCCGCCTCGAAATAGGCGCGGTGTAGGGCTTCTATCTTTTCGGGGGCAGTTAAGTTCCACGCCTCGGGGGGAGTTCCCGCAGGAAGTCCCATAGACTGGAGAACAGTACCCGTTCCGCCGTCAAGAAATATTCTTTTTTCTTTTATAAGATTTCTTAAATTACTCATTTTCAATTCCAACTATTGCGGTTATTGATTTCCGGGGCTTCATCAGAAGTCCCTCTGTTATAGTTATTCCAAGGGTCTTTTCACTGTCGAGAGCCTTCAGTATCATGGGCTGAATCTCAAGGGGGAGATCTCCGTAGCCGGGAGAAAAGCGTTTTTTTGTTTTTGCGTATGTATTAAGTATCTCCTGGGCGCGGTCTGCCGCCGCCTCAGCATATGCGGAGGCGAGAGCATCTGCAATAAAATGCTCGCTGACCGATATTTTGGAAAGGCGAAAGAGCATTCTTTCAACGCCAATGCCGAGGGTTACTGCAAAGACGAATGCTTCCCTTGAATTGCCGAGAGCATACCTTAAATTCTCACTATTGAATTTCCCAAAGCCGAGGTCGATCTGATCGCCGTCTATACGAACGGGCACGCGAACTGCCGCCATTTTACTATCAATTACCGAAAGGATCTTTTCCTTTGAAGCTTCTGCAAAGGAGCTGTCCTGCTCTCTGGGAATACACAGGCGCTGTGCCGCCTCCGCGACGGAAAGGAACAGATCTCCGGCATCTATTTTTTCGCAGATCATTTTATGATTTCCGAAACGTTTGCCTTGATTGCCGCCGCAACATCCGGCTTATTCATGGAATAAACGTGAACTGCGTTGATGCCGTTTGCATAAAGGTCAATTATCTGCTCTGTTGCAAAGGCTATTCCCGCCTGTTTCATAGCCTCGGGATTATCACCATATCTGTCAACGATGCGTATGAATCGCTGAGGAAGAGCGTTGTTAGATATACTGATGATCCTCTTTATCTGAGCCGCATTGGTTACGGGCATAATTCCCGCAACCACAGGCACGTCAACGCCGCCACGCATCATTCTATACATGAAATTATATATGATATTATTATCGAAAAACATCTGAGTTGTCAAAAACTCAACGCCTGCATCTACCTTCTTTTTAAGGTTTTCTATATCCTTGCGGCTATTGCTGCTTTCAGGATGGGTCTCGGGGTAGCAGGCACCTCCGATACAAAATCCTCCAAAGTCCACTATCTCGCGGGCAAGCTCGGAAGCATACTTATATTCAAAGCTCTCAGCACATACTCCATCAGGAACATCTCCTCGGAGGGCAAGAATGTTCTCCACGCCGTGAGTTCTTAGTTTTTCAAGTTCTCCTATGATTTTTTCCTTTGTGGAATTAACACAGGTAAGGTGAGCAAGAGGCGTTACTCCTATATTGCTCAGGTTTTCGCATATTTCTGCTGTAAATGATGCAGTTGTACCGCCTGCACCGTATGTCACACTCATATAAGAAGGCGCAAGGTCTGCAATTGCTGATGCCGCATTCATTACGCTCTCAAATTTATCGCTTGTTTTCGGAGGAAATACCTCAAATGAAAGGCTGGGCTTTTCTCCTCTGATTATATCTGTAATTTTCATAGCCGCCTCTTAAGCCTAATTTTGTTATAACTAACATTATACAACTATTTCTATATTATTGCAATAAAAAAGAAGCCTTTCGGCTTCTTTTTTATGATTATTTCATGTACTTCTTGAGACAATCGGTTGCTGCTGCAACGTCGAGGGAAGAAGTGATCACGCACTTAACCTCGCACTTTTCGCAGAGAGTATTGATCTTATCGAGAACAGGCTCAAATGCTGTAATATCGTCCTTACAGATCTTGAGAGCGGAATCGATAAAGAGATCGGTAACATCGTGGTTACTTGCAAGAATACCTGCAACCATACCGTAAAGTGCTTCAGCATTGTCAACACCGTAATGTTCTGTATCTATAAGTCTGCAACGATAGCTAAGGTCAAATCTCAGCTTATCGCCCTTTTCAAGGCAGACAACGTTTCCGTCAGAAGTTGCGAGGGCTGCGTTTACGAGTTCGATAAGCTGCTTTGTCTTACCTGTACCCTTAACACCAATAATCAATTCAAGCATAATATAATCCTCCTTAGATATAGCTTATTTGCAATATGCTTTTTTAATATGCTTCATTATACAGCATTTCTGTTACAATTGCAAGAGGGTTGCCGATTTTTTTATAAACTTTTTGTAGAAATCGCATTAAATTTTTCTTACAAAATAACGAAAATAAATTTCTTGACAATACAAATATATAGTTTTTTTTATAGAAAAAAGACCTTTTGAAAACACTCAAAAGGTCTTTTATTTCATTTATAAGTTTAAGCTTACAATCAGTCCTGAGCCATTCTTTCTGCGAGAGACTTCTTGAGCCCATCGAGTGCGGGATCGGGCTTACCGAGAAGAGCGAACATGTTCTTCTTGTATGCCTCAACGCCGGGCTGGTTGAAGGGGTTAACTCCGAGAGTATAGCCGCTTACTGCGCAAGCAAGCACGAAGAAGTATACGAGCTGACCGAAGGAGTACTCACTTCTGTTGGGAACCTCGATTACAAGGTTGGGAACGTCACCGTCAACGTGAGCGAAGAGTGTTGCGTTCATAGCTCTGTGATTGATACGGTTGAAGCTCATACCGGAGAGGTAGTTAAGGCTGTCTGCGTTCTCAGGGTCGTAAGGAACTGTGATAGTGTGCTTAGACTCCTTGATATCCACAACTGTCTCAAACATATTTCTGAGACCCTCCTGGATATACTGACCGAGGGAGTGAAGGTCTGTGGAGAAGATAACGGATGCGGGAAGAAGACCCTTGCCGTCCTTGCCCTCGCTCTCGCCGTAGAGCTGCTTCCACCACTCGCAGAACATTCTGAAGAAGGGCTCGTATACTACGAGCATCTCAGTTACCTTGCCCTTGCGGTACATGATGTTTCTGTATGCTGCGTACTGGAGGCAGGGGTTATCCTTGATGGATGCTGCCTTATACTCGTTCATAGCGTCCTCAGCACCCTCGAGGAGAGAGTCTGTGTTTACGCCTGCAACTGCAAGGGGAAGAAGACCTACTGCTGTGAGAACAGAGTATCTGCCGCCGATATCGTCGGGAATAACGAAGGTCTCGTAGCCGTTTCTGTCGGAGAGCTCCTTCATCTTGCCCTTTGCCTTATCTGTTGTAACGAAGATTCTCTTTGCAGCCTCTTCCTTACCGTACTTGTTCTCAAGAAACTCACGGATTACGCGGAATGCTACTGCGGGCTCTGTTGTTGTACCGGACTTGGATACTACGTTGATACAAACGTCCTTTGTCTCACATACTGCAAGAATATCTGCAAGGTGAGAGGAGGAAAGGCTGTAGCCTGCGAAGTAAATATCAGGTGTATCCTTAGGAAGGTTGTTATAGTGGTTGGACTTGATGAAGTCGAGAGCGGCACGTGTGCCGAGGTAGGAGCCACCGATACCGATTACGATGAACGCCTCGCACATACTCTGGATCTTCTTTGCAGCGATCTTGATACGAGCATACTCTTCCTTATCGTAATCTACAGGGCGAGTGTACCAGCCGAGGAAGTCGCTTCCCTCGCCTGTGCCCTTCTTTACTGTTTCAAGCGCAGCTTCAACTTCGGGAACGATTGCATTATATTCCTCATCAGTTACGAACTGCTTTATATATTTGTTGTTGATTTTGATAGACATTTTTGTCTGACCTCCGATCATTTTATCACCTTACCATAATACTATATGATTTTTTGAAATTCAAGAGTTTTTTACTTATTTCTACCTGTTTGAACTAAAAATAACAAAGTTTTTTTCCTTTTTCACTTCATAAAGCAGGCCTTAAGCAATCTCAAAAGTATATCCGCGTATCCAAGCTCTCCCACATCTTCTGTTGCTACTATATGAGACTCCCAAAGCTTTTTATCTCCTATATAATATTCTGCTTTTCCTACCTTACTGCCTTTTTTCACCGGTGCTGTTATTTTACCCTTATATTCTGTTTTTATTTTTATCTTATCCTGCTGTGACTTTTCAATTATAGCAGAAAAGGGCTGTATCTGCGTTTTTACCTTTTGCTTATCCCCTTTCTCTACATCAACGCTTTTCCCCTCTTTTTCCTCACAGAAAAACAGGATATAATTTGAAAACCCGAAATCAAGCAGTTTTTTTGCCGCTTCATTTCTCTCATCCCTGGTTTTGCTTCCCATAATCACAGCAATAAGGTGCATTCCTTCCCTCTCGGCAGTAGCACTTATGCAGAATCCTGCCTTTGAGGTAGAGCCTGTTTTCAGTCCCGTTGCTCCCTTATAAAACCTGATCAGCCTATTAGTATTGGAAAGGCCGAACTCCCCTCCTCTTATGCTGTCCATCCATATGGAGCTGTATTTAAGTATTGCAGGATGTTTTGTTATAAGCTCACGGGACATTATGGCAATATCCTTTGCGCTTATCACATGATTTTTTGTATCATCATCAAGTCCTGTTGCATTTTCAAAGTTTGTATTTTTCATTCCGAGCTCCAGTGCTCTTTCGTTCATCCTTTTGACAAAAGCTTCTTCACTTCCCGATACATATTCCGCAAAGGCTACTGCCGCATCATTTGCCGATGATATAACTACGCTTTTCAGCATATCCTCGCAGGTCATTTCCTCTCCTGCCTCAAGAAACACCTGTGAACCGCCCATGGATGCGGCATATTCGCTGACGGGGATCATATCTTTAAGATTCATCTTCCCGCTGTCTATGGCTTCCATAACAAGGAGGAGAGTCATGACCTTGGTTACCGATGCGGGAGGAAGTGCCGCATCGGGATTCTTTGCGTAAAGTATCTCCCCTGTTGATGCTTCCATGAGAACGGCGCTCTCCGCATTCACATCAAAGGGCATTTTTTCTTCTGCGGCAAAAGTGACGGGAATGTTCATTACCACTATGCATATGAATATTATTATTGCTGCTGCTCTTTTCATATTTCCTCCCATATATCTGATTACAGTTATTTTATGTATAAATATGAAAAATAGAACAACAGTGTTAACATTTTATATACAGCATTCGGTTATAGCAAAAAGAAAATATACATATAATCATTGATGTACCTTATAAAAACGGAGACAATGATGATAAGAATAATCAAGCTTTTAATATGCATCGCCACAGGTTACATTTCAGGATCTCTGAATCCTGCGGCACTTCTCGGCAAAATTAAAAATATAAGTCTCAGAAATCGTGGAACGGGAAATCTCGGGGCCACAAACGTAATGCTGATATTCGGCAAAGCATACGGTGCTGCTGTTATGCTTTTTGATATGGCAAAGGCCTTTTTTTCAGTAAAGTTTGCTCAGTTTATCTGCCCCGATATTGCCTTTGCGGGAATATTTGCAGGCACTTCTGCTGTTTTGGGACATATTTTTCCCTTTTATATGAAATTCAAAGGTGGCAAGGGACTTGCATCTTATGCGGGAATGATTCTTGCCGTTGATCCGTGGCTCTTTCTTCTTTTGCTTATTGTATGCGTTTTGCTCATGGTAACTGCAAACTACAGCATCGCCATGCCCTTATCTGCAGGAATACTTTTTCCCATTCTGAGTATTAACAGAACAGACAATATCTTATATATTATCTTATCTTTTGCTGTCAGCATTCTTATTATGATAATGCATCTCCCAAACCTGAAAAAAGCACTACGGGGAGAAGAAACAAAGATCCGCGATTATATAAAAGGTATGTTCAGCAAAAAAGAACTGTAACTTATTGTTCGTACTCCAAAGAACAGTAAAACGGGGCTGTTGCACAAATGCAACAGCCCCGTTTATATAATATAATTGTTTATCTTTTTGTTTTTATTTATATCCAAAACGATATTTCATAAGATCGCGTACTGCAGGCTGTTGGGCAGCTTCGCTGCCTTCCGCCAATTCTTCCACCAGAAACATATAAAAATATGTCAGCAATTCCTTGAAGTACTGTACCCCGAGATCGGCAATAGGCAATAACCCGATCTCACAAAAATATCCCATAGCCGCATGGCGTTCGGCGATGATATCATTTCTCACAGGTGCGCTGAAATACAGCGAAGGATTCGAACAAACAAATTCCAGCATAGAGTATGTCTTTCTGTCATTTGCTTTTTTGGTAATATCAAAGCGCGGCTGATATTCAAGCATGTCTTTCATCACTGCGAACAGCTCCTCCGGTCGACGAAGCTGACAAAGACTTTGCGTATAGCCGTCATACAAAAACAACTTTACAGCCATTGCCTTGCGAAGATTTTCCCGTCTCTGGCGATCGCAAACGACACGTGCCTGCATCATATAATGAAGTTCTTCGTCGGAAACATCCTGACCTGCCCCTACTCGATCTTTGATTTGCTGACATTGACTCTCAAGTGCTTTTATATTTTCGTCTGCCAGCTTTATATTCAGCCTGAACTTTTTGTCCTTATCGGCCATCATTTCTATGATCTGAAGCTTTTGAACCGCGCTTAAGGGATGACATTTCCCCTTAAGATCCAGGCAAAACTCAAAATCATAGCAAGGAATGAGCTCTCCTGTCGCAGATGTTTCTGCTCCGCCGAGAAGTCTATGTATACGATCAACCACACCGCCAAGCTCGTCTGACAGCTTTAATTGATCCAGAAATACCGTCTGCAAATTAATAAAGTGATATTTAGCCCCTCCCGACAATTCACTGTGATCTATATTTACACATATCATTGCACAGTTAGCTGCATCCGCCAGTGCGATCTCCTTGTAGCACTGCTTGGATTTTGCCGAGTTTTCACTGAGCAAAAACAAAAACACCCTGCACCCTTCAATTGCATTTACAATTTCCGCATCCCATATCTCGCCACTGTTGATATCTTTTGAACAGATCCAGCATCCGATGCCGCTGTTCTCCAATGCATCTCTCAGCAGTACCGCCACTGAAGCATCCTTATGCGAATGACTGATAAACACTGTTTTTCCCATATTAGCCCCTCATCATTGGTGATTTTACAATAATTATATAAAATCAAAAATCGAATGTCAATCCTCCCATCTGATCATCTCGTAATAAGTGAAGAGGCCAAGTGTTCTTTTGAACACTTGGCCTCTTCGGCAGTACCCTTTATTCAGGTCAGTCCTGATTCTTATTCTGGT
>JAZTXZ010000080.1:0-13989 GCA_045636685.1 Candidatus Avispirillum sp. | reverse complement strand
AGGGTTGCCACATCTGCACAAGAACTATTCTTGAACTAAAGCAAAACATTAAATGAGAGAATTGCCAATGATTACAGCCATTCTTTCATTTTCAATTGATCTATATTTGTAGTTTTGTTCATGTGCAGATGTGACAACCCTTCCACCGCCCCTTGTACGAAGCATCTTATCTTAAAATCTGATGTTCTATATCTTCGTACTTACGGTCACCCCTCCCCTTCACAGCCCCTTCAGGTCTGAGAAGAGGAGGCACAGAGTATGGCTTTCGCCTATCAAGTTTTTGTTTGCAACAGACAGACAAACCCGAATTTGAAGGTATCCTTTTTTGTGTTTTAGCGGATACAATTACCTGCTGTGTGGCTTTTGGTACAAAATAAAAAATCCCCGAAAGGGGAGAGAAGAAATTATAAATAAAAATGAAATAACCCTTGACTGAAGACCTTCTTTACGATCTTTTTTCTCAGTCAAGGGTTATTTCTGTTCACTCTTGAAGTCTAACATTTTCAACCTCTCTTTCTTTATCTAAGGGCTTTTTTATTGCGCTTCTTTCTGATTTTTTACCGACACTTCACTAAAAACTATTATCATTCATTTACGTCTCTTAAGCGAGATACACTTTAGTTTTGGAATATATCTTTCTCAGAAAGAAATTTTTTCAGAAAGCTGTTATCGTGTATTTTAGCTTTCCTCTTTACATCTTCATTGGTATCACCCTTTCCTTGTCTATATATTATCACAGGAAAAGGGAAAAATCAATGCATTTGTTGTACAAAGTTAACTAAAACATTTTATTCATAATGCAGAAATTGGGCAATATGACCACTGATGATTGGGAAAACTATTGACAAAAGAGCAGTTTTTCTGATATAATTATCTTGTTCGGCGCCAATTGTATTGGTGCCGCTTTTTTTTGCTTTTTTTTACGTTACTATGTTTTAAAAAAACCAAAAACTATTGATTTGGAACAGTATTTGGTATATAATTAATTCTGTATAATAATATTTTATGCATAATTCTGCATCTTTCGACATATTAGAAATGATGCCGGAGGCAACATGACAGAAAAAGAAATGAGAAGGCTGAGCAGAAGGCAGCTTTTGCAGCTTCTGCTTGAGCAGACTGAACGCGCCGATGATCTTGAAAAAAAGCTTCGGGAAATGGAAGACAGGCTTGAGGATAAACGTCTCGTTGCGACGGAGGCGGGCTCTCTTGCAGAGGCTACAGTCAGACTGAACCGTGTTTTCGAAGCGGCGGATGCGGCTTGCGAGCAGTATATAGAAAACATTAAAAGAATCAGCAAAAACGCAGATTCCTTTAAGGATCGACTCGAGGCTGATGCGAGGGCGCGGGCTGAGAAAATAATGGAAGATGCTGATACCTATTGTGCTCGAAGAGAGCTTCAGGCTCAGGAGAAAATTGCAGAGCTTGAGCAAGAGATTGAAAGGCTTTACGAAAAGCGCAGTATTATTGAAAAATCAGTTGGAAATATATAAAGCTAATATATAAATATGGATAATAAAAACGAGCAGATGCTTCCCTCGGCAGATCTCATAAAGGGAGAGCTGAAGAGAGAGCGAAACAGAATACGCTACAGGCGGATATTGAAAGGCGCGGTCTATGCTCTCGTTATCGTTGCGGCGGTTGCGGTGCTTATAGCGACTCTTGTGCTTCCTGTGCTTCAGATATCGGGAACAAGCATGGAGCCTACGCTGAATAACGGAGAGATCGTAGTGCTTATAAAAACAAGTAAGCTTCAGAAGGGAGATCTTTGCGGTTTTTCCTATTCCAATAAGATCCTCATAAAGAGAGTTATAGCACTTCCGGGCGATACGGTGATCATCGATGGAGAAGGAAATGTTGCCGTAAACGGAGAGGTTCTCGCAGAGCCTTATATTACGGAAAAGGGCCTTGGCGAATGCGATATAGAGTTTCCCTATACAGTTCCGGAAAACTCATATTTCTTGATGGGAGACCAGCGCAAAACATCTATAGACAGCCGTAGCTCCGTTATCGGATGTATATCAAACGATCAAATAATCGGAAAGATCATTTTAAGGGTCTGGCCGATCAAGGAAATATCATTTATTAAGTAACAAAGCTTTACGACATATCCTGTATATCCACGGAAAGGAGGGAGAGAGTCGTGAATTCAGAAATTAATACAAGAGTGCTTGCCGCAAATCGTGCGGAAGATATAAGGCGAAGGATAATGGCTGTTTTACCGATTCTTTCTCTTATAGTCATCCTTGCGGTGTTCTGGTGGCTTAAACTGACAGGAATCACAATGGCGGGAGATGCCTTCTGCGGAATAGAAGAGCACGTACACAGCGAAGAGTGTACCGTTTCTGCGCTTTTGTGTACAGAGGAAGAAACGGAAACTGTTGAGAGTACGAATCTTCTGATATGCACAGTTGAGGGACATGAGCATACTGATGAATGCTATGAGACCGTAACTGTGGGGCATAAACATACGGATGAGTGCTACACCGAGTCTTATACCTGCGGCAGCGGAGGCCATATACATACGGTGGAGTGCTATTCCGATATTACGGCAGGGATTGAAACTGCTGATGACTGGGAAGCGACGCTTGCGGATATCCCTTCCGGACTTATTACGTCCGAAAAGATAGTGGCTGTCGCTAAAAGTCAGCTGGGATATGAGGAAAGCAAGATAAATTATATCGTTAATTCCGATTGTACAAAATTCGGTTATACAAGATACGGCGAATGGTTCGGAAACCCTTACGGTGACTGGTCATGCATGTTCACAGCCTTCTGCCTCAGATATGGCGGTCTCACAGATATCCCCATCAGCGGCGGAGCCGATACAATGAGGCTCCTCTGGGAAGAGAAGGGGCTGTACCGTGAGAAATATGATCACCTTGCAACTGCTGGCGACATCGTATTCTTTGATAAAAACAGCAATGGCACAGTTGATTCAACTGCGGTAGTTACAGGACTTTCTGACGGTATTCTCTATGTCATTGAAGGTGACCTTGATGATAAGGTCGCTGAGGCGGCATATGAAATGGCGGATTCCAGAGTGACCGGCTTCGGTATCTCAGCTAAGAATTCTGCTCCTGTTCTCACGGCGCCCGCTCCTGTTGCTGAGGGACAAACCTTAGTGGGAACCACAGTAAACTATACCTCCGCAATGCTCACAAATAATAATTCCTTCATATTGTACACTACAGGAACTGACGGAAATTATTATGCTATCGACGGAAACTCCAATGCAGTTCGAATCTATATCGATTCAAGCGGTAAGGTTACTGCTGACGTTTCCAACCCCAACATCCTTTACTGGCAATTCAACAACAAAAATGATAACGGAAGCACTCTCGGAAATTACGATAATCAGCCCACATATTTCATAAGAAACGTGGCTACCGGAATGTATCTCCATCCCTACTATGATAACGCAAACAATCACGGCGCTATCCTTTCAGGCAAATGGGAATCGGCTGTATACAACACAAACGGTACTGTTAAATTCCGCGGTGCACGACAGAACAATTACGCTCATCTCCAGAATAATCAGACCTTCACAAACAACGGTGACCGCAACTCGTCATCCGGATTCAAATTTGCAAAAGCGCCCTCAGCATGTACCGTTTGGTTTGACGGAACTCTGGGAGGCCTGATGAGCTACAACGGCTCACCAAACACAAGCTACTCCGTTCTGAGCGGATCTACCCTTAAGCTTCCCTCCGAGTGGCAGTCTCCTCCCAAATATGAGTCCACACTTCGCGGCTGGTACGACGTTATAAACAACAAGTATTACAAAGCAGGCGAAGAAATCACCGTTACGGAAAACATGGTGTTCTACGCTGACTGGGTGGCGGCAACCTATGACGTAGGTCAGTATAATGCTCATGTTGCCGACACTGTAAGCACAAGCGATTTTATTACTACAAGAGTATTTGACTATTCTCCTCTCTTTAACGTTCAGTCGTCTTATGCAACGGTGGATGTATCATCCTCGAGCCATAATGAAACCTGGAACTCCGTACAGACAGGACAGGTTCCCTATAAGGGCATGACAACTCTGGACTTTATCTTCAGAGACTGGGATTCAAATTCTGATATCTCCTATCCCCGTAACCATAATAACAAAAACACTAACGGCTCAATCTACGAGGGTATTTATAATGAAACTCTCGGAGAATATCTCTTTTCAACTGAAAACTCCTTTGATCCTGAAACGGGAGAAGGTGTAATTGGAAAGAATTATCTGGGCGAGGGCGATCATCTGCTCCAGCTTATGACTGACTCGACAGACGAATATTACGGTTACTACTATTACAACTCAAGCTTGAATGCGGCAGCCTATAATCAGACAGACGGTCGCTTCTACGTTTACGAATATCTGGAAAGAACCTCTGACTCTTCAAACTCCTCAAGCGGTAAGTATTCAGACTTCCTTCCCCTTAACTCTCCTTACGTTAACACAAACGGCAAAAACGTTGTCACATATACTTACAACGGAGATAAAAACGAATACGTAGGTGTAAACCACTTCCAGTACGATGCAAAGTACAACAACAGCGGAAGCTCTGCATCTAACGTTCAGACAAACTATATGTTCGGTATTGCAATGGACGTTAAGTTCTATCTCCCCACAGTGCCCGGTACTTTAGACAGCGACGGAAACTACGGTAACCGCGACGTTTACGGAAATGAGATGCACTTCAAGTTCTCCGGAGACGACGACGTATGGGTTCTTGTCGACGGCCAGTTAGTTCTTGATATCGGTGGTATCCACGGAATCGAGAGCGGAGACGTTAACTTCTCAACGGGAGTGGTTACCGTTAACGGCCAGGTTCACCATACTTTAAGCGGTATAGGCGCAGGCGACCACGTTCTTACTATTTACTATCTTGAGCGAGGAAGCTCACAGTCCAACTGTCAGATAGCATTTAACCTGGCACCGAGATTTTCTCTTTCTATTCAGAAGGAGGACGTTCTTACGCAGGACCTTTTGAACGGAGCTGAATTCTCTGTATTTACAGACAAGGATTGCACCATCCCTGCTTCTCTTTGGACAAGCAAGAAATCACATGATAACGGTGTCCCTGCAAATAATACCTTCAAAGTAGAAAACGGATCTGTAAACCTTTGGGGCTTCGGCGCAGGTAACACTTATTATATTAAAGAAACAAGACCTCCCGATAAAGAAGAATACAGTATGGCTTACGGTATCATCTGTCTCTCTCTGGATAAACGAGGCACGGCTTCCTATAGCGTAGAAATTGTCGGAGAAACAGATGAGAACGGTGAGTTCATCGAGGTTTCCAAGGGCTTTACTGTCCATGGCTTCCGAATTGATGATGAAACTCAGCAGGCTTTCATCGTTGCCACAAACGCACCTGAATGGGTAACGGAAACCACCTCGGTATACGTTGAGAAAAAATGGGACGATAGAGTTGACCATACCTACGATTCAGTAACCGTTTATCTGACGGTTACTGATCCTGACGGAACTGTGCGTCGCATACGCGAAATACAACTTAGCGAGGCAAACGATTGGTCCTATACCTGGACAAACCTGCCAAAGACCTACGAGGACGGTACTCCCGTACAGTATGGTGTTGAGGAGGGTATTTTCCCGGGATATATGGGAAGCATTGAAAGAATCGAAGTCAGCCTCAATTCTCATGATACGAATACAGTTGCAGATTCATCCTCCGCAAAAGCAACCTTCCAGACTGCGGACACCTTTGAGAACGGCGGCACTTACCTTTTGGAAACCACCTACGGCTATATTGCCGCACAAAACAATCAGCTGCAGCTTCTCACAGAAAGTGAAGCTCAAGCATCTGATTCGGCTATGTGGGTTGCAACTGTAAACAGCAACGGAACGGTAGTTCTCAAAAATAAGCTTGGACAAACCCTTTATTACGATAACTACAAGTTCTGTGCTTCCTCAAATCCTACGTCTAATAAAAACCTCAGCTATTCACAAAAAATCTTGTCCCATACCATTAATTACAGTGGTTGGTCAGATACACAGTATCCCGTTAGCGACTCAAACGTTCCAAGCAACATAAAATACAACCACGTGCTTTATTCTACAAACAACAAAAGCAATGCACTCCAGATAACCTTAAAAAAGCTTGGAGCAGCTACGCCGGATCCTGAGCCTGACGTTCCCGTAACACCTCCCGACGTAACAGAGGACGTTGAAACGGCTTATCGTATCACAAACACTCCTTTGGAGCACGAAACATCCGTTAAGGTAAATAAGCTTTGGGATTTCGGAATGTCCGGTGGTACTGACTATGAAAAAGCTCAGGTTACAATGAAGCTTTATGCAAACGGAAAGGATACGGGAAGAACCGTAACACTTTCCCTCAAAAACAATTGGGAAGATATCTTCCATAGCCTCCCCTATTATGATAGCGACGGAAGCGTCATTGAATATACCGTCGTTGAAAGCTGGGATAATGAGGACTGGACTCCTATCTACGGCGAGGTTAAAAAAATAGCGGGCGGACGAATCCCCACCTATTCTGTAACCGTAACCAACAGATATAACTGGGGCAACGGATATGAGCTTCCCGCAACGGGAGGCTATGGCCCCACCCCATGGATACTCAGCGGACTGGCAATTATGGCAGTCGCGCTTGTATCAGGATACGTACTGAGACGCAGAAGAGAAAGGGGGGAAAGGGAGTGACCTTCTTTTCGGCCATATTCTGTGTGGCAGTATATATCCAAATAAATATGTTTTAAAAAATTTTTTATAAGAAAGGAAAACACCATGAAAAAACTTTTTTCAATCCTTCTCGTTGTTCTGATGCTTGCGGCGCTCGCAGTTCCCGCATTTGCAGACACAACAGAAACCGGTAGCATTACCATCAACGGTATCAGCACCGACTCCAGCTCTGTTTACGAGATCTACGAGCTTCTTGATCTCGAGAGCTACAACGTAGAATCCGGCGCTTACTCCTATAAAGTAAACGCGGCATGGACAGGCTTCTTTGCAACAAGCTTTGCACTCAATCACGTCACCATCGACGAAGCAGGTTACGTAACCTGGAAGGGTGCTGAGGATGATGACACAAAGGCAGCTTTTGCAAAGGCAGCTCTCGCTTACGCTAAGGATAACGGCATTGCTCCCGTTAAGTCCTCCGCAAATGAAGGCGAGTTCGTAATCACAACAGGTGAAGACGGCAAGACATCCGGTAAGTTCGAAAACCTCGAGCTCGGCTGGTACCTCGTAGACTCCAACGTAGGTGCTCTCTGCGGTCTCACAACAACAAACCCCAATGCCTCCATCAATGCTAAGAACGGTACTCCCACCATTGACAAGCAGGTTCTCGAGGACTCCACAAACCAGTATGGAGACTCTAACACTGCAGACATCGGTCAGGAAGTAACCTTCCGTGTTACAATCAACGTACACGCAGGTGCTCAGGACTACATCCTCCACGATGCTATGTCCGCAGGTCTTACATTCAAGGGTATCGAAAAGATCGAGCATATCGTTCCCTCCGCAAACGAGACTACAGAGGTTCCCACAGACTACTACTCCGTACTCACAGCCCCCGGCATCACAGAAACAACTGAGGATGACATCACAGACTGTGATTGCACAGTAGAGGATTGGAACTGCACAATCGAGGTTCACTTCACAAAGGAATTCTGCGATCACCTCGAAACAAACGATAAGATCATCGTTACTTACAAGGCAATGCTTAACCGTAACGCAATCGTAGCAAATGACGGTAACCCCAACACAGCTACTCTTGAGTACGGTGAAGATCACTTCACAACAACAGACTCCACAAAGACATACACATTCGGTATCGACATCGTAAAGACTGACTCTGCAAACAACCTTATCGAGGGTGCTGAGTTCAAGATCTATGATGCAGCTACAGGCGGCAACGAAGTTAAGGTAGTTCTCATGGACGACGGTGTAACATACCGCCGCGCAAGAGAGGATGAGCAGGGCGTTACTATCGTTGTTACAGACGGTCAGGTAAGAGTTCAGGGCTTCGATAACGGTACATACTACCTCGAAGAGACTAAGGCTCCCGACGGTTATAACAAGCTTACAGCTCGTCAGAAGTTCATCATCTCCGATGCAAACCTTGACGCTACATTTAACGACAAGATCTACTCTACAGGTTCCGGCGTACACGTAGTAAACAAGACAGGTTCCATGCTTCCCGAAACAGGTGGTCTCGGTACTGTTATCTTCGTTGCAGTTGGTGCTGTAGTAATGCTCGGCGCAGGCGTTCTCCTCTTTGCTAAGAAGAGAATGTCCCAGATCGAAGAATAATTTTTGGTTGTTTCGCCCCTGCGTATTTTCGCAGGGGCGGACCGCCCCAACACCGGAAAAATGTAGTTTTTCGGCTAACTAATAACCTTAGGGAGAAACCTATGAGCAAAACTGTTAACAAGAGAAGAAAAAGGAAATGGTCAACTTTTATATTGCTCCTGGTCTTTTTCGTAGGTCTCTCCGTAATGTTATATCCTACTCTCAGTAATTACTGGAACTCAAAGACCCAGTCCGAAGCTATCGTTGACTACGAGAAAATGCTTGAAAACATGACTCCAGAGGACTATACAAAGCTCTTCGAGGATGCGGATGCATATAATAAAGCCCTGGCAGCACTGCCGTTTCCCTTGCTTGATTACAATTCGGTGGACGGATATTTTGAAACCCTTGATCTAAGCAACACGGGAATAATGGGGTATATCACAATAAGTAAGATAGGCGTCGAGCTTCCCATATATCATACAACGAATGATGAGGTGCTCAGCGTTGCCGTAGGACATCTGCAGGGCTCAAGTCTTCCCGTCGGAGGAATCGGCACTCATGCGGTAGTCTCAGCCCATAGAGGACTTCCCACAGCGACGCTTTTTACAAATCTTGACCATATGGAGCTTGGTGATATTTTCACGATCACCGTAGCAGACAGAACCCTTACATATCAGGTAGACCAGATAGAAACTGTTGATCCCACGGATACAAGTCTGCTTACCATTGATAAGGAAGGGGACTATTGTACGATGCTTACCTGCACGCCCTACGGTATCAATACTCACCGACTTCTTGTAAGAGGTGAAAGGATAGAAACTATAGATCAGAAAACAATACACATAACATCTGATGCTTATCAGATCGATGCGCTGATAGTAACTCCTATAGTTGCACTTCCCATTCTTTTCACTTTGATGATGATAGTTCTTTTCAAGCCTGTTAATAAAGATGATTTAGGAGATGAGCTGTAATGAAAAAAGCAATAAAAGCATTCTTTTTGTTTTTAATAATTGCTCTTTTGGCAAGCGGTAGCGTGCTGACCGCCTTTGCCGCTGCGCCCATCGATACAGACAGAGAATCCTCTTTGACTCTTCAGTATAAAAGGGGAGATAGATATTTCGAGGGGCTTGAGATAAAAACATACCGTATTGCAGATGTGTTTGAGGACGGAACATACGAGCTTTGCGGCGCTTTTTCAGATTATCCTGTAAATATTTACGGCGTAACGTCGCAGACCGAGTGGAAAAAGATAGCTTCAACCCTTTCGGCATATGCTGCGGCAGACAGTATTGAGGCTGATTGTAAAGCAGTTACCGATGAAACGGGCACCGTTAGTTTTGAAGGTATTCTTCCCGGTATGTATCTTACTGCATTCGTAAGAGTGGAAACAGATAAGGATGTTATAAACTTTGAATCCTTTTTGACTGTAATTCCGTATCCCGAGGAAAGCGGCGATTACAATTATGATGTGAAGGCATTTCCTAAGTGCGACGGATATGAAATAAAGCCGGGAAAAGCAGAATATAAGGTTGTAAAGCAGTGGAAGAATGATACTGCAAAAGAAAGCCGCCCCGAATATGTTGAGATCGATATCATCAAAGACGGAATGCTTGAAAGCACTCAGAAGCTTTCAGCAGAAAATAACTGGTCTTATAGCTGGACTTGCGTTGATGATAATAGCAAATGGCAGGCTGTGGAGCGCAACGTGCCAAAGGATTATACTGTGGCTATAGAGGAAAACGGAAATACTATTATAGTAACCAATACATACGAGTTTTCAGAAAACGATGCTCCTCAGACGGGAAGCATGATCGTGATTTGGCCCTATGCACTTCTGATGTGCTTTTCGGGAGGAATACTTCTCATCATTGCTGTCTGGAAAAAGAGGTCTGCATAATGAGTAAGGGCAAAGGTAGTATACTGACGGGGCTTCTCGTAGCCTTCGGGGTATTGTTGATACTCAGTGCCGTTGCAGGTATAGTGCTTTCAGGAGCTTATGCAAAAAATGCGGAAAAGAAAGCGCAGGCTATTGTCTCAGAGCTTTATTCTCTTATGCCTGATGTTAAGGATGCCGCCCCCGATGACCGCGTTGAAACCTCTATGTCAGTAATTGAGGTGGACGGCGAGGATTTTGCAGGCATCATAGAGATACCGGCATACGGTACAAAGCTTCCCGTATATGCCGCATGGGATAAAACCAAGACTTTTGAATTTCCATGCAGATACAGCGGAAGTGTATATGAGGAGAGCCTTATTATAGGCGGTAGCGATAATGAGGGTCAGTTTGATTTTATGAAGCTTATTACAGGAGGCGACAGGATCTTCCTCTCTGAAACGTCAGGTCTTCGCTATGAATATACGGTAACGGATATTCTGAAAACAAAGGATGTTTCAAACGAATGGCTGACAGCACAAGATGCAGACCTTCTGCTGTTTGCGAGAAACACATATTCCTTTGATTATACTGTGGTATGCTGTGATCTTGCATCAGGTAATTGAGTTCAGCCGCTGATAACATAACCTGAAAACTGAACAATAAAAGCCTTGCAAAAGCTGAAATTCAAACTTTTGCAAGGCTTTTTATCATTTTGTTCGTAAAATTCGGGTTTATCGGGGAGATGCAAACTTAAATTTGATAGGTGAAAGAGGCGGTTTGCACCAAAGCCTCCCACCGAGAGGGAGGCTTACTAAGTGCACCTTCAACATTCCCGACTAACCAGGATTTGAAATATCCTCTTGTATGGTTTATTTGCATATTTGCGCGATCTAACAAAATAGTAATATGCAGAAAATACTGCGAAAAATCTCAAAAGGAGACGAAAAAATTCATATTCATTATTGATTTTATAATGTGTCGGGAGTATAATTAATTATAAGGGGAATTATGGCTTAATTTCCTGTGAATGTTTAAAATTTTTGGAGTCTGCTCCTGAAAAATGAGATGAGATCAGATCATAAAAAGGACGGCTCCGGAACGGAGAAAATATATGAAATGTATCATTAACGGACAGATAGTACTGCCCAGCGAGGTCGTTTCCGGAAAGGCTATCGTTTTCGATGAAAAGATCGAAGCGATCGTAGACGAGGCTACTCTCGATCTTTCTCAGTATGAGGTTATCGATGCAGAGGGTAAGTGGGTTGCTCCCGGTCTCGTAGATATCCATATCCATGGATATATGGGATGCGATACTTCTGACGGAGATCCTGACGGTATCAGAAAGATGTCCGCAGGTCTCGTAAAGAACGGCGTAACAAGCTTCTGCCCCACAACCATGACAGTCTCCACAGAGGAGATCGAAAAGGCATTCAACGATGCCCGCGAGGTTAAGGCAGAGGGTGCAAAGAACGGTGCTAAGGTAGTTGGTGTCAACTGCGAGGGTCCCTTCATCAATGCATCCAAGAAGGGCGCACAGGCAGCTGAGCATATCAAGCGTCCCGACGCAGAGTTCATCAAGAAGCATGCAGATATTATCAAGGTATATACAATCGCTCCCGAGGTAGACGGCGGTCTCGAATGCATCGCAGACGTATTTGCCGACGGTCGCGTAGTTTCCTCCATGGGTCATACAAATGCAACCTTTGAGGAAGCAAATGAGGGTATCAATGCAGGTGTTCGTCACACAACACACCTCTTCAACGCACAGACAGCTCTTATGCACCGTAACCCCGGTGTTGTAGGCGCTGCTCTTTCCGATGAGAAGGTAAGCGTTGAGCTCATCTGCGACACATTCCACGTAAATCCCGGCCTTTATAAGATGGTACATAAGCTCAAGGGTGACAAGCTCTGCATCATCACAGACTGTATGAGAGCAGGCGGTATGCCCCACGGCGACTATACTCTCGGCGGCCAGCCCGTAAAGAAGACAGGCATCCAGTGCCTCATGCCCGACGGCACAATCGCAGGTTCTGTTCTTGACCTTAACAAGGGCGTTAAGAACTTCTATGAGCACGCAGGCGTTTCTCTTGCTGAGGCTTTCGCTGCTGCAAGCCTTAACCCTGCAAAGGCAATCGGCGAGGACGCTGCTATCGGTTCTCTCGAGGCAGGCAAGTGCGCTGATATTATTATTGTTGACACTGATTTCAATGTTATAAAAACTATTATCGGAGGTATCGAAAAATGAACGCAAATGAAATCAAGGCTTATTCCAACGGCAAAAAGAACGGTGTAAAGGTATTCGTATGCGGTAGCTACGAGGCTCTTTCCAAGAAGGCTGCATCTATCGTTGCAGGTTCCATCTCCAACAAGCCCGAGTTTGTTCTCGGTCTTGCAACAGGAACATCTCCTCTCGGACTTTATTCTGAGCTTGCTACTCTCAATGCAGAGGGCAGAGTAGACTTCGCAGGTGTTACAACATATAACCTTGACGAGTACTATCCCATCGATCCCGCAAACGATCAGTCCTACCGTAACTTCATGAACAAGAATCTTTTCAACAACGTAAACGTTGATATGGACAAGACTCACGTTCTCTTCGGTCAGGCTCCCGATTGGAAGGCAGAGTGCGCTCAGTATGACGCAGAGATCGAGGCTCTCGGCGGCATCGACCTTCAGGTTCTCGGTATCGGTAACAACGGCCACATCGGCTTCAACGAGCCCGGCAACGAGTTCATCTGGGAGACTCACAGAGTTGAGCTCACAGAGTCCACAATCGAGGCAAACTCCCGTCTCTTCAATTCTGCAGACGAGGTTCCCCGTGCAGCTCTTTCCATGGGTATCGGCAACATCATGTGCGCAAAGCAGGTTGTTCTCGTAGCAAACGGCCCCAAGAAGGCTGAGGCTATCAAGGCAGCTCTCGAGGGTCAGATCACACCCTGGTGCCAGGCATCTATCCTCCAGCTCCATCCCGACGTAACATTCATCCTTGATGAGGACGCAGCAAGCGCTCTCGAAGAGTACAAGGCTATCTGAATTTAACTTTAACGTTTACCGAAAGGACTGATATAAAATGATTAAGGCAATTCTTGACCCCCAGTTCCGCCCCGCGGCAGTTGTAATCGCTGATTTTAAGAAGGCAGTAGCTGAGGCAGGCGGCAATCCCCTCGTTATCGCAGTTGAGAGAAACAAGGGCTACGTTTCCACATTTGCAATCGATGTTTTCGCTGATGGCACTGGCCACGATGAGGAAAACTATGAGGTTATAGAGCGTCTCGTAAAGACACTTCTCTGGATCTACGGTGGTTACAAGGTAACAATCGCAGGCTCCAAGAAGATCTACGAGGGCATCGCAGACGCATACCGTAAGGGCGGCGCTCGTGAGTTCGATGCAGACTTCATGGCAAAGATCTATGAGGCAGACTTTGAGGTTCTCTACTGTGAGAACGCTGCAGACGCTCCCAAGGAGGTTATGGCAGCAGCTCCCGTAGGCCGTCACCTTGACGGTTGCCGTATCGGCTTCGATGCAGGCGGATCTGACCGTAAGGTTTCCGCTGTTATCAACGGCGAGTCCGTATACTCTGAGGAAGTTGTTTGGTTCCCCAAGCTCCAGTCCGATCCTGATTACCACTATCAGGGCATTCTCGAGGCTATGAAGACAGCTGCATCCAAGATGCCCCGCGTTGACGCTATCGGCGTTTCAAGCGCAGGTGTTTATATTGACAATAAGATCATGGCAGCTTCTCTCTTCCTTAAGGTTCCCGAAGAGGACTTTAACAAGAAGGTTAAGACAATGTACATCGACGTTGCTAAGGAGATCGGCGCTGATATTCCGATCGAG
>JAZTXZ010000079.1:0-39707 GCA_045636685.1 Candidatus Avispirillum sp. | reverse complement strand
CCAACTCTTACGATCTCTGCATTTTCAGCAGCGGAAAGAGTGGGAGTGAGAACGAAGGAGTCGAAATAGATAGTCTCGCCGACCTCAGCATCAAATGTGAAAGCGATGGAAACGATATTTCCTGCCGCTTCAACAAACTTTGCAGTCTCTGCGTTAAAGAGATCGTTTGAAGCTACGGTCATAGTCTTTGTTTCTGAGCCGTTTTCGTATGTGTAAGTAACGGAAACGTCAACAGCCTCGCCGTTTGCATTCTTTGCGCAAACTGAGATGTATTTGAACATATCTGCGCTGAGTTCGCTTTCTGTCATATCAACAGTAAGTGTTGCGTCTGCCTTACCGAAAACGATCTTTGCAGCCTTTTCTTCAGGGCTGTAGGTAACGGTTGCCTCGCTATTATCGATAATTGTGGGCTGGAGAGTACCTACGATGGTCATCTTGACAATGACGGAGTCCTGAGCATCGATATTTCCGTCGGCGTTTGCATCAAGAGCGGTTTCGTTGATAATATCTTCTGTAATACCTACCATATAGCGTCTGAGGTAGAGGGAGTCAACTGCGGTGATCTTTTCATCATTATTTGAGTCACCTGCAAGATACTTCTCTCCTGCGATGGAAGAGAGAATAGAGCTTGTTGCCTCATCGGACATGAGGTATGTTACTGCCTCTGCAGCATTGTTGTTTGCAATTCTCTCTCTCTCAATGGCAATATCCTTGGCATTTTCGCTATCTGTGGCAAGAATAACGGAACTTACATAAAGCTCATCCTTGGAGTTGCAGGAAGCGAAAGGCTGGAATTTGAGAGAAGTTATATTGCCCGCCCACTTGCTGTCGCCTGACATATCGATGATATAAGAGTGATACTGACCGTCAAGGATAAGTTTGATAGTGGAGCTTGCGCAGGTTCCGTTAGCTGTAGTATAGGTGAGCTTTGTCTGATTTGCCTTTGTGCTGTTTGTAAGAGGAGCCTTGAGCGTCAGAACAACATAGTCATATCCGTCAGCAGAAACAGCAGAATCGCCCTTTGTATAGTCGATGGTAGTGTAGGGGGTTCTTGCCTGTACGATAGTTATGAGAAGTGATTTTTCGTTTGTATCGATTTTTGTTACGGTATTAAAACCTGTGCCGATGGTGTCAAGGGGCTTGGTTGTGTTAAAGATAAGCTTTGAAACGTTAAGAGCAGAGTTCTGAACGTTTTCTGCTGAGGTGGGAACCTTATCAATTTCTTCAGCATATGAGATATATGTTGCCAGTGCATCTGCCTTGTTCTCGCATGCTGCGATTGCGGCTGTTGCCTCTGCAGCGATAGACTGGATAGTTGCCCAGTCAGCGCTGTCAAACTCATTTTCATATCTGAAGTTTACAATTCTGTCTGCAAGTCCCTTAATGTAGTCTGCTTCAGTTCCTGCGGATATTGTTTCAAGGATTGTCTGAACGAATATGCGGTTACCGAAGTCATTGGGATGGCAGAGGAAGTCACCTGTCATATCAAGGTAATCCTTGCGTGTGATGAGGTACTGGTAAACGCTTGTAACGTCAGCGATTGCAACGCCTTCACCCTCAAGCTCATAGATTGCGGAGGAATAAGCGTAGAACCAGTCGATGGGGAATATAAGGGGATTGGAGATAATGGGGGTAACGAGGATTATATCGCAGTTGGGAAGGTTTTCCTTCACTGCAGCTACAGCCTGTTTAAGTGTGTTGATGTAGATGGATGCATCGTCGCCCTGCATACACTCATTTGTACCGAACTCAATGATGAGGAGGTCGGGAGCGTAAGCAACGATCTCATTCATTTTTTCAATTGCAAGGGTTGCAGTAGCACCGCCCTGAGCGATGGTTTCATTTTCCACTGTAACATTAGGATATCTGAGCTGGAGTCCGCTCTGAACCATATCGCACCATGCCTCAGCATAGGGAGCAACACCGGTTTCGCCGATATCACTGGAAACATTTGCGCCGCCCGCAATAGAGTCGCCGATGCCGAGGACTTTAACTGTACCCTCGTTTGCATTCAGCTTGTTTGTAACATTTTCAAGATAGAAGCTTTTGGATTCGGGAATAACGCCGTTCCATGTATCCTTAACGGTGTATGTAATGTTCATATAGCCGACAAAATACATATTGTACTGACCTGCATATACGTATCTGCCGTCAAGTGTCTTCCAGAAGTTACCGGAAGGGTCGGTATCTTTATAAACTGTATCGTGGGAATATTTGATAATGGAGCTACCCTCGGGAATAACGAGCTTGCCGTCCTCGATGAGGTAGTCTGTGCCGTAAACATACTCTTTATTGAGGTAGGAATTTTTAACGGAAACTACGCGGTCGATCTCATACATCATAGCATTGGGCGCGATAGTACCGTCTTCCTCTGCAACTACCATGAAGGACTCATTGAAAACGATATCCTCATCCCAGTAGTTCTTTGTATATCTGTCGGGATCGTACTCGGAAAGATCGAGATATTCCTCTTCATACTTTGCAAGAGAGCCGTTTGCAAGATCTGCGATCTCTTCTGAATAGTCTGATTTCATCTTATCGTAAAGATAGATGCTGTAGGTGTCTGAGGGGGTATAGGTGAACCAGAGGTTTTCGCCCTCAAAGCCTACACCAATATGCTGAAATTTGTGTCCTGCTTCAACTGTGTGTTCGGACCCATAATCATCATTTTCTGCGGAGATATCAAGGTAGCTGTCCTTAGCTGTTGCGGGAAGCCATATAGCCATGGAAAGAAGGTTTTCCGTAAGCTTTACGGTAACGGTCTCGCCTGCGGCATCGGGGGTGATCTTATAAGCCGACAGATAGCTGTCATACTCAATTGTTGCACCTTCAGCAGAGATCATATCCTCTGTGATGGTTACAACTTCTGCGCTGTCATCTGCAAAAACGGGGAAAGAAAGACCCGTAACTACAATGAGAGCCGCGAGAATCATGGAAATTATTTTTTTCATAACGCACCTCTTAGTGTTTATTTGATTGTATATATTTTATCATAACAAGTTTTTTCCGTCAACAGAAAACTGCATTTTTAACAAACAACACTTGAACACAAAGTAAACAAAAGACAGTTTCAATTGACATATTGTCAAATGTGGTTTATAATCAATGTATGATGAGGTTTGTGTTGTGAGCTTGTTGATAACTGAATGCGGAATTTATAAAAACAAGCTGAGATTTATATGCCTGCATTTGCATTTTTGTGCGGAGCGGGAGAAAGTTGGTTGTTATGAAAGCTAAAATAAAAAGAACGTTGGCAATTCTTGCGGCCCTGATGATGACAGTTCTGACGATACTGCCGACCTATGCTGCAGGTATCGGAAATGCCATTCTGAATACTGATTATATAAAAGAGGAGACCGCGGTCATAGGCGTTCCCGGATATGCTCTGACTGTGAAGGGAGACGGATCCTTTTATTTCGGAGGAGAAACCGACCCTGTAGCTGTTCTTTTCGGAGAAAGAGCTCTTCAGGCGAAGATATTTTATGAGGATTCGTATTATCCTATAACAACTCATAAGTACAGATACAGCGGATTTCAGTGCAGTCTTTCTCAGTTTATTTATCAGAGCGAGGCTGGAGAGCTGTACGTTTATTCCAGGCTCAAGGTGGTAAATACCAGCGATGTATCTGTTGCATTCCCCGCGGTTACGGGAACCGTAGCCATTACGGATGTGCCTGATGAGATCGGAGCCAAGAAGAGCGCCACGGGTGATTACGTGGTAAAGCTTACGGATAAGGCCGGTACAAGCGTGGATGATCGCGCTGCGGCGATATCCTATGATGAGGCTATCGAAAAGGTAAAGAGCTTTTGGGATACGTATCTTCATGAAAAGCTTTCTGTTTTCGGCGTGGATAAGAAAAACGGGCAGGCATTTGACGAGTACAGAAAAGACCTTATATATGCCGCTATCGGAGCACAGGCAGATCCTGTATCCCTTGTCATTTCCTCTCCCGATCATGCTCAGACTGTGCTGACAGGAGCTGAAGATCTTTATGCCTCAGCACTTGCGCTGAGACAGACAGAGGATTATATAGTTGCCGCAACGGTTCTCGATGAGCTTTCTGCATTGGCTGAAAAGTGCTATCTTGCAGACGGCAAGCTCCCCTACCTTACTCTCGAAGAAAACCTTGATGCTCTCCTTTCTCTTCAGAGCTATGCGTACATCTTAGGCGAACTTGAAAAAACAGACGGCGCATACAGCGAGGATGCCGAAAACGCAAAGGGAAGTGCCGCAGCTCTTGCCGATGCTATTGCAAAGGCTATTAAGGATACGGAATTAAGGCTCTCCTGCGACTGGGAGACAGCTACAACAGACAGAACCTACCCTGTGATCCTGAACGGAGATAACCTTAATAGTGCGGCTGCACTTTGCAGCTGGTATACAAACTCGTCTGTGTTTGCAGCATCTCCATCAAAGGAGCTTGTGTCTCTTGCAAAAGATGCCGTTGATTATTATGATGTGGTACGTTGCCCTGAAAGTGGTATTTTCTCTTTGTTTTCCCAGCGCGAGGATGGCACTGTTATTATAGGACGCGGATGTCCTGTATCCCTTCTTGCGGAAAACAGCGAGATATCCATGTCTGATATCCCCCTTATAAATGGCGGAACGGCAAATCTGAAAATTACAGTAGATAAGAAAAATGTCAATATAAGTCTTTCCGGTGCGTTGTCCGCACCTGTACAGATAGAATTTTCCGCTTTCAGAGATAATATTGAGTATGCATCTCAGGGCTTTGACAGCGAGAGCGGCATAATAACTATTCCTGAGGGTGTGTCCTCTGTTGCTGTAAGACTGGAAAAGTCTCTTTCTTCCGTAAACAAAGAGCTGAAAGCGGCAGCAGAACTTGAAAAGGCCATCTCAAAGGCATACGCAAAGGCGTCGGAGATTGAGAACCCCACTTCCGTTTCCAAGGATATATTTGAAAAGGCTCTCAAAAAAGCAGAAAAAGCTCGCACTTCTACAGTTGATGAAAAAGCAACGACTGCAGAAAAGCTTGTAACAGCCACAGAAAAGCTTTCTCCCATGAAGGCAGAATACGTTTATTCTACCAGGGGGGATGGAGTTCTTGCCGGCAAGCTTACAAGCAGCGAGATATATCAGAAGTTCACCCTTCCCGCTGATGGCACTGTCCGCTCACTGTATATAGAGGGTGAATATATTGACGGTATCTCTGCGGCAATATATACTCTCAGAGGCAGCGCTTATACAACAGATGAGCTATGCGGAGAGTCATACGGTGAACAGCTTGGAGATGGAGTTTTCTTTGAGTTTGATTTCGAAGCTCAGGGCGGAGAGGTCTACGTTCTTTGTATTTTCTCGGAAAGCGGAGAGGTAACTCTTTCTCTTGAAGAGTCCGAGGAGTACACAGCTCATACGAGAAGCATGGGCGAAACCATAGTTTACAGCGGAGCAACACTTGCTTTTGACATAAGCGTTCTCCAGGCAGACAGATCGGATCTTGATGTGTTCTACAGCGCGTGCCTTGAGGCAGATGTTTCAAAATATACGAAGGAATCACAGAAAGAGCTCAAGGAGAGACTGGCTGATGCAGAGTATTATCTTTGCACTCCCTCAGTGACTGTTGAGCAAAACGATAAAGTATATGAGAAGCTTCAGGAAGCATATGACGGTCTTGATACTTATGCATCTGAGGATAAGATCGAGGATACTCCGATTATCGGAATCGTTCTTATAGGAATCGTTGTTGTTCTTCTGGCAGCTACTTTGATTTCGGCTCTCGCAGCGAGAAAGAAAATGAATTCAGATAATTGAATCGATAGAATAATTCAACTTAAATAATATAAATAAAAGCACAGCTGAGGCTGTGCTTTTATTTATGCCTATATTGAGATTATGATTGACCGATCAGTTTCCATAATTGACCGAACATGCAAAAAGCAACACTTTTCTGTTTTTAACTGGTATTATTATAATGTAAACAAAAAGGAGGATGATACTATGCACGCAATAAAAACGGTCGATCTTGTGAAAAAATATAAGAATATAACTGCCGTAGATAAACTTAATCTGGAAATACCCCGGGGAGAATTATTTGCTCTGCTCGGGGTGAACGGGGCGGGAAAAACAACAGCTATCAAAATGCTCTCATGTCTTACGAAGCCTACAGATGGAGATGCGATTGTGGGTGGATACAGTATTACAAAGGAGCCGGATATGGTAAAGAGAATTATCGGCGTTTCCCCTCAAGAGACGGCTGTAGCGCCGAATCTTTCTGTTAAAGAAAATCTGGAACTGATCTGCGGTATCCGCCGGTTTTCAAAAGAAAAAACGATAAAAAAGATACAGGAGCTTTCCGGGCAGTTTTCTCTGGACAGTGTTCTTAGCAGAAAAGCAGGCAAGCTGTCCGGCGGTTGGCAGCGACGGGTCAGTATTGCCATGGCACTTATAAGTGAACCTCAGATATTGTTTTTGGATGAGCCCACCCTTGGGCTTGACGTTATTGCAAGGCATGATCTATGGAACGTGATCCGTTCTTTAAAAGGTAAAATAACGATAATTCTGACGACACATTATATGGAAGAGGCAGAGGCCCTTTCAGATCGCATAGGCATTATGAATGGGGGCATTTTCCTTGCTGTGGGAACTGTGGATGAATTGAATGCCGCGGCAGGGGCCGATTCTTTTGAAAATGCATTTGTTTCGATCGTGAAGGAGGGGGCCATATGAGAATGATGACTTTTGCCAAAAGGTGCGCTAAAGAGATATTGCGGGATCCGCTCACTCTATGCTTTGGCCTTGGGTTTCCTTTGGTTTTACTATTGCTTCTCAGCGCAATTCAGGCAAATATCCCCGTTAGCCTGTTTGAAATCAACACATTGACTCCCGGTATTACCGTATTCGGACTGTCGTTCATGACTTTGTTTTCGGCAACCTTAATTGCAAAGGATCGCGAAAGCGCGCTTTTGCAGAGATTGTATACAACGCCGCTTACAGGCTTGGATTTTATTATGGGTTATATGTTCCCTATCCTGCCTATTGCTGTTGGGCAGACTGTTATTTGCTATTTGGTTGCTATCCCTTTGGGGCTGACTTTTAGTGTAAATCTGATTTATGCTGTTATCGGTATTATTCCGATGGCGATTTTTAATATTGCTCTGGGACTTTTATGCGGCAGTATTTTTAGCGCAAAGCAGGTCGGCGGTATTTGCGGAGCGCTTCTGACAAATCTCACAGCATGGTTTTCGGGCGTTTGGTTCGATTTGAATCTTGTGGGAGACACATTCAAAAGAATAGCAGATGTTCTTCCTTTTGTTCACGCAAAAGAATTGGAAAGAGCGTTGTTTAACGGCAATATTGAGGAAGCCTTTTCACATTTCCTGCCCATATTTCTGTACAGTGTACTGATAACAGCGGCGGCTATTTTCTGCTTTTTCAGGCAAATGAAAAAGCAGTAGTTACAGAACCGGGCTATGGGGCTGTGCAACAGTTAAGAAAAAAACAATTCCGCTTCGGTTTGAAGCGGAATTGTTTTTTTATAATATGCACAAGGGCATATATCATTGGGGGGTGTGAATCCCATATCGGGGGATATTTGTTAATTATTTCCTTCTCTGAGAACCTTCCATGCCCGCTCGAATATGGGGTCGCGGTCAAGATCGGTGACCATTATCATTTCGGGAAGGCTGTCATCAAAGGCGTAGGTACGCTCTTCTGTCAGAATGGGGCGGGGCATAAACTGTACCGTTGCGCACTCGGGAGTCTCGAACATCGCTGGAGCTCCAAGGTCCCAAATAGTTCTTGCCCACCACTCGGGGCGCCCTACGGCGCAGTATGCGTCATATGAAATATCATAGAGATAATCGCAAACGGGATTAGCACCCTTCAGCAGTGCTGTACAGTCGATAGGGGAACGAAGCTTCTGAGTCACGTTTGCATCGGGAACGATGATGAGGGGCACTCCGCTTTCAAACACCGCCTGCGCCGCTTTGTAGTCCTGCTCCACGTTATATTCAACGGGACAACCGATAGAAAGGGGGCGGCATCCTACAAATACAACGCATATCTTATCTATAATATCGGGGGCTTTCAAAAGGGCGCTTGCCACATTTGTGAGGGCGCCGATAGCAGTAACGTAAACTGTCTCGTTGCTTTCTCTTGCAATTCTGATAATAGCATCTGCCGCATCACTTTCAACTGCCGCGCCGGAAGCATCGATGCTCGTAGTGCTTCCGCGGTATGTCTCGGTTTTATAATGGGGGTCGCAAAGGGAGAGGACCTTTACTATCTCGTCATAGCTTCGGTTCATGCCCGTCTCCATGGAATTACATCTGTCGTGCATATAATGTTCAGCACATACCGCAACAAGGTCTACTTTTTTGGAGTAATACAGATATGCTATGGCAAACTGGTCGTCTATTTCGTTATAGGCATCCGTATCAAGGATCACCTTTTTCACTCTGTCACTTTTCAAGTCCTCAAGAAATCTGAGCATAACGCACCTCCGATTTTTCTCTGTTATACGCCTTTTACAGTCAGAGTATTGTTGCTCTGATCAAGTATTATCTCGCGCTGAGTTGCCCATCTGTATTCCCATCGGTCATACTCACCGTCGCAGTTAGGGTAGCAGTCGATTTCCTCTATTTTGCCAAAGCAGACAGAAAGTGTACCGTTTTTCCACTCAAGGCGAACCTTTTTGTAATCCTTTCCGCTTTCTTCGGCCTTTGCAATAGCGTTGCCATCTTCGCTGAAAAATTCAGTACCTCCGCAATTTGAAACGATTATGGTATATCCTGCGGAAGATGATTCTCTGAGAATGTCATTTCCTATTTGGATTGAATAGCTGTGAGGCTCTATTATCAGCTTAAGATGTGTTTCGCCGTTAAAAGCTTTGTCTTGATCTGTTTCGTACAGACCGCGCTGATTGAATTTATAAACTATTTCTCTCATGTTTCTGCACCGCCATTGTTTTTTATCATCTAATTATACATCAATTCGCCATTTTTTTCAAGGCATATATTTTGCTATGGCATGATATTGAGCTTTCTTGATGCAAAAAATGAGAGATATGTGATAATGTTCCGGCACTGTATCTGTGGTTAATGTTCATCCCCTCTTGCAAGAAGAAGCAGAATGGTGTATAATATAATCGAAAAAGTATAGGCATGGTGATTGGAATGGACATACTAAATGAGATGAAAGGTACATTATGTGACAGCCAGGCAGAAGAGCTTCTTTCTGTCTTCAGAGAAAAAGGGCTGACCTTTGCTTGTGCAGAATCATGTACGGGCGGCCTTGTCAGCACAAGGCTGACGGCTGTTGCCGGCTCCTCCGATGTTGTTCTGGGGGGCGTTGTTTCCTATTCCAACAGTGTTAAAAACAAGGTGCTTGGTGTCATGGAGGAAACTCTTATGTCCTTCGGCGCGGTTTCTGTGGAAACTGCAGTTGAAATGGCAGAGGGGGTCCGCCGTATCACAGGCGCGGATATAGCTGTTTCCATAACAGGAATTGCAGGTCCCGGCGGCGGAAGTGAACTAAAGCCTGTGGGTACGGTGTGCTTTGGAGTTGCTTTTCAAGATTCAACCGAGAGCTTCATCTGCCACTTTGACAGCAAACTTTCAAGAAGTGAGATACGCCGCATGGCATCTGATTATGCTTTGAGCCTTGCCAAAAAAACGGCAGAAAACGAGGTTTACAATGCTTGAAAAAATAAATCATCCGTCTGATATTAAAAATCTGACGGAGCCTGAGGTTGAAATACTTATTGATGATCTCAGAAAAAAGATAATCTCCACGGTGTCGGAAAACGGAGGTCATCTTGCATCAAATCTCGGAATTGTTGAAACCAGTGTTGCACTTCACAGGGTTTTTAATTCTCCGCAGGATTCGATCATATTTGATGTGGGACATCAGTGCTATGCACACAAGCTTCTGACGGGAAGATACGGGAGTTTCGATACTCTTCGCCGCTTCGGCGGACTGTCCGGATTCACATCAAGAGGCGAAAGCGAGCACGATGTTATGACCGCCGGTCATTCCGGAAGTGCTTTGCCCACAGCTCTCGGTATTGCGAGGGCAAATGCCATTGAGGGAAATGATAATTTCGTTGTTGTTGTTATTGGAGACGGATCCTTCACCAATGGAATGGTTTATGAAACTCTCAACAATTGCGATGAAAACTTAAAGCTCATCATAGTTCTTAATGATAATGAGATGTCTATTTCTCAGAATGTGGGCGGAATGTCCAAGTATTTCACCCGCCTGAGAAACTCAAAAAGGTATTTTAAGTTCAAAAAGGGAATACAGTCATTCTTCCAAAAGATCCCCCTTGTTGGCAAAAAGCTGGTAAGAGGTGCGTATAAGACCAAGGAATTCTTAAAGCATCAGCTTCTCCATACAAATATGTTTGAGAATATGGGCCTTTATTATCTTGGTCCTGCCGACGGAAACGATGAGAAGAAGATGGAATTGTTGTTTGAAGAGGCAATGACAAAGGATAAGATAACTATTATCCATATGATGACTCTCAAAGGTAAGGGCTATTCTCCTGCTGAAAATAAGCCTGATCTCTATCACTTTGCCGGAAGCTTTGATCCTGATGCAGGCGCTGAGGCAAAAGGGGAAGCGTCATTTTCCTCTGTGTTCGGAGAGACCCTTTGTTCTCTTGCAGAGAGTGATCCTTCTATTGTTGCAATCACTGCCGCTATGGATAAGGGCACAGGACTTGCATCCTTCAAGGAAAGATATCCTGAAAGATTCTTTGATGTGGGTATTGCCGAGGAATGTGCGGCAACCTTTGCGGGCGGACTTGCCATCGGAGGGAAAACGCCTGTATGCGCTCTTTATTCAACATTTTTACAGCGCGCTTACGACCAGATACTTGAGGATATAGCTCTCCAAAATGTTCATGCGGTAATTGCGATCGATCGCGCAGGTCTTGTCCCAGGTGACGGAGTTACCCACCAGGGAGTTTTCGATGTTGCGCTTTTGTCAACTGTTCCCGGAATTACGCTTTATTCTCCGGAGACCTTTGAGGAAGCAAGAATATGTCTGAGAAAAGGTATAGACGGTGAAGGTCTTTGCGCAGTCCGCTATCCGAAGGGAAGCGAAGCGGAATATGACAGAAGAGAGTTCCTTCCTGTAGGAAAAGGTATTCTTGCAACAGGAAAAGATGAGGCGGAAATCGTCATCATATCCTACTCGAGAGTTACAAAAGAGGCTTATAAGGCAGCATGGGCGCTTTCAAAAAAATATAAAACAAAGTGCGTAAAGCTTGTTAAGCTCTTCCCCCTTGATAAGAATGCCGTTATTTCTGCCTGCCGTGGTGCAAAGCTCGTTTGCGTGGTGGAAGAAGGAATGAAGCGTGGCGGAATGGGCGAGATGATATCGGCAATCCTTTCCGAAAACGGAGTATCTTCCAAGGTTCATATAATTGCCGTAGAGGGCTTCCTGCCCCACGGAGAGGTCGATGAACTTTATTCTCTTTGTGGTTTCAATGCAGAGCAGATAGTTGAGCGCCTCTGGAAAGAAATGCAGGAAAATACATAAATAATTTCTAAAACGCTGTTCAAAACCGCCCCCAAAGGGCGGTTTTTGAAATTTTTGTATTGACTTATTGCAAAACGTGGTATATAATGGCACTCAGTAATATAGAGACGGAGGTTTTCCAAAATGGCAGAGATCAAAAGATTTACTCAGTTTAACGATATAAATGGAGAGAGAGACGGAAGAGTTGAATTTTCCGAAACCACCAATCTTATAGAACAGTCTGTATATCATTATTCTCTTCAGGAAAGAGAAACACCTTATCTGTACCGTCAGCTTTACAGCTATGATGAGGTGCCGCGAGTGTCCTTTAACCACCGTTATGTGCCTATCAATATGCCCAAGGAAATATGGATCACAGATACAACCTTCCGCGACGGTCAGCAGGCGGGAGCTCCTTTCACGGTTCAGCAGATAGTAGATCTTTATAAGCTCATGCATAAGCTGGGAGGAGAGAAGGGAATCATCCGTCAGAGCGAGTTCTTCGTTTATTCCGAGAAGGACCGTGAGGCTGTCAAGAGATGTATGGATCTCGGATATGAATTTCCTGAGATAACCAGCTGGATCCGCGCATCAACGGAAGACTTCAAGCTTGTAAAGAGCCTTGGCATCAAGGAGACAGGCGTTCTCGTTTCCTGCTCCGACTATCATATTTATAATAAGATGGGTCTTACACGTAAGGGTGCTATGGAGAAGTATCTCGGCGTTATACGCGAGGTGCTTGAGATGGGCATTCGTCCCAGATGTCATTTTGAGGATATAACCCGAGCAGATTTCTACGGATTCGTTCTCCCCTTTGCGGAGGCACTCCGCGAGCTTGGACAGGAGTATGGCATTCCCGTAAAGATCCGTGCCTGCGATACTATGGGTTACGGCGTAACCTATCAGGGCGCAGCCCTCCCCAGAAGTGTTCCCGGCATCATCTACGGTCTTAATCACTATGCCGGCATAGATTCTTCAATGCTTGAGTGGCACGGACATAATGATTTTTATAAGGTCGTAACAAATGCATCAACTGCATGGCTTTACGGTGCCTCAAGCGTAAACTGCTCTCTTCTCGGCATCGGCGAGAGAACGGGTAACTGCCCCCTTGAAGCTATGTGCATGGAATACGCGTCCCTTAAGGGAACCCGAGACGGAATGGATCTCTCTGTTATTACAGAGATCGCAAGATATTTTGAGAATGAGATGGGATATGTTATTCCCCCGAGAACTCCCTTTGTCGGCCGTGACTTTAACGTAACAAGAGCAGGCATCCACGCAGACGGACTTCTCAAGGACCCTGAGATATATAACATATTCAATACTGAGGCAATACTCGGCCGTCCTGCTTCTGTTGCAGTAGATGCGCACTCAGGTCTTGCAGGAGTTGCCTATTGGGTGAATACAAGACTTTCCGAAAAGGGCTGCAGTGAAAAGCTTCAGAAAAGAAGCGAGGAGATCGCAGCTATCAAGGCCCTTGTTGATCGTGAATACAGCGACGGACGCTGTACATCCCTCAGTGATATTGAGCTTAACGCCATTGTAAGGACTGCAGTACCGCGACTTTCTGAGTATTTTAAATAAACGCAGGCATTAGTGATAGGATTTTTGATACTTTTTTGTAAAAAAATAAATTTGCTATTGCATTTTGTTTCTTGATATGATACAATAACTGAGCGTCCGTATTTAAAGGACTTAGTACGTAAAATTGTAGATTCGATATAAAGGAGATAATCAAAATGGAAATCGCTATGCTTATTATCGGCATTATCCTTCTGCTTTTCGCAGTTTTCCTTATTGTAGCTGTTCTTATGCAGCAGGGTAAGGCTCATAACCTTTCCGGTGCAATTGCCGGCGGCGCTGAGACTTTCTTTGGCAAGTCCAAGGCTCAGTCCATCAACAAGAAGCTCTCTGTTCTCACAACTGCAGTAGCACTTGTATTCGTTCTTCTCGTTTGCACTGTATATGTGCTTCAGCCCAGCGATGAAGAGTTCAACTGGGGTCTTCTCAATCCCTTCTCTGACGGTGTAGAGGAAGAGATGAAGGATGATGAAAAGGTTGAGCACGATCACGACAATGACGGCAAGGCTGACCACGATGCAGAGGATCACGGCAAGGATACAACAAAGGCTGACGATACAACAAAGGCCGATGACACAACCAAGGTTGATGACACAACAGCAGCTAAGTAATTAAGTAAACAATTAAAGCTCCCGCTTTGGCGGGAGCTTTTTTCGTTAATTGATTTTTTCAATAACATCGTCATCTATGCTGTCCAGAAGTTTTTCTTCAAAATCATCTGCATTGAGAAAAAGCTGCTGATAGTCGCCGAGAGGCCATTCTATTCCTTCTTCGAATTTGAAGTCATCCATCCTGACGGTGACGATTGAAAGGCTCGGGAATGAAAGAGCCCTTCTGATCTCTCTTTTTGTCCACAGAGATTGGGTGGACTTTTGGGAAGAGAACAAAATGTACTGAGAGCAGCCCTTGATCTTCATGGCAAGAGTAGTCATCCAGTTATCGCCTCCGCGTATTCCCTTATCATACCAGATGCGGCATCCGTTGCGCTGTAAAAGTTTGAGAATGGGCAGGACCTTGTCCGTATCATCGCGGGCATAGCTTACAAAGATATAGGGCTTGTTTCCCGTATAGGGAAGGGGGATAAGCTCGTTTTCAGCATTTTTGTATTTATCGACTATGTATTTAAACTGATGTCTGAGATTTGAAAGATTAAAGAAGGTATCCTCGCCGCTATATATCACAGTCTCGTCAAAAAGTTCCCTGTTTAATAAGAAACTTTTCTTGATCTCAGCTCCCATATTTATGCGGGCAAGCTTTTGATCCTCTGAGGTGTTGATGGAATCGACGATAGTCTTAAGTGCTTTATCCTCAATATAGGTGTAGATTATGGAAACGTGATTGCCGTATGCATTTTTTATTTCTTCAAGAAAAGAGAGGTTGCCCGAAGAAAAAGTGAGATAGGAATCACAAAAGCCGTTTACTGCTTTTTCAATCTGCTCGGAGGTAAATCCCACAAGCCTTCCGTGAATTTCATAGATATAGTCGCACTTTTTTATCTCATCCTCGTCGCTGACAAGGTTGAGTGCTCCCACAGATGGTTGAACATATGCTTTTTCGGTTTTGTATGTGATCTTGTCGATCTTTGAAATGCCAAGACCTTCGAGATAATTTCTCATCTCCTCGCCAACTGTTGATACGAGACCGTATATAATATAAAGCATGATAAAACCCTTTTATTTTATTTTTTTATAAACGTTATATTCTGTTTCGGCGCGGACGGTAAGGGTGTCAAGAGAAAGAAGCTTTTCCCTGCCTTCGCGGGGGCATCGCCAGTAGAAGGGGGTCATTGTGAAAAGGGCCGCGATAAGCTCGGGGCTTTCCAAAGTGAATCTGTAGGAAAGGCTTCTGTGGTCGATATGCTCAAAGCCTTCGGGAGTGCGGTTAAGCGGAGGAGAGATTCTCGGCTCTGTGTAAATAACCTCTCTCATTTCAAAAAGGTGTCGGCTTCCCGAAGAGCATACAACTAAAACTCCGTCGTCCTTAAGTACCCGATGGGCTTCGTTGTCGGCCACGGGAGCAAACATACTGAAAACAATGTCGCAGGATGAATCGGAGATGGGCATATCAAAGATATTTGCCGCCGCAAAAAATGCAGGGCTGCCCACGCGCTTAGCAAACTTAGCGGCCATTTCCGCTCCTTTTTTTGAGGCCTCAAGTCCTATAGGGAATGCGGTGACTCCGATATTTGCAAAATATTTTTCAATATTCAGGGCGTGGTATCCGTCGCCGCATCCCGCATCGAGAAAAATAACGGATTCTCTCTGTGTGAGATTTTCAAAAGCCGCTGCTGCTGCCGCTTCGGATATTTTATCGTAATATCCTCCGGAGAGAAACTCTCTGCGGCTTTTCAGCATTTCGCGGTCATCTCCGGTTTTTGCATTTGATTTTTTGCCGGGAGGCAGGAGGTTTACATATCCTGCGGCGGCAATATCGTATGAATGGCGGCGCTCTCCGCCGCAATAAACACAGCCGCCCTCTGACGCCATTTCGGCGTGGCAGAGGGGGCATCTTAAAAGTTCGGTATATTTCATATTACTTAATGATCTCCACAAGCTTTGCGTGAAGTGAATAACGTCCGTTCTGAGCGCCGTTTGTACAGGTGGAAAGGGTCAGCATAGTATCTCCCGATTTAAATTCGGCGCCTGTGTAGTGCTTGGAATTTGCAACCATTTCTTTTGCAAAGGCGAGGAAGTCGGTCTCCCCCGAGAATACTGTTCTGAAATAGAAGTAATCGGAAACAGTATCGTAGATGGCAACAGGCTGATAAACAAAAGCTCCATCCATAGTATAAATATAGATTTTTGTTTTATTGAAAAATTCAACATCAAGGAACTTTTCAACATCATGGAACATGGAGCTCTGACCTGTGGAAACAACGTTGTGACCGTAAATTACAGTGTTATAGTTGTCTGTGATAAGGTCTTTTGTTGTAAGGTCGGCAAAAATAGCACCGATAGGAAGATACTCACCTGTGTAAGCATGGTCAAGATAGTAATTGTTATCATCGCATCGTACAACGGGGTGATTTATGTTTGTTCCTTCAATGTATATCCATCCGTAGATATCATCGTTCTGCTCCTTGAGGGCGGAAAGACTTGCTCTCATATTGGCAAGCTGTTCGTCATACTTTCCGCTTGTATCCTCGGAAACCGAGCTGTCTTTTGCGTTAATACGGTCAAAAAGCGTGAGGAGAGGTGCATCAGAGCCCACCTTGGCAAGGGTTCTTGTGTCGGAGCTTGTATTTGAGTCAAGGGTAAAGCCGTCAAACTGGGTGTTGGAGTAAAGCTCCTGCCCCTTGATCTTGCCCCAAATGTTTTTTCCGAGCATAAAAATGCAAACGAGAGCAACTGCTCCGCAGATAAACAAAAGAGCGAGCTGGGTTATATTTGCGACTTTGGAGATTTTTTTCTTTTCTTTTATTTCGGTGACGTTTTCTTCGGGCATTTTAATGTCCTCGGCTTTCAGTTCTTTTACGGAAGCGTAAAAATCTTCCTCAGAGAAATTGGGATCATAGGGAATATCGATCATGGGCTCAGCAGGAACTTCAAGCTCAGGTTCCTTTTCTTGCTCGGGTTTTAACTCTGCTTTTTCATATGTATCCGTTTTTTCAACGGGAGAAACTGACTCGAGGAGCTCCTCGGGCGCGTTTTCACTAGGCTTCGTTATATTTTCAGAGGATTTTTCTATCTTTGAAATTTCGGTTTTCTTTGCATCATACTGAGCCTTGGAATTGCTTTTCTTCTTTTTCTTTTTGCTCTTTCCCACGGTAGATCCTCCTTTCATAACTTTACATATTAATTATATTATTATTTTCTGCGATTACAATAGCATTTCTGTGAACATTTGAGTTTTTCGACTGAAAACTCTTGAAAAACAAAGGCATCTGAGCTAAAATATAGTAGTACATACCCACCCCGAGGTCTCGAGGTGGGATTTTGTGCCGTTTAAATACAAGATAAGGAATTAATTAAAATGGCAGATATATTCGATCTTTTTAAGCAGATCTCAAAGGGAAATGACAGCGCTGCAGGCGCTCCCACTCATATGATAGTAGCTCTTGGAAACCCCGGAAAGGACTACTGCGAAACAAGACATAATGCAGGCTTTCTTGCCATGGACAAGATCTGCGCAGCTCTTGGCTGCGAATGTCAGCGAGTGAAGTTCAAGGCATTTACAAATACAGTAAAAATCGGCGACAAAAACGTTCTTCTCATGATGCCCCAGACCTATATGAATAAGTCGGGAGAATCTGTTGGTGAGGCGGCAAAGTACTATAATATCCCCGCCGAGAATATCGTTGTTCTGGTAGACGATATCTACCTTGAGCCCGGCAGACTGAGAATCAGAAAGGACGGCTCTGCAGGCGGACACAACGGCCTCAAGAGCATAATCGAGCATCTCGGCAGCGATAAATTCCCCCGAATCAAGCTTGGCGTTGGCGCAAAGCCTAAGGAAGCAGACCTTGCAGACTGGGTCCTCGGCCGCCTTTCCCGCGCAAACTACGACCTCATGGTCCCCTGCCTTGAGGCTTGCCTCGATGCTTCAAAGCTCATCATGAATGGCAAATGCGACGAAGCCATGGGCAAATACAACGGCATGAAGCCTGAGGTTAAAGAATGATTTTTCTTGAATAACAAGAAAAATGTATGTCTGTAAATAAAGGATGCGATTCAGCCAAGCCTTCCCCCATGATTCGGGGGAAGGTGGCTCCGAAGGAGACGGAAGAGGGTTGATATCAGCACAAGAACTGTCTCTAAATTCAGTTAAGCTTGAAATGACAGAATGTATAATATTGTTTATACTATCATCGCTGTGATGCGAATGTAAAGATTATTTAAAGTATCTTTTTTTCATTGTCTCGAATGATTTCAATATTGATTTCATGGGCGTATTTCCCGTTTCGATAATATTTAAAATCTCTCAGAGTATCAATGAGAATATTGCTTTCGTCTATACCGAACTTCTTTTCAATATTCTCGATTCCAATGATTTTTATGTTGACAGGACGTCCTACCATATCTGTAAGACAATCCCAAAAAGCATCCCAATTACGACCATAGTAATCCGGAAAATCAAGTTCTTTTTGAATTACTGAATGAATTTCAATATAGTGTTTGATTTCTGAAAAATCCAGAATATAAAGCTCTTTGAAGTTATACATAATTTTCTCCTTTATGTTGTAATTTCATAAAAAGTTTGATAATGGTCGTATGAAACAAAAATTAAGCCATCGTTAGAATATAGTATTCGGCGCCGATTTCTGTAACCGCTACTATAATCTATATCAGCTTCATACCATATCCTGCCTTCGGAGTCCGGCAATTTCTTTTCTCTATTTTTGTATATGTTTCCGCCAATCATTTTGCCCGGAAGAACATCAGCTAAATTTCCCTTCCAGCTAATCCATCCGGAATCTTCGGCATATTCTTTAGTTATGTAATAATCCGGAAGCTTGTTAAAATACATTAAGTAAACATCAGCTCCGTTGGGACCGTTTTGCGTAGCTTTACCGGATTCTTTTGTTCTCATTGGTACATAAACGCAGTGACATTTTTTGTGGACATTGATTTCTAATTCTGTTTTATTAGATAATATTGATATATTTACTATTGTTCCGTGCTTTTTCACACAATACTTACAGGAGAATAGAGATAATATTGACATCCAGTTTGCCCAAGTACGGCTGTCACCTTTCAAATCTCTATCTTGTAAAATATCATCGATTAATTCCATGCAATTTCCTTTCTATTTTATTATTTTATTTTTGAGTTGTCAAATATTTATGTAATGTACATCACTATTTTTATTATAATAGTGACGATATTTAGTTTCTCCCTACTAATTGATATAAGGATTGTTATGAAATACATAATTTCTAAAAGTCAAAGAACACATAAAGAGATGGTATATGCTATCAAAAAAGTTTCTGTTTTCCCTTACGTTAATAATATTTGGGGATGGGACGAGGAGTATCAGCGAAAAGATTTTGATATAGATTTTTTAAATATTGAATAGTTTTCCGTTATTGAGATAGATGGAAGAATATGTGGATTCGTTCAGATATATGAACATGATAATATAGTAGAGCTTGTGGAAATTCATCTGATACCCGAAATGCAAGGCAAAGGTATAGGTAGCGATATTATCAATTCAATATTGAAAAGAGCAAAGAGCGAGAATAAAATTGTTAGGCTCGGTTGCTTCAAAGAAAACTTCAAAGCAAAAAAGTTGTATTTAAAGCTGGGCTTCGTCCTAATCGAAACAACAGATACCCATAATATTTTTGTCTATAGATAAACTAAAGACTAAGTACGCCTTAAACCTATTTAAAGTTCTTTTGGTACACTTCCGAAAATATAGTCGGCTGCCTTCACCTCGATACACTCGGCTCGGCATCCTTCTTATTTTCGTTACTTCGTCGAAAAAACGATATTTAATCGTTTTTTCTTCCTCACCTTCTAAGAAAAGTACGAGAAAAAACATGAAAAACGATCTTTTATTACAAGTAATGCGAGAGGCTCGTGAGTACCGTGCTCTCAGCGAGAATCTGGCCCTTTCCAGAAGAAGGGCAAAACAGAGACCATCTGCAGTGACAGGGCTTTGCGAGGGCGCCGCGCCTGTATTCGTAACTGCTCTTGCCTCCGATGAGGCGGCGGCAGGAAGAAGGGTGCTTATCCTTTTCGCAAACGAAAAGGATGCTTTGGAGGAGGCAAACCGTCTTTCCGCGGAAGGGGTAAAGGCATATCATTTTCCTGCCCGAGACTATAATTTTAATAATACAACAGCCTCCCGTGAGTACGAGCACTCACGGCTTTTGGTGCTGTCACAGCTTCTTTTCTCAGAAGAGGCTTTCGTTGTCTGCGCAACTGCGGAGGCAGTGCTGCAGGTAACTGTGCCTCCCGAGGAGCTTATACACCTCACATTTAGTGTAAAGCAGGATAGCCCCCTTGATCTTAAATATTTCTGCGAGGTACTGTCCCGCGGCGGATACCGCAGGGTAGAGCTTTGCGAGGGCCCCGGCCAGTTTGCGGTCCGTGGCGGAATAGTGGACGTTTATCCCCCCGCCGCTGCCCCCTACAGAATTGAGCTTTTCGGTGACGAGATAGACCGTGTCGGCACCTTTGACCCTCAATCCCAGCGATTTGCAGATTACATAGATACTGACCTGCTCATCCCTCCCTCAAGTGAGATAGTTCTCACAGAGGAGAGACGAGAGCTTATAATCACTGCTGCAGATAAGCAGATAAAAAAGCTTGCAAAGACAGATGACGCAGACCTTCATTCCATCGAGGTCCTTATGCAGGAGCAGGCGGATATTAAGGAAAAGGCAGATTGCGGATTCCTTGATAAGTATATTCCTCTTATTTATCCTGATAGCGATTGCTTCTTTGATTATTTTGACGGACTTCTGGTTATAAACGATACTTCAGCTGTGCGCGATCGGGCAAATGCGGCAGAGGAGCTCCTCTCCCAGTCAGTTCTCGATATGATAAAGGCAGGGGAGATATATTCAAAAATCGCAGGCACTTATGTGAATAATTTTGCCCGCGTTGAGGTTGCGGCAGGTGTTCTTCCCACAGTACTTCTTGATCCCTTTGCGAAAAATCATCCCGGTATGGTGCCTGAGGCACGATTTGATTTTGCAACCCGTCATATCCCTCCCTTCGCTTCGAACACAGCTCTTATGATGGAGGACCTTTCTCGTCTTGTGGATGCGTCTTATAAGTGCGCTGTTCTCTCGGCTAACGAGGTAGAGGCGAAAAATATCGCGAAAATGCTGACGGAAAATGGCTACAGTGCCGCCGCATGTGACGGAAGAGCAGACTTTTTCGGCGAGAAAAAGAAGAAATACCCTGTTGCTGTTCTTTACGGAGATACCTTCCCCGGATTTGAGCTGGTGGGCTCCCGCTTTGCCCTTCTTGACCATTCCGGCGTTTCCGAAGGCCGCCAGCGAGTTCTCAGCCGCCATAAGGGAGCAAAATATAAAAAGAAAACTCAGTCTATTCTTTCATATTCCGACCTTGAACCCGGCGATTATGTGGTTCATGAGGCATACGGTATAGGCCAGTATCTGGGAATCGAGACATTGACGGTGGACGGAATTTCCCGTGACTACGTTAAGATCACCTATCAGGGAACAGATAAGCTTTTTTTGCCTGTTGACCAGCTTGATCTTGTGTCGAAATATATCGGTGCGGGGGCAGACGGCTCTGTTAAGCTTTCAAAAATGGGAGGAAGCGACTGGACTCGCGCGAAGTCCAAGGCAAGCGCATCTGCAAAAGAGATGGCAAAGGAGCTTATCGAGCTTTATGCAAGACGCAGAAGAGCCAAGGGTATCGCATATCCTCCTGACGACGATATGACACGCCAGTTTTATAGCGCCTTTGAATACGAGGAAACTGAAAGCCAGCTTAACGCCATTGAGGATATAACCCGTGATATGGAAGCAGGATTCCCTATGGAGCGAATCGTCTGCGGAGACGTTGGCTACGGCAAGACAGAGGTTGCCATGCGTGCCGCATTCAAGGCAGTCAACGGCGGAAAGCAGGTTGCGATACTTGTTCCCACAACGATCCTTGCATATCAGCATTTCCAGACGGCGCTTTCCCGATTCCGCGGCTTCCCTGTATCCATCGATATGCTGTCCCGATTCAGAACCAAGGCACAGCAGGAGGAATCTCTCCGAAAGCTCAGAAGAGGAGAGACTGATATCATCATCGGTACCCATCGCATCATATCAAAGGATATAGAATTCCACGATCTCGGCCTCGTTATTATCGACGAGGAGCAGCGATTCGGCGTTGCCCAGAAGGAAAAGCTTAAGGAAGTGGCAATCGGCGCAGATATGCTCACCCTTACAGCTACCCCCATCCCCCGAACTCTCAATATGGCAATGGGCGGAATTATGGATATGAGCCTTCTTGACGATGTTCCCGGCCTTCGTTCCCCCGTTCAGACCTACGTTATGGAGCACGATGATGCCATTATAACCGAGGCAATAAGGCGTGAGCTTCGTCGCGGCGGTCAGGTGTTCTATCTCAATAACAACATCGAACATCTTTATACCCTTCAGGCAAAGCTGAATCGTGATCTGCCCGATGCCCGAATAGCCGTGGCTCACGGACGAATGGATCGCGAGGAGCTCGAAGATATATGGGCAGGACTCATGCGCGGCGAGGTGGATGTGCTTGTCTGCACGACTATTATCGAAACAGGTGTTGATATTTCCAATGCCAATACCCTTATTATCGAAAATGCTGACCGCTTCGGCCTTTCCCAGCTTCATCAGATAAGAGGCCGTGTTGGCCGCTCATCCAGACGAGCTTATGCATATTTTACCTATCCCAAAATGAAGCAGCTTTCCGAGATTGCCGATAAGCGTCTTCGCGCAATGAAGGAGTATGCTGCCTTCGGCGCAGGCTTCAAAATTGCCCTTCGCGACCTTGAGATAAGAGGCGCGGGTAACCTTCTCGGTTCCCAGCAGCACGGCCATATGGAGGCGGTGGGCTACGATATGTATATCAAGCTTCTGGAGCAGGCAGTCCTTGAAGAGAAGGGCGAAACGAAAAAGCCCAGAGAAGACTGCGCTGTCAGCATAAAGGCAGACGCATATCTTCCGAAAAGCTATATTAAGGACGGCGCTCAGCGAATGGAGATGTATAAAAAGATCGCCCGCATTCAGGTTGAGGACGATTTCTCCGATATGATAGATGAGCTTTGCGATCGCTTCGGCGAGCCCCCCAGAGCGGCAATGAACCTTTGCCGTATAGCGCTTGTGCGCGGTCTCGGTATCACGGCGGGTATGAAAAAGATAGAGGAGCGCGAGCGTGAGCTTGTGCTGACGGGCGAGACTCCCGATCTGACTGCCGTAAGAAAGCTGGCAGAGAAGTATCCCGGTGCTGTCCGCGTAACTCTCGGTCAGATGCCTGCTATCGTTGTGAAAAAGCCAAAAGGAAAGCAGATCGCTGACTTTTTATCCGAGCTGTTAACGGAATATATACAATTGACCGCCGAAAAGCAGTAGAAATAAAGCTTTATTTGTGGTATTATGTATTATACTTTTTAATAAAGGAATAAAAAAATGAAGATAAAAAGAATTATTTCCCTTTTTCTTGGTGCTGTAGTAATACTTTCCTGTCTTGTTTCCTGCGGGGATAACTCAGAGGCAGCCCTTACTCTCGGTGAGCATACGGTCACCGAGGCTATGTACAGCTACTGGGCCAGCAGCTACAAGGGAAATTATATGTACACCTACGACGACGTTGAGAATAACGATAAGTACTGGAGCAGCGAACTTAAGGACGGCGTTACCGTCAGCGAGTATTTTGACGATATTACTCTTGATGCCGTTAAGACCACTCTTGTAAACTCGAAGCTTTTCACAGAAAACAACCTTTCCTTTACGGAAAAGGAGATCGATGCTATTGATGCCTATATCTCCGATCTGATCGCCGAGAGGGCAGACGGCTCCAAAAATCTTATGAACACCATGCTCGGTGAGTACGGTATCAATACGAAGATTCTCAGGAATATCTATCTTGAGGAGGAGAAGGCGGCAAAGGTTTACAGCTATCTCTTCGGAGAAGGTGGAGAATATGCCGTTGGTGACGAAGAGTACAGCGAGTTTTATAAAGAGAACTACGTTCATTTTGATATGATCTATATCAATAATGCGTATCAGTATAAGACCGACGATGACGGAAACCGTATTACAGATGAGGATGGCTATTATCTGACGGAGGATCTTTCCGAGGCTGATAAGGCAAAGAAGGACGCCGAGGTGAAGGCCGTTGAGGACGGACTAAATGCAGGCGAGAGCTTTGATGAGCTTTATGAGAAGTATTCCGAGCTCAAGTCCTATGAAAACGGATACTATTATTCTGCGGCAGACTCTTATTCCGACGTGCTTTACTATCGTCTGGTAGCTGAGGCTGAAACTCTTGAGGTTGGCCAGTGGGTGTCTGTCCAGTCTGATACGGGAGTTTGCATCATAAAGAAGCTGGAGCTCGATGATAAGCCTTGGGAAAACGAAAAGAATTCGGATTTCTTTGGCAAAAAGGGCGCAGATTTCAAATCCCTTGTTGCGGAAAATGCATACAGAGAGTTTATCGAAAGCTATTTCGATGATATCAAGGTTGATGAGGAGATCATCAAAAAGTATTCCGTCAAGGACGTGACCCCTGCGTATTTCTTCTGATAAGAGATCGGTTATAATGTAAAGAGCTTTTCCTGAAAAGTTCTTTGCCCATAAAAAACGTTAGAAAAAGACTATGAGAAAACTTCTCATAGTCTTTTTCTTTGTCGCCATAACTCCGAAAAATTCATATAGCAAAATAAAAAAACAGCTGTTGCACTGCAACAGCTGTTTTGAACTCATATTTTCCCCTCTGCTCTCAGCTTCCAAAGCTTCAGCACGGCGAGCTGGGTCTTGGCATCGGGAAGCTTTCCTTCCATTACCATTTCAACAGCCTTTGTAAGAGGGAGTTTTTCAAGGGTGAGAAATTCGTCCTCATCAAAGTCCGTGTCTCCAAAGGAGAGGCCCGTAGCTCCGTAAAGATAGAGAAGCTCGTTTGTATATCCGGGGGTTGGGTAGATAACGCCGAGAGAAAAAAAGTTCTCGGCAACAGCTCCCGTCTCCTCTCTCAGTTCTCTTTTTCCGCATTCAAGGGGATCTGTCTCGCCGCGGTCTCTCTTTCCCGCGGGAATCTCAAGAACCTCTTCACCGTAAGGATAGCGGAACTGACGAACGAGGAGTATCTCGTCCTCCTCAGTCAGGGCCGCAACGCAAACGCCGCCGGGATGCTCAACAAGCTCGCGGTGGGCTCCCTTTCCGTCGGGGAGGATTATCTCGTCGCGGCGCATATTGATGATAGTGCCGCGGTAAAAATACTGGCTTGAGACCTGCTTTTCAAAAAGATCCATATCAGAGGTTTTCAATTGCCATCATCTTCGCGATGCGGGCATTGTGGCGCTCGCCCTCAAAGGGGGTGTCGAGGAAGAGATCAACCATATCTGTAGCAAGACCGAGACCAACAACGCGTGCGCCAAAGCAAAGGATGTTGGAGTTGTTGTGCATTCTTGTCATACGTGCTGAGAATGTGTCGGAGCAGCAAGCCGCACGGATGCCCTTTACCTTGTTTGCGCAAAGGCTCATTCCGATACCGGTGCCGCAGATGAGGATACCGAGGTCGCACTCGCCCTTAGCTACTGCCTGGGAAGCGGGGAGAGCATAGTCGGGGTAGTCAACGCTCTGAGTGCTGTCGCAGCCGAAGTCTACAACCTCGAAGCCGCGAGCTGTAAGATGCTTGATAATATCTTTCTTAAGTTCATATCCGCCGTGATCGCAGGCGATAGCAATTTTTTTCATAGTTTAATACCTCTTATATTTTTCTGTTCTTTTCTTGTAAGAAAAGAACCAAAAGAACTTCAAAAATGGGTTATGGGATGGCTTTAGTTTGTGCATACCCATATAGCTAACTGAATTTGATAGGAAATACCCAATAAAAACTATTTAAAGTTTTTGCATCATTCTCCAAGTCCCTCAGCCTTCAGTCTCTCCTCGCGCTCGCGCTCGGCCTGAGGTTTTCTCAGGTAGGTGGGGTTGAGAGCACTTGCGGTGAAAACAGATTTATCTTCGGTGTTGCCGAAGAGCTTTTCTGCAACGGCCGCAACGGAAACTGCACTTTGCAGACGGCAGAATTCAGCGGTTTCAAGATCCGAAAGATGGGAAACGAGACTGTATCCGTCTCCGCAGAAGCGGACGTTGCCCTCGAAACCGGAGAGCATTTCGGAAAGCTCCGTGATGGATATGGCCATGTCCTCGGTAAGTCGCATGATGCCGTCAGGAGTGTCCTCGAAGAGGGCGGTGTATACCTGGCCTCGGCGGGCATTCATGGCAGGGCAGATAACAGTTCCGCAGCCGCGAAGGTTGTGGGCCAGAGCCTCAAGGGTGGAAACGCCGACGCAAGGCACGGTGTCTCCGAGAGCAAGGCCCTTTATTGTTGCGCATCCGATGCGAACGCCCGTAAATGAACCGGGGCCGACGGAAGCGGCAAAAAGGTCAATGTCCGAAAGGTCTGTATTGGTGACCTTCAGCATATGCTCTATCATGGGGAGAAGAGTAACGCTGTGGGTGTTGCCTGCGTTGACGGTGTACTGAGCAAGGGTTGCGCCGTTTTTTGTGAGGGCAACAGAACCGACTGTGGCAGTTGAATCTATGGCAAGAACGAGCATACTGTCCTCCTTAATAGTTTATCTCAATGAGACGGGCTGAATCACCCTGCTTTGTTATTCTGACCTCAATTGCATCGGCGGGGCGGGAGGGGAGGAATTCGCTCCATTCAAAAATGCAGTGACCTGTCTGAACGTAGTGGTCAAAGCCGATGGAGTCAAGGCCGTCCTCAGAGTCCTCGAGGCGGTAGAGATCGAAATGATAAAGGGGGGCAGTGCCCTTTCTGTATTCGTTAACAACTGTGTAGGTAGGGCTTTTAACGCGGCTGCCGGGGGAAAGAACGGATGAAAAGCCGCGAACAAAGGCAGTTTTGCCGGCGCCCAGATCGCCTGTCAGACAGACGAAGAGGAGGGAGTCGGGGCGCTCTTTTGAGAGATCAGCCGCAAGAGTTGCCGCGATGCCTTCAGTTTCTTCAGGTGAGAGGGAAGTAATGATCTGAGTCATAATAACCTCCAAATATACATTCTTTTTTCAGTATAACATAATGAAAGGTAAATTTCAAATAATTTATAAAAATAATGGGGTGATGTTTACAAAAAGCTAAAGTTGTGATATACTAAGTGGCAGCAAAAACGAATAACCGCTCGTAGCTCAGCTGGATAGAGCACCGGATTCCGATTCCGGGTGTCGTGGGTTCAAATCCTATCGGGCGGGCCAACCAAAAAACCGCATAAACATTGAGTTTATGCGGTTTTTTTCTTTTTTGTGTTTTCGAAAAATGGAGGTTTTTCTAACACTTTTTCTAACACCTACATTCTTGCCTCCGAAAGCATAGAAATCATATTATCGGCGAGACTTTGTTTTCTGTTCATATCAAGATGGCCATATATGTTTGCTGTCATTGAAATATCAGCATGACCGAGCCATTCCTGTACGTCTTTTAAAGTGAACCCATTAGATAACAGAATGCTTGCACAGCTATGTCTGAGTTCGTGAATAGACACTTTGGGTAGGTTGTATTTTTTGATAATTTTTGCAAACTTATGACTTAAATAATCGGGAGTTATCGGGCGTCCATCTGCCCATGTGAAAACATATTGATTTTGATGATATTCTTTTCCTAAAAGTATTCGGTTTTCTTCTTGCTCTTTTTTTAGTTGCAAAATGATATTTTTAACTTTTTCAATAAGTGGATAGGTACGGTAGCTGCTTTGAGTTTTTGTAGTATCTTTAGCCACAAGTGTGGTATGTTTCACAAGTGTATGCTTTACGGTTAATGTGTTGTGAAAAAAATCTATTGAATCCCATTGAAGACCGCAAATTTCACTTCGTCTCATCCCATAAACAATGGCAATAAGGATCAATGGATAAATAGGCTCGTCCTTAATTACTGAAAGTAAAGTATCAGCTTGTTCTTTTGTGTAAAACCGAGCCTCATGCTTTCCTTTTCTTGGCAGGTCAACATATTGGCAAATATTTGTGAGTAGATAGCCCTCTTTAACTGCCAGTTTTGTAACTTGATTGAGAATGTTTTTGTGTTTGGATAATGTGTTGGCAGATAGACCGCCCTTGTGGTCCTTTCTTCCTTTTGAATACTTGTTATCAATGTATTCTTGGAATATATCTGTTGTAATTTCTCCGAGCTTGATTTCTTTATGGTGAAAATATGGGTATATATGCCCTTTTATTATTTCTTGGTAGCTTTCAAAGGTGATTGGATCGATTTTCACCTTTATGCGAGCAAGCCAGTAGTTGATATAATCGCAAAACAGAGTATCCGTATAAATCAGGTGTTCTTTTGATTCAAAAGCTCTAAGCTGTTCTCTTAATGCTTTTTCGGCTTTCTTTTTATTTCCCTTTTCGGATAACATAAGGTCTATCCATTTTTGTTTTCTTTTCCCGTTTTGGTATGTATTAATTACAGCATAGTATTTACCATTTTTTATTTGCAAGCTTCCCGTCATGATTTTTTCCTTTCTACTGTGTTATGTTGTCTTGTTCTGTTGATTGTGTGTTGGCGGCGGATAAGAGAAAATTTTGTACACAGATTTTAGGAATAATGTATTTCCGCCCTACTTTTTTCGACTTGATTTCTTTGTTATGAAGTAACTCGTATACAGATTTCTTGCTGACATGAAGAACTTCCATAACTTGCTTTACAGAAAGTACATCAGGATAATTGTTAAGCATATCGTTCCTTTCTAGGTAGTCTAGCTGTAATTATTATAAGTAATTTAAATGACGGAAGCTAATGTGCGAATTTTGCTTTTTAGATGTAAGTTTGATTATTATTTTAAGATAATGAGATATAGTGCTCCATTTCTCTTGTGACACAAATAGCAACTTTCTTTACGTGGAACAAATCGGGTAGAATGAGTAATTGAAAAAACACCGGTGCTACGGATTTTTTTAGCACAGGTGTCACATAACCATATTTTTTCATTTTCGTTTCTGTATAAGCCAACGCTTACTTCCAAAGCATGGTTGAGTTTTGGAATATGCTCATCCGGAATTCTTCCGATATACTTGCCGATACGAGCTTTATCGATGGTGCGAATCTGTTCAAGTAATATAAAAGAATCTTTTTGAAGTCCATAATCTGCCTTGAGAAAGCAATGAGTAGGCAACTGAGATTTACCATAAATTTCGCTTGTTATTGAGGCTACAATCAATGTAGGACTGTGTGCATTTCCAATATCATTTTGGATGATTACGACAGGTCTCCGCCCTTTTTGCTCTGATCCGATTCCGTCATCGAGGTGAGCAAAATACATTTCACCTCTATTATATTTCCTTTCCATTTTATTCTCCTTTGCTTTTATGTAGTATCAAATAAGATAAAGTATAGTTCATCTTATTTGATAGTATAAATTCTATTTGTCCTCGACACCCGAATTTATAGGGAAGTCATCAAACGACTGACAGCGTATCAGTCTCACGGGAATCTCACCCTCACGTGGTTCTCACGCAACCGCCCCTATTTCTTGCGACGGCTTCACGCCGGAACACGCTTATCACGCTCGAGTTTATAGCTGGACGGGAGTATCATTATGTCTATTGCTTGTTCTTGCTGCATTGGTAGCTAACCAATGTTAGTAGCAAACATTTATCGCTTCTCAATATCAACACTCAAATGTATTTTAGAAAAGTGTGATTTGGATCTTGGCGCATCTGCTAAAGTAGCTTGTGTCTTTACACAGCAATAGGAACGTATTTGATGAATGGTATTCGGTTGTCAAAGAACACCCTACTGTAAAAAAGAGGTAGGCAAAGGGCTTTCCGTTGCCCTTCACCTACTAGCTCACTTAATTGCAAAAAGTTAAGTCAAAACTTAAAAATTCTTTAAATATTTTTTGATTTTCTTTTTTGCATTGTCAATGGAGTATTTAATTGCTGTTTTTGAACATCCTTCAATCAGCGCAATCTCCTCATAAGTCATTCCTTCAAAATAGTAAAGTTCAATTCTGTGTCTCAGCTTTTCAGGTAGTAAAGAAATTGCTTTATGTAACCGTTCTTCTTCTATTTGTTCAAGAATGATTTTTTCTACAGTTAACGGAATAGATGTTGCTCGTTTATTTATAGATACTTCATCATGTTCTTTTAAATCATAGTGACGTTTCCATTCATTAATATAAGCAACATCTTCTAATTCAAATTCATTGAGTATGTCAAACAGTTCTTTTTCTATTTCTATACAAACCTGAACTCCTTGTCCATCCTTGAAAGAAACATAATAGTGAGGTGAATCAGTTTCCGAACCAACTGAAAAAATCGTGTATGGATTATATTTATCTTTGCTTCTTTTGGGACTGTTGTTCCTGCCTTCAGGATAGTATTTATCCATTGTTTTCCTCCAATCAATCTTTATAAATTTCAAAATGATTGATTGAATGGAGGGCCACGACAATGTGGTTGAGAAAAATCTAGGCAAACAAAAATGTGCCTGCTGCACAGCGCAATTTGCTGTGCTACAGACACATATGAGTGTATTATTTCATTGAAATACTGTACTGACAGTTCAGTATCATTGCTGAACTGTCCTTTTGTTATAGCAAGGCTTTTTTTAATGCTTCACCACTAATACAAATGAGACAGAGTTTATAATTTAGTAATCGTTGCTTCTAATAAGCAACGGAGTGCCGGAGCTTGTCCAGTACGTAAAAATCCCTCCCATCAAAACTCGATTGGGAGGGATTTGGGCATAACAAGCAACCCCGCCAAATCTCGTTTTTTTTAGCGGGGATTTGCTTTAATATTAACTGAACTTACAGGGCATTATAATTGAAATGCCGTTTCATTATCGACAAAATTCGTTTCCGTATAATTAAATATGGAGGTGAACTGTCAGTGCATATAAAACCTGAAACACTCGGAGATATTATTAAGTATGCCCGTGAGCAAAGCAATCTTACCGTAGAAGAGCTTGCAGATACAGTGGGCATAACAGAGAGATACTTATATAAAATAGAAAACGAAGGCAAAAAGCCAAGCTATGACGTTCTGTATAAACTGATTCGAACGTTATCAATATCCCCGGATTCGATTTTCTATCCCGAGAAGCCGTCCAAAGATTCCGAGATAGAAAATCTCCTCCGTATGCTTTCAGCCTGCGATGAACGCTCTCTCGACGTAGTCAAAGCAACAGCAAAAGCTTTGATTGGAATCACAATTATTGAATAAATAATTATGTACCCATTGAAATCATAAACCTAACTGTAACAGTACTCAATATGTATTGTATAAACGCAGACAAAAAATGCTTAATTGATAGAAGATAAAATGAGAGGGCGACCTTTATGGTCGCCCTTAGATAGTTGCTTTTTATATACATTGGCTCGATAGCTTTACTGTTTTTTGACTAAAGAGTTTTGACAATTTTATAGCTTGGTGTTTTATCCCTATAATCAAAAGCTGTTTTTATACAGGTCTGAGGATATTTCACGAAGTTTTCCCATGTTGTCACATAAGTATAACCATTTTCTATGTTTCCTTTTAAAATAGGGAAAGCCTTGTTTTTATCGAAATAGTCATACTTACTGGCTTTGTTGGGAAGAATTACTGCAAGAAGCGCGTTGCGATGACTTGTTCTGTCATTTCGTGTTGTTTCACGCACAGAATAGCTAATTTCCCATGGTATCCACTGAGATTTTTGCCATTTCCCAGGTTCTTTCATGTTGGGAGATATTAGTACAATGGTAACTGTACTATCATATATCTTGTTCTTTAAATGCTCCCAAATGGCATCTTCGCCCCAATCGGAGATATCTTCGTCGCTTTTCTCTCCCTTATAGATATCATCACTGGATAAAACTTCATTTTGGATGTAATTAACATAATCACAAGCCCATGTGGGCTGTGTTGCCTCAGGTATTTTCTTTACATCATCATCTTTGTACTTATAAGAAACAAAAAATTTTCGTCCCATTATTACTCTCCATCATCTGTTATTTAACCATTCACTAAGCGGCTTAATATGATTCACACCATTTTCTTTTGTGCATACGTAGTATCCTGGCTGGATAAGTCTTCCATATTCATTTATTTCAGAACCATCGCAATGCGTTATATGTGGATATATTGACATATATTCTGAACCTTTATATGCAATGTCTGCTGTATTTTGGGGCTTTAATGGCAAAAGAGCAATATGATCTTTATACTTTTTAGCATCTCCATATCCCAATTCCCAATTACACCATTTGGATTCAATGGCACCATTTGTAGCAAGAAGGATAAATTTGTCGCACTGTTTTATACGTTCTCTGATATTGAAAGCTGTTTCTGCTGACGTTATTTTAGGCATTGAAGGATCCTGACTGTCAATATAAACGTTGACATTGTAAGTACGCTGTAAAAAGCCTATTACACCTTTCAAATCATCAAGATCATCGTGTTTGTGTGAAATAAACACGGTGGTTTTTCTTGTGCCGAACTGGGTGTAGCTTAACACAGAAGAACGAGATTCGCTTAAATCTATTCGAGAATATGTGTTAAATGTACCTTGTTCAAAAATACTTTTCATAGAGCTGTGCCTCCATACTCATATTATATTTTTACATTTGAGCACAAACACCGAGATCAAGATCAGTATCATCATTGGATAAAAAAGATAAATACTGGGAGACTTAAGACAATCCCATGTACGAGCTTTTGCACTGATTATTTCCAAGGGATCGTTAGTTAATCTCATTGAGAAGTCAATTGTGTGTTTATCCAATCGGACTTGCTCATATAAGTAACGAAATTTTCTTTCTAGTTTTAGATAGTAAATGTCCAGAATAACAAATGCTAAAACCGGCAAAAACGAAAGTCCTAAAATCCATAAATTTGTGGATTTGTAAGGAATTACCGAAATCCCTGCAACGATTGTAGCTGCAAAACCTTTAAAAATTGCAGATATCGTTGACATCCGGCAAATAGGTTCCTGTAACAGTTGCAAGTATTCTCTTTTTCCTTCAGGCATAGTATTCACTCCTTTATGTAAATCTTATAGATTATTTGTTTTAATATTTCTGATTAGTAAAGCTTACCTAATATATTAATTGTAGAACTAAGTCGAATAATCTGCAATGGCTTTAGTATATGTGCAGAATTAATCTGCACATATGAAGTGAGTAGAGAAGCTTTGTTCTTTTTCTATAGTTCCAAAAAGAAAGGGAGGCGGCAAGTTGCCGTCCCCCATTGGGTCAGTTATTCAGTTGTTTTTTCTGAACACATAGAACCGTCCTATGCGTCGGTTTAACGATAGTCTTCATAATATAAGTTTAGTAATCAATGGCCACAAATGATGAAACATAATACAAAACAAATATAAACCAACAGGCAAAGCATAAAGTGAAATGTGTAGAAAACGGTGATAACTAAGGTAACGCATTTGGTCTTTGGTGTTTATTTCTAATATGTATCCTCTCACCTCATCCTTTAAATAAGTTATTTCTTTTTCCGAGAGATTCATGGATTCAAGTTTGCTTGAATTATCAATATCCTTACCTGTTTTTATGTCAATACCACATCGACGGCACAAATAGTGAATGGTGTGGTAAAAATCCAAATCATCCCGGTACTCTACTTGACCCACTAAGTTTTCAAATTCTTCTTTTATTGTATCGAATTCAGGAGCTTGATCGGCATCAGGTAGTCTTGCAAGTCCACCAAGTCTTCTCTTTAATCGTTTAATATTTCTTAAAGCAAGCTCTACAGTGTGAATACGTTCGGAGTATCTCGAATTATCATTAATAATCGAATAAATCAAAACAATTATTGATAAAATAACACAAGCAAATTCCATTATGTCTTTGCTTAAAAAGTTAGGGAAGTACTTTATGCTCAGAGTATAAACTATTAATGCCACACTATAGTAAATAATAATGAAATTTGCACGTTTGCTTGATTTTGATAATCTTTTTAACTGATAGGTATAAACCAGCTGTTTGTTGCGCATCATTCTATAATACTTTTCTTCGTTATATAACTTCAAAAGAGATCCCCCCATTTCTTTTATTAATACAGAGACATAATTTGTGTGAATTTAAATGTGCAAAGAAATAACAATATGTAATAAATGGATTATATATTGCACTTTCTTCTATTCATTTATTCGTGTTTGTCATCCTCTATAATTTAATTGTAGAATAACCAAGAATATTCTGCAATGACTTTAGTATATGTGCAGAATTAATCTGCACATATGAAGTGAGCAAAGGGCATTGTTTTTTTGCTTCCATAAGAAATGAGGCGGCTAATTGTTTGGGCAGTATTTAATTTTTCATTATCGACCCTATCCAACACTGTATTGCGGCTATACTTGTTCCATATTTTCTGCTTAATTCACATTGTGATACTCCTTCTTTATATTCTTTTCGTATCACTTTTTTACTTTTCTGCGCAATGTTTCATTCCTTTTCTTCCTGATATGACAACACCTCCTATGGTAGTCTTCTAATTCTACCATAGGAGGTGTTGTTTTGCTATTGTCCGTTTTTAACGGACTTGTTCATATTGGAGAACCGTTTTCGTCATAGATATAATACTGTGTCAGATATTCGTCATACTCATAGCTTTCGGCAATAAGCTTTCCGTTCTGCCATACGTAACCGAAGGATTCATCGCCCGCGATCTTTTCTGTTCTCATACCGTTGGCATCGTAGGTAAAGCTTACGACAGTTCCGTCACTCTTTGTTATACTGTCAAGCTGTCTTCCCGTCCAGGAGAAACTCATACCGTCGCGCCAGTTAAGGGGATTGCCCTGTGCATCATAGTTAATGGCCGTGCCGTCATATAATGTGAGCTGATCGCCCCTAAAATTGTTATTCAGGTATTTATAAAGAACACATAACACATAGTACCGTACCCTGCGTTTGCCGTGATACCTTCCCATTGAGCTTTGTTTAGGTGAATAAAACAAAGCCCGGTACTGTCACCTACTTTCATTCTCCATATTGATATGTTAGAGCCAATTCTTCCGGGAACGATATAGTCTTGCTAATATCTCCCCCAAGATAATCCCTTTCGAATATATACACTATATTCTTTTTTTCACCGCAATGCAATGTTTGGGTTAAAACATCTCCATTTTCATCACAACCAAAAACAAAGTCACTTTTCATTATTCTTTTTACTTCATTCTTTTTGAATTTAGCTGCAAGAGTAAAACTTACATCATGATCACTATTGTTTACAAAGCACATCGAATACCTAATCTTTACTCTCCCATTTTCCACTTTGCAATCAACAAAATAACTGTCTGCTTCACTACAATGAAATGTATTGTTTTCGTTCCCTGATTCAGGCGGAACAATTATAGCGATTGCGGTAAGTATTAGAATTATAATAATAGCAACTGATACTATACTAATTGCTATTAATAAAAACAAATTCTTTTTCATTTTATCAACTTTCTAATCAATTAAATTTATTACTATACCAGCAACAGTATTAATATATTTATTGCTAAAATAATCGGTATGTCCGAACCAACCAGCAAAATAAGTTTTATATCCCCATCCTACATTCCATGACAAGGGATCCCATCCAGCATATATCATAGATATTTTTGTAGTCGTCTTCCATATTTCTGCTACAGGAGCACCTATTAACACTACATTTGTTATTTTGCCCTTCATTTTCTCCATAACATTTAGTGCTATCTGACCGCCGCCGCTATATCCTATCAGATTTAATTGTTCTCCTCTCGCAAGAGGTTTTTTAGCCAAACTATCTTTGATTGCTTTAACCACATAGTTAGTATATACATCTACATTTATCATTTCCAGGAACACTTTACAAACACCTTTTACTATACCACCAAGGCCAGCCTTGCCTTTATAAACAGCGATAGCATATGGATCTTTAATACCCTTTTTACTCAATAATTCAATAAATCTTGTAGCATATGTTGGTGCTCCCGTACTTCCATTGTTAATACCATTAATGAAAAAGGTTCTTCTTCCATCGTAGTCTATACTTGTTACGGGCGCATTCTGACAATAAGCATGCAAATTCCATCCGAGTACAGTGCCGCTCGCTCCCAGACAATCTGTATCATCCGCATTGAGGAATCTGCCTACTTGGGGATCGTAGTATCTTGACTGGAGATAATAAAGTCCTGTTTCATTATCATAAGCATAGCCTCGGTAGCGAAGGCTATTATATTCAGCAAGATACCAGGTGCCGGTATAAGAAAGGAGATTGCCCCAAGCGTCGTACTCATAGGTTACAATAATATTTCCTTCTGCATCTGTGAATCCGAGGATATCTCCCTGCTGGTTCTTGATATAGTAATAATACTCATCAAGATAGCTCCAAGCAATGGGCGAGCCATTTTCGTCGTAAATATAGTACTGTGTCAGCTCATAGTCGTACTCATAGCTCTCCGAAACCAACTTTCCGTTTTGCCATACGTAACCGAAGGATTCATCGCCTGCGATTTTTTCGATTCTCATACCGTTGGCATCGTAGGTAAAGCTTACAACAGTCCCGTCACTCTTAGTAATGCTGTCAAGCTGTCTTCCCGTCCAGGAGAAGCTTATTCCGTCGCGCCAGTTAAGAGGATTACCTTGAGAATCATAAGTGATAGTGGTTCCATCATAAGAAGTGAGCTGATCGCCCCAATTTTCGTTGCCGTAGGTGTAGGTTACTGTATCAAGAGCAGTTCCGAGTGCAACACCCTTAGCAGTATATGCGTATTCAGACTTGGAAAGAATATTACCGGACTTGTCATAGGTATATGCCCAAGTCTTTCCTGCTTTCTGATTATTCTCCCTTGTAAGCTGGTAAATCTCATCATACTCATACGTGGTAATATAAGGTCCGTCTGATACGGAGGTAATATTACCCACAGCATCATAAGTATAGGTGTACGATTTATTTGCGGAATACGTTATAGATTGGATCCTGTCGGATGTACGAAGCTCATCTCCAATTGTTTTGTCAACGTATGTATATGTTGCAGTTAGTATATTATTGCCTTCGCTGTCTTTCAGATATACCTTTTCTAATCTTCCGAAATCATCGGTATCTGAAGATATCTCTGCCTCTGTGGGAAGAACGCACTTTGAAGTTTCAGTTTCTTCATCATAGATGCTTGAATAGTCAAGTTCATAGCCGTTAATAACAGTTATACTCTTTGAAGCATTCTCAACGGAAGTATCGTAATACTCAAGTATCTCAATGCCGTTCTGAGTTTTCTTAGTGAGATAAAGCTCTCCGCCATCTGTATAATGATACTCGGTTATAGAATCATTCACATGATCCTTTTCATATACCACCTGCATATTACCGTTATAGACATACTCAAGTGCGGACGTTCCGTTACGCTTGACCTCTGTTACATTACCAAGTGTATCATAAACGTAATCGATTGTCAAACCGTTTGCATACGTTACACCTATGTTTAAAGTGTAGGTTTCATTGTAACGATAGGTGATAAGTGGCCTCAGCTCACCCGCAATCCCCACACTCTGAATAAGATTTGCTCCGTTATATGCAAATACATATTCTGTGGTTGCTGTAGTTGCGCCTGTAAGCCTGCCGTAGGCATCATAGGTGTACGATATATTTGCTTCATCTTCGTCAAGTACGTTGTCCTTGTCTGTATCGGCATATTCACCTGTAAGCTTGCCTGATGAGTAATTATACCTTGTCTGATTACCGTTTGCATCCTGTACCATCGTGAGCCATTTGTCAGAATTATACCCGTAGGACGTGGTATTTCCAAGACTGTCTGTTTCACTGAGAAGCAGGCGGCTGATGTTGTCATACACTCTTGAGGATGCCATAGTTTTGTGTACACCATTTATAGTGATGGTTGTAGCTGAACTTGTTGTTTCGCCCCAAACTGTGTATGAATAATTGGACGAGCTATCCTCTGTAACGGAAGTTAACATATTTCCGTTAGCATCATACGTATAGCTTTCGCGTATTTCTTCACCACACTTAACGGATGTAAGGTTTCGACCTTCATCGTAGAAAAATTCTAACGTTTCATTATCTTCATTATTCCAGCTCGTTTTTAAATCGCCGTTTTCATAGTATGTATACTCTTCTACTGCTTCTTTATTTTCGTCGAGTATTTTGATAAGGTTATCGTTATCATCGTAGATATACTCATATGTTTCTTCATTATCAATTTTTATTGTAGAAAGATTACCGTTGTCATCGTAAGAGATTCTTAACGCACTATCCTGTACAAGTGAAATATTATCAAACACAGCTGTATTACAGTTGTAATCATAGCTTGCGCCTACGGTAATGCTATCTATACAAATAACTGTTTCGTCAGCAGTATTTGTAGGCAATTCAACAACACCTGATGTATATTGCCATTCGTCAGTTTCCCAAGTAAAAGGGACGGATGTCTTTACAGTCTTTTGATGGTAGATTCCATTGCTATCTGCGTATGTGTAATTCACCTCTGCAAAGAGTTCAAATGTTCTGTTATCTTTTGTGGGTACAGATTCTGCTTGTGCCCAGCCTGAAAGAATATATGAGTTTTCAGGGAGAGTGCCAATGATTACAGTTTGGCTGACAGATGCTGTAGCATCCATATTTCCGTTGATTTTTGCAGATCGGTTGTCGAATTTGACTTCGGAAGAATCGTTTGTAGTATCCGAAGCAATAAATTCCCAACAGTCAGTTATAGTAATAATGGCTCCACCACTGCTGACAGTATCAGTGGTTTTTTCAAAACCGGAGTTGTCGATCATATTATATGCTGAAGGAGAAAACTCTGTCTTTTTTTCAAGCTGAAAACCATCTGCATAATAAGTGCCGCTTCCGTTTTCTACTATTGTATAAAGAATAAATCCTACGCTTTCGTCAGCAGTAAAGTCCAGGGATAGTCTTTGCCAACCATTATTAACACTTGATACAGTTGCATTGATACTTTCCGAGGTTGCAATTCTTTCTTTTGTTGTTTGGCTATAAACGGCAAGGTACAGGTCTCCTGTCATCTCTTCGTCACACTTCACATAAACAGAGAAGCAGTACTCTCCGGGCGAAAGACGAATTGTTTTTGCCATGCCGTCAAAGCCACCATCGGTGGTTTCGATTATACATTTACAAGATTTTTTGCCAACATAGCATTCTTCATCAGTAACGGACACTATGGATTCGGAAGTTTTTGTCATAGGAGAAATACCGTTTTCTGCGCTTCCGCCAATAATTAAGTTGTTTCCGATAATACCGGTGTCGGCATAGCTTGTAAGATTAAAGTTTGATGCGCTGAGATCCATTGTGTTGCCGGAAGCATAACCATATATGCTTGTGCTATACACATTTTCTCGGCTATAGCCCTCAGCATATATGAGTGTAGTATTGCCCCACATATCAAATGTATATGTCATGTATATATCATCGATGCTGTCAGAGCCAACACAGTTTATGCAGTCATTTCCATAGTAATGAATTGTTGTAGCGTGTGAACGGTCATAAGCAAACTCTGCTGTATTAGCAGTTGCCGCTGCACCTGATTTCCAAGAAGCTGTTTTAACACGGTAGCAATAGTCAAAGTAGCTTGCAGGCTCATATGTAAGAGAAGTTATTGCGCCATCTGCTGATGAGATAGTCGCAAGTGAATCATTGTAAGTAAAGTTCGCTGTGCTACCATAATTGTCACTTATAGAAGCATATGATCCCCGTTGATTATTAAACCCATATTCGAATTGCAATGAAATAATACGATCACCGGCAGTTACCTTATTAAAGTATCCACTGGTATCGTATCCAAGAGAGACATTAGTACCAACTGAGTCTGTTATGGAAATCAGTCTTGTAGGGAATGAAGAATCATACACATATGTTATTGAATTTCCAATGTAATCAGACTCAGAAATTATATATCCATTGGCATATGTTTCGTCAATTCCTCTTGATTCTTGAATGATTTTAAATGTTTTTGTGCTTCGATCAGCAAGGGTGATAACATATTGATTATCGTCCGCGTTATGAACCAAGGTCATTCCGAGGCCAGAC
>JAZTXZ010000078.1:0-3787 GCA_045636685.1 Candidatus Avispirillum sp. | reverse complement strand
AAACAGCCCGTTAAACCCGAATTTATATTAATCCCTTTTTGAAGTTTTTGAGGGTCGTAGGGAACTTTTTTTCAAAAAGTTCCCTACATAACACATACCTCCCCCATAAACCCGGATTTGAGGATTGCATAGAAACGAAGCATAATTATTCATAATCCACTATTCAACATTCAAAAAAGAGATACGGCAAGCCGTATCTCTTTTTTATACATTATGCTCCTGTTGCCATCCTTATGAGAAGGTTCGCATCAAATCCGTTAACCGCACCGTTATTGTCAATATCTGCGGCAATTCTCTGCTCTTCTGTGAGAGAGATTACTCCCGCAAACAATCTTTTAAGTGTGTTGGTATCCTTTGCGTTAACATTTCCGTCTCCGTCAAGGTCGCCAATCACAATTTCCATCATCTTCTTAGCAAATACGTGGGTATTCTCAGTTGCTGTAACCTCGGTCACTGCATCCCCCTCAAAGCTTTCCGAAAGATACCAGCCATCGTATCCCTCGGGAAGAGCAGGAAGAGTTACCTTATTTCCTGCGATTGTTGTTATAGGCTCGATTCCTTCCACGTCAAAGGTCACGGTCGCCTCAACGGGAGCTGCCTTTTCAACAAGACGCACCTGGATTCTTTCAATATAAGAACTTCCGGGGCCTACAAATGCGCCATCAGACGCCCAGGGCATCCATTCTCCGTTTACAAAGGCTCTGTACTGAACGGAATAATAGTTCGCCACGTTTCCTTCAAGGCTGATTCCAAGTCGGTACACGTGTCTGCCCTGCACCTTCTCGCCGTCCTTGGCAGTTTCTACTACAATGCCACGTCCCTGAATAGTATAGCTTATAGAGCCGTCGATAATACTGTTATCAAGACAAAGAGACACGGATGAGAGTATCTGGCTGTCTGTCATAGATCCACCGCTATAGGTTCTGCCGCTGTTCTGCTGATAGAAAAGTGCGGGCATATACTCGCCGTATGCAGAATTAAGATATTCAATTCTGTCTATGATATTATTCTTCAGATAATTTGTTGTGAAATTCAGATAGTTTGTTGCACCCGTGCGGTTGTTTGAGAAGAACTCAGCCTCTGAGTTGTTATGGAACAGTGCCCAGCCCTCGTCAACGTAGTTTCTCATAAGGCTGTTGTAAAGGAGGCTCTGATATGCATCAATGGTTGCATTGATGCGCTCGGCATTGAACTCTTCCTTGATGACCTCTGAGTACAGCTCGTTTACACGCTCAACGAACTCGGGATACTGGAAGAACATCTTATACCACTCGACTCTCTGCTTATCGGTACAGTCTGTGATATTCTTTAAGAAATCCTCGTCAGTTCCCTGCACGTAGCCTCCCTTATAATCGTAGTAGCCGAAGATGCGGTCATAGTCCCACGCGGGGCCCATATGAAGAATGTCATCCTTGCCGTCGATATAGAAGTATGTGCTGGCAAAGCATGTATCTGCATTCATGCAAAGCTCATTTATGAAATAGTACTTGATAACGGAATCGATATCGATAAGAGACTCAACGAGCTCCCAGTTCTTTCCGTTATTATACAGCTCGTTTTCCAGAGTATTTATTCTATCTTCAAAGAAGGTCCGTACCGCCGCCACGTCCGCAGCAGGAGCTTCCTCGAAATCTGTGTTATATTCCTTATAAACGAAGGGCTTGCCCGTTACGTCTGAGTAGAAATAGAAGGGCTCACCCTCAAGACGGGTTGCCGCATCCATTTCCGCGATAACGCCGAAATCGTCCTCAAGGGGTACTCTGTTATCACCGATCTCAACCTTTTCGCAAAGCTGATAAAGGCCCTTATAATCTCCGTTTATGTAAAGATTTACGAAAACAGACTTGATGGTATAGGGCATACCGATATTCTCGCAAAGGTCGAAGATGATCTTATTGCGGACAAAAGAGCCGTCAACGTAATTTGCAAGAAGGATCCACTTCTTTTCCTTACCCATACCGAACATATCGGTCTTTTTATTAAACTTGATCTGATAGGGCTTCTTGGGCATGAGCCAGGATGAGTTTCCGCGGGTCTTAAGCTCAGCGGCGAGGGATTTGAAATTGAAGGAGCTGTCCCATGCGCCTGTAACTGAAACCTTAGTGTCGATCTTTTCATCCTTGTCATTGTGGATGGTGTCAAGGCTATTGCCCGGATCAATGGTGATTCGGATGTCGGGTATGCTTTCCTGCACTTCACCGATAAGCTCTACGCTATCCTCTGCACTTACAGTAAAGGGGATAGCTGTGATCACAGTTACAAGCGCAAGAAATACACCGAGAATTGCTGCGAATGTTCTTTTCATATTTTTAAATTCCTTTCGGATTATTTTATCAGCTGAGAGCCTTGCCGAGAAGAACGCTTCCACGTCTTCCTACGATGGCAACGGGAATTATCTCTCCTATACGGCCTTCTTCTGTTTCAAAATCGCATTCGATAAAATGCTCTGTATGTCCGTTTGATATTCCGTCCTTATAGGTTTCGCAAAGAACGTATGCAGGGCTTGACTCTCCGTGCTCTTCAATATATCTGTCAAGCATTTCGTTCTGTATATCCTCGCCTACCTTTGCAAGAAATGCCGCTCTTTGCTTTTTGATGTTTTCAGGCACCTGATCGGGCATATCTGCCGCCTCCGTTCCCTCTCTTTTGGAATAGGGGAAAATATGGAGATGCAAAAATCTGGCACTGCGGCAAAAATCAACAGTATCGGCAAAATCCTCATCGGTCTCGCCGGGGAATCCTACAATAACGTCAGCAGAGAAGGTAGCCTCGGGAATATACTTTCGAACTCGCTCAATTGCAAAAAGCGCTTTTTCTCTTGTATATTTTCTTCTCATTCTGTTGAGAGTGCGGGTGCATCCTGCCTGAATGGAAAGATGGAAATGAGGAAGAAGACCGCTAACATGGGAAAGATTTTCAACAAATGCCTCCGTCATAACAGTAGGCTCAAGGCTTCCCATTGTTATTCGCTCTACTCCATGGATTTTATCCACCATCAAAAGAAGGTGGGAAAGGTCAATGTTTTCGAGATCTTTTCCGTAGGATGCAGTTTCGATACCCGTTAAGATAACTTCCTTATATCCCTTTTCGGCGATTGCGGACACCTCGCGGATAACGTCATCGCAGGGGCGTGAGCGTACCTGTCCGCGGGCTCTGGGGATAATACAATAAGCACATCGGTTTTCGCAGCCGTCCTCGATCTTAATATATGCTCTCGCTCTCGTGGGCTTTGAAACTGACACGCGGTCGTAGGGTGCCTTCATTATGTCGCCGACGCAGCTTATCTCCCTCTCGCCGTTCACAAGGCTGAGGGCAATATCAGCAATCTTTGATTTTTCACCGTTACCTACAACTGCGGCAGCACCTGCCTCGAGGGCTCCCTCTTTTGCGATCTGCGCATAGCAGCCTGTGACGATCACCGCCCCATCAGGGGAAAAGGACTTCGCACGGCGAATATGCTGACGGCTCTTTCTGTCGCTCTCAGCAGTTACCGTGCAGGTATTGATAACAGTTATATCGCACGCCTCGCCAAAGGGCACGACTGTGAATCCTACTGCCGACAGCATTTCCGCAATGGCATCGGATTCGTATTGGTTGACTCGGCAACCTAAAGTGTATATGGACGCTTTCATTCTCTATTCCTTAATTTATTCTTTATTATTTATTCTTTATTCTTTAACTGAGGTAAAGTATGTCGCTAATAGTAAAAACAGGAAATGTACTTTTGGATAAATCTTTATGCTTCGCCGCGAGGATTGTAAAACTTCATAACTATCTTAAAAATGAT
>JAZTXZ010000077.1:0-12763 GCA_045636685.1 Candidatus Avispirillum sp. | reverse complement strand
CAGAGTTCACTGCACACGTCTTGCAGGTTCTAAGGCTGATACATGGTTCCTCCGTCAGCACGATAAGGTTCTCTCCCTCCCCTTCAAGGCTGAGATCAAGAGACCTGACCGTGATAATGTTATCGACGGCTACATCAACGGTAACGAGGAGGACGTATGCGCAGAGGGCAACTGGCAGAAGTACTTCACAGTTTGTCCCGAGCCTCTCACAGATTGCGAGAAGCGTGCATACCTCGACGCTATCGACGGCGTAGCACTTGGCTCCGATGCATTCTTCCCCTTCAGCGATAATATCGAGAGAGCGAAGAAGTCCGGCGTTAAGTATATTGCAGAGCCCGGCGGCTCCATTCGTGACGATATCGTTATCGAGTGCGCAAATAAGTACGGCATGGCAATTGCATTCACAGGAATGCGCTTGTTCCATCACTAATAAACATTTCCTTTGGGGCTGCTTCGTTTTTTCGAAAAAAACGGGTCAGCCCCGAGGGTGCATTTATAAGAATTGTAAAAAACATCAAAAACAAAGGAAGGTGCGCCTGATTTGAAGATACTTGTAGTCGGTGGCGGCGGCAGAGAGCACGCCATTATCAAGAAAATTAAGGAAAACAAAAACGTTAAAGAGATATTCGCCCTCCCCGGAAACGGCGGTATGGCACAGGATGCAACATGCGTAGATATCAAGGCAACAGACCTTGATGCGATCGTTAAGTTTGCTGTTGATAACGCTGTAGATTATGCGGTTGTAGCTCCCGATGATCCTCTGGTGCTTGGCTGCGTTGACGCACTTGAAGAGAAGGGTATCCCCTGCTTCGGTCCCCGCGCTTGCGCTGCTATCATCGAGGGAAGCAAGGCTTTCTCAAAGAACCTTATGAAGAAGTACTCAATCCCCACAGCGGAGTTTGAGGTATTCTCCGATATGGAGAAGGCTCTCAAGTATCTTGAAACTGCTCCTATCCCCACAGTTATCAAGGCAGACGGTCTTGCTCTCGGTAAGGGCGTTATCATCTGTCAGACAAGAGAGGAAGCTTACAGCGCAGTTCGCGAAATGATGGCAGACGGCAAGTTCGGTGCCAGCGGTAAGACTGTTGTTGTCGAGGAATTCCTCGAGGGTCCCGAGGTATCCGTTCTTTCCTTCACAGACGGAAAGTGCGTTGTTCCCATGATCTCCTCCATGGACCACAAGCGCGCAGGCGATAATGACACAGGCCTCAACACAGGCGGCATGGGCACTATCGCTCCCAACCCCTACTATACTGCCGATATTGCAGAGCGTTGCATGAAGGAGATCTTCCTTCCCACAATCAATGCAATGAATGCAGAGGGCAGAACGTTCAAGGGCTGTCTCTATTTCGGTCTTATGCTCACCGAAAAGGGCCCCAAGGTTATCGAATATAACTGCCGCTTCGGTGACCCCGAAACTCAGGTAGTTCTCCCCCTCCTTGAAAGTGATCTTCTCACAGTTATGCAGGCTGTAACTGAGGAAAAGCTTTCCGAAACAGAGGTTAAATTTGCAAATAAGAGTGCTTGCTGTGTAATCATGGCATCCAAGGGCTATCCCGAGGCTTATGATAAGGGCTTTGAGATCACTATCCCCGCAGAGATTTCCGATAAGGTATACGTTGCGGGCGCAGCTCTCAAGGACGGCAAGGTAGTAACAGCAGGAGGCCGAGTTCTCGGCGCTGTTGAGATTGCCGATACTCTTAAGGATGCGATCGACGCATCATACGCACTTGTAGATAAAATCAGCTTTGAAAACGCATACTACCGTACAGATATCGGTCAGCGCGCACTCAAGGCATAAGATAGTGAGGTAACCAAGTATGGTATACAGAGTTTTTGTAGAAAAGAAAAAAGAGCTTGCTCACGAGGCTAAGGCCCTCCTTTCCGATGCACGTACACTTCTCGGCATCGAGGCTCTTACAGACGTCCGCGTTATCAACAGATACGATGCGGAAAACATCGAGGCAGACCTTTTTGAGTATGCTAAAAAGACAGTATTCTCCGAGCCTCAGCTCGACACAGTATGCGAAGAGCCCGCTCTCGAGGGCGCATACGTTTTCGCAGTAGAGTTCCTTCCCGGTCAGTTTGACCAGAGAGCAGACTCTGCGGCACAGTGTATCCAGATCATCTCCCAGGGTGAGCGTCCCCTCGTTCGTTCTGCTAAGGTATATGCTCTTTACGGCAACCTTACTGATGCGAATATCGCAGAGATCAAGAAGTACGTAATCAACCCCGTTGAGGCAAGAGAGGCAGCTCTCGAGAAGCCCGAAACTCTTGCAATTGAGTATGAGATCCCCACAGAGGTTGCAACACTTGACGGCTTTACAAAGCTTGACCGTGACGGTCTTGCAGACTTCGTTAAGTCCTACGGCCTTGCAATGGATCTTGACGATATCACATTCTGCCAGGAGTACTTCCTCACAGAGAAGCGCGATCCCACAATCACTGAGATTCGCATGATCGATACATACTGGTCCGACCACTGCCGTCACACAACATTCCTTACAACGATCGATAACGTAACATTCGAGGACGAGCTCATCCAGAAGGCTTACGAGGAGTATATCGATACCCGTAAGGAGCTTGGCAGAACAAAGCCCGTATGTCTTATGGACATCGCAACTCTTGCAGTTCGCTACCTCAAGAAGGAAGGCAAGCTTGAGAAGCTTGATGAGTCCGAGGAGATCAACGCTTGTACAGTAAAGATCGATATTGAAGTAGACGGCAAGCCCGAAAAGTGGCTCCTCCTCTTCAAGAACGAAACACATAACCACCCCACAGAGATCGAGCCCTTCGGTGGCGCGGCAACATGTATCGGTGGTGCTATCCGTGACCCCCTGTCCGGTCGTTCCTACGTATATGCCGCAATGAGAGTAACAGGTGCGGCAGACCCCCTCAAGCCCGTTTCCGAGACTATCAAGGGTAAGCTTCCCCAGCGTAAGATCGTAACAACTGCAGCTGCAGGATATTCCTCCTACGGTAACCAGATCGGTCTTGCAACAGGTATCGTTGATGAGATCTACCATCCCGGCTATGCAGCAAAGAGAATGGAGATCGGTGCTGTAATCGCAGCAGCTCCCGAAGAGAACGTTCGCCGTGAGCGTCCCTGCCCCGGTGATGTAATCGTTCTTCTCGGTGGCAGCACAGGCCGTGACGGCTGCGGCGGTGCAACAGGCTCCTCCAAGTCCCACACAGAGGAATCCCTCGAAAGCTGCGGTGCAGAGGTTCAGAAGGGTAATGCTCCCGAGGAGAGAAAGCTCCAGAGAATGTTCCGCCGTAAGGAAGTAACCCGTCTCATCAAGAGATGTAACGACTTCGGTGCAGGCGGTGTATCCGTTGCTATCGGTGAGCTTGCAGGCGGTCTTGATATCGACCTCAATGCAGTTCCCAAGAAGTACGAGGGCCTTGACGGTACTGAGCTTGCAATCAGTGAGTCTCAGGAGAGAATGGCCGTTGTAATTGAAGCTGAGAACGTAGAAAAGTTCCTCGCATTTGCTGAGGAGGAAAACCTCCAGGCTCGTCCCGTTGCAGTTGTAAAGGAAGACGCAAGACTTACAATGAAGTGGAACGGCAAGGTTATCTGCGATATCAGCCGTGAGTTCCTTAACTCCAACGGTGCTGAAAAGCATATCGACGTTAACGTAGCATCTCCCAAGTCCTTCGCAAAGAATATCGAGGGTACTTTTGCAGATAATATTAAGGCTTGTGCTAATGACCTCAATATGTGCTCAAAGCGCGGCCTTTCCGAAAGATTTGACTCCACAATCGGTGCAGGCACAGTCCTCATGCCCTTCGGCGGTAAGAACCAGCTCACACCTATTCAGGCGATGGCTCATAAGGTTTCCGTTGAAAAGGCTCATACAGACGACGTGTCCTTCATGTCCTGGGGCTATAACCCCTTCATCACAGAAAAGAGCCCCTACCACGGCGCATATCTTGCAGTAGTTGAGTCTGTAGCAAAGCTCGTGGCGAGCGGTGCAGAATTCAAGGAAGTATACCTCACATTCCAGGAATACTTCGAAAAGCTCGGCCGCGATGCAACCCGTTGGGGCAAGCCCATGGCAGCTCTTCTCGGTGCATTCAAGGCTCAGAAGGAGCTCGGTATCGGCTCCATCGGCGGTAAGGACTCCATGAGCGGAAGCTTCGAGTCTCTTGACGTACCTCCCACCCTCGTTTCCTTCGCAGTAACAATGGGCAAGGCAAACGAAGTAGTTTCCCCCGAATTCAAGACTGCAGGCAATAAGGTATACCTTATCGCTCCCGAGTACGACGAAAACGGCCTTCCCAAGGCAGAGTCCCTCCTCGCAGTATTTGATAAGGTAACAGCTCTCCAGAGAGAGGGCAAGGCAGTTGCAGCATACACTCCCGGTCTTGGCGGTGTAGGTGAGGCTGTAATGAAGATGTGCTTCGGTAACGGTCTCGGCTTTGACTTTGCAGACGGCTGGTGCCCCGTATGCGCATTCAAGTATAACTACGGTGCATTCGTAGTAGAAGCAACTGAGGAGATCGAGGGCGCAAGACTTGTTGGTACAGTAACTGATAAGTGCGCTATCACTCTCGGCGATGAAAAGGTTTGCACAAACGAGCTTCTCGGCATCTATGAGGATAAGCTCGAGAGCGTATACTCCTGCAACATCCCCGTAGAGGGCAAGAAGATCGAGAACTTCGAGTATAAGGTTGACAGCTGGGCAGCTCCCGCGATCAAGGTAGCTCGTCCCAAGGTTCTTATCCCCGCATTCCCCGGCACAAACTGCGAATACGACTCTGCAAAGGCTATGCGTGATGCAGGTGCTGATCCTGAGATCGTTGTAATCAACAACCTCACAGCAGACGGTATCGCTCGCAGCGTTGAAAGCTTTGCAAAGAAGCTGGAGAGCGCTCAGATGGTATTCGTTCCCGGCGGATTCTCCGGCGGTGACGAGCCTGACGGAAGCGGTAAGTTCATCACAGCATTCTTCCGTAACGAGGCTGTTAAGGCAGGCGTTGCAGACCTTCTCGATAACCGTGACGGTCTTATGTGCGGTATCTGTAACGGCTTCCAGGCACTCATCAAGCTCGGTCTCGTACCCTTCGGTAAGATCATCGACACAGATGAGAACTGCCCCACACTTACATTCAACACAATTTCCCGCCACCAGTCCAGAATCGTTCGCACAAGAATCGCATCAAACAAGTCTCCCTGGCTTGCAGAAACTAACGTAGGCGATATCTACAACGTGCCGATCTCTCACGGTGAGGGTAGATTCCTCTGCTCCCCTGAGCTTGTAGCTCAGCTTGCAGCTAACGGACAGATCGCAACTCAGTACGTTGACCTCGACGGCAACGCAACAGACGACGTTCGCTTCAATCCTAACGATTCCGTATGTGCTATCGAGGGTATCACATCTCCCGACGGCCGTGTATTCGGTAAGATGGGCCACTCCGAGAGAATCGGCTCCGGTCTTTATAAAAACGTTCCCGGCAACTACGATATCAAGATGTTCGAGTCTGCCGTAAAATACTTTAAAAAGTGAGGTAACTAACAATGGCATACTATTTTGAGAAAGCTTCTCACACATTTAACGAATATCTTCTCGTTCCCGGATACTCCTCCTCTGAGTGTATCCCCACAGCAGTAGACCTCAGCACTCCCCTCGTCCGCTACAGAAAGGGCGAGGAGAGCGCGATCACTCTCAAAACTCCCCTCGTTTCTGCTATCATGCAGTCCGTTTCCGGAGAAAAGCTCGCTATCGCTCTCGCTCGTGAGGGCGGCTGCTCCTTCATCTACGGCTCTCAGTCCATCGAGGACGAGGCTGCAATGGTAGCTGCAGTTAAGGGCTACAAGGCAGGCTTTGTTGTATCCAACTCCAACATCAGCCCCGACAAGACTCTTGCAGACATCATCGCTCTCAAGGAAAAGACAGGCCACTCCACAGTTGCAGTAACTGAGGACGGAAGCGCTACAGGTAAGCTTCTCGGTATCGTAACAAGCCGTGACTACCGTGTTTCCAGAATGGATCCCGCAACTAAGGTTTCTGAGTTCATGACTCCCCTTGAAAAGCTCATCACAGCTCCCGAGGGTACAACTCTTAAGGAAGCAAACGATATCATCTGGGATCACAAGCTCAACTCCCTTCCTATCGTAGACAAGGACGGCAACCTCTGCTACTTCGTATTCCGTAAGGACTACGATCAGCACAAGGCTAACCCCAACGAGCTTCTCGACTCCGAGAAGAGATACATTGTAGGCGCAGGTATCAATACCCGTGACTACGCAGAGAGAGTTCCCGCACTTGTAGCTGCAGGTGTAGACGTTCTTTGTATCGACTCCTCCGAGGGCTTCTCCGAGTGGCAGTCCAGAACAATCGCATGGGTTCGTGAGAACTACGGCGAGGCAGTAAAGATCGGTGCAGGTAACGTTGTAGACCGTGAGGGCTTCCGCTTCCTCGCTGAGGCAGGCGCAGACTTCATCAAGGTAGGTATCGGCGGCGGTTCTATCTGTATCACAAGAGAAACAAAGGGTATCGGCCGTGGCCAGGCAACAGCTCTTATCGAGGTTTGTGAGGCACGTGACGAGTACTTCAAGGAAACAGGTATCTACGTTCCCGTATGCTCCGACGGCGGTATCGTACACGACCACCACATCACTCTCGCTCTCGCAATGGGCGCAGACTTCATCATGCTCGGCAGATACTTTGCTCGCTTCGAGGAGAGCCCCACAGCAAAGGTTAATATCGGCGGCACTCTCATGAAGGAGTACTGGGGCGAGGGCTCTAACCGTGCACGTAACTGGCAGAGATACGACCTCGGCGGCGCAGGCAAGCTTTCCTTCGAGGAAGGTGTAGACTCCTACGTTCCCTACGCAGGTAATCTCTCCGATAACGTAAGAGTAACTCTTGCAAAGGTTAAGAGCACAATGTGCAACTGCGGTGCTCTCTCCATCCCCGAGCTTCAGGAGAAGGCAAGACTCACTCTCGTTTCCGCATCCAGCATTGTTGAGGGCGGCGCACACGACGTAGTTCTCCACAAGCAGGGCACTAACTGATAATTAATTTATATAAAAGGAGATAAGTCCCATGGCATATCTTTCCGATATTGAGATCGCTCAGTCCTGTGAGATGAAGCATATCAGCGAGATCGCAAAAACTGCCCACGTAGACGAGAAGTATCTCGAGCAGTACGGCAGATACAAGGCAAAGATCGATCCCTCACTTCTTTCCGAGACAGACCGCGAGGACGGTAAGCTTATCCTCGTAACAGCAATCACTCCCACACCTGCAGGTGAGGGTAAAACAACAACAACAATCGGACTTGCCGACGGCCTTCGCCGTATCGGCAAGGACGTAACCGTTGCTCTCCGCGAGCCCTCCCTCGGCCCCGCATTCGGTGTTAAGGGCGGCGCTGCAGGCGGCGGTTACGCTCAGGTAGTTCCTATGGAGGATATCAACCTCCACTTCACAGGCGACTTCCACGCAATCGGCGCTGCAAACAACCTCCTTGCCGCAATGCTTGATAACCACATCCAGCAGGGCAACACCCTCGGCATCGACGTTCGCCGCATCACATGGAAGAGATGTGTTGATATGAACGACCGTCAGCTCCGTTTCATCGTAGACGGTATGGGCGGTAAGGTAAACGGTGTTCCCCGTGAGGACGGCTTTGATATCACTGTTGCAAGTGAGATCATGGCAGTGCTCTGCCTTTCCAACTCCATCACTGACCTGAAGGAGCGTCTTGCCCGCATCATCGTTGCATATAACTATCAGGGCGAGCCCGTAACATGCGGTCAGCTCAAGGCTCAGGGCGCAATGACAGCACTTCTCAAGGATGCTATCAAGCCTAACCTCGTGCAGACTCTCGAGGGCACACCCGCATTCGTACATGGCGGACCCTTCGCAAACATTGCTCACGGATGTAACTCCGTAATGGCAACAAAGCTCGCTCTCAAGATGGGCGACTATACAATCACAGAGGCAGGCTTTGGTGCTGACCTCGGTGCAGAGAAGTTCCTCGACATCAAGTGCCGTATGGCAGGTCTCGTTCCCGATGCTGTTGTAGTAGTTGCAACAGTTCGTGCTCTCAAGATGCACGGCGGCAGAGCTAAGACTGAGCTTGCAAACGAGGATATCGAGGCACTTGAAAAGGGTATTCCCAACCTCCTCCGTCACGTAGCAAACATGAAGAACGTTTATAAGCTTCCCTGCGTGGTAGCTGTAAACCGCTTCCCCACAGATACAGATGCAGAGATCGAGTTTATTATTAATAAATGTAAGGAACTCGGTGTTAACACTGTTCTTTCCAACGTATGGGCAGAAGGCGGTAAGGGCGGCGAGGAGCTCGCTCGTGAGGTAGTACGCCTCTGCGAGGAAGAGAAGGGCGATTTCGAATTCTCCTACGAGCTTGACTGCTCTATCGAAGAGAAGATTGAGGCTATCGTTAAGAAGATCTATGGCGGTAACGGCATCGTTCTCACACCTCAGGCTAAGAAGCAGGTTGCAGAGCTCACAGCTCTCGGCTTTGATAAGATGCCCATCTGTGTTGCAAAGACACAGTATTCCTTCTCCGATGACCCCACAAAGCTTGGCGCACCCGAAAACTTCGACGTTACTATCAAGAACGTTAAGGTATCTGCAGGCGCAGGCTTCATCGTAGTTCTCACAGGCGATATCATGACAATGCCCGGTCTCCCCAAGGTACCCGCGGCAGAGCGTATCGACGTAGACGAGAACGGCAAGATCACAGGCTTGTTCTGATTTTCTGTTCTTTTTTTGAAAAGAAAGAACCAAAGAAACTTCAAAAATATAATAATAAAAATGGCTATCGGAAACGATAGCCATTTTGTGTTTTTTAGCGTGGAAGTTTCACTCTAAATTATCATTCTCTGAACTGAGTATTATTTCTTTGGAGTATTCCGTGATCCTTAATAATCCTGATTCAGTATCATATCCGAAATGAACAAAACTGTATGTTTTATTTTCGGTGGGCATTTCATTGAATGCCTTCGTGTCTCGGTTGTATATCACGGAATAATCATATATGATTGATGAATTTCCGTAGGGTAAGCAGGCTTGAAGGACAGTGGGAACAGTGGATAACCATCTCTCATCATCTTTTATCTGACTGATAAATTCCTCTGCAACATTTTCGGTAAAATAAACATCACTTTGAGAATGCATACTTTCGAAGTTAAAGGATGTAGTGGATATATTTCCGTTGTCCGGAAAATCTATTCCGGTTTCATCCTCCAGTTCACTAACCAAGGTGTAATCGCTGTCGTAAAAGCCCTTGAAAATAAAGGTAAAAGAGCCTAATAAGCACAGAATAGATAGGAATATCGCACCTATTACGATGTTTTTTGTGTTTCTGTTCTTTCTTTTTCTCTCAATTATTCCAAAAACAAGGGATGCGAGAGGGATAAGCGCAAATATGTAGAGTATCCACATATTTGAAAGAGGATTATGCCCGTCGGAAATATAAAGAAGGCAGATAAGAGCTATGTATATCGAACTTATTGACGCAATAAAAAGCACGACAGAGAGGATCTTTGAAATAACAGGGGATGATTTCGGAATACTGCTTTTTACCTTGGAAGGAAAATGGTCGTGGATATAGGAGTTGCTTTTTACGTCTTCCTTCCTCAGTATAAAGTAATTGGCGGAGGTCATAAAGATCAAGTATTCTTTGTCCTCAAGAACAGACAATATTTCGCCTTTGTTTATGGTGAATAAACGTGAAAGCTCGCCAGAGGAGTATGAGGTTACAATGATCTTATTATCGTATACCTTGAATTTTGATGTCTTTCCGACGTGGCTTCGGAGCGCATTTTTTCTCGATCTGCCTTTCAAGACTATGATTCGTATAAGGGAAGTGACCGAGATTCCAAACAATAGACTGCAGGCACCGTCTACGGTATACGCAGGGTCGGAAAGGTTTGACGTCACAGAGATCAAAAAGAGAACAGTGCTGATAATTACAAACAGAATTGATCTTGTTAATTGCTTGCTCCAAACGATTCGCTCAGAGGAGATAAGTGATTCTTTTGTGGAGTCAAAGCTGAACTCCTCCAAAGGATGATCCTCTGCCGAAGTGGTGGCATCTGCTGTCATCAGCTTCTCAAATGAGATCTCGAATATGTCCTTTAAACGATATATATTGTCAAGGGAGGGAACAGTCTGCCCCGTTTCCCATTGGCTGACAGTCTGACGGCTGACAAGGAGCTTTTTTGCCAGTTCTTCCTGTGAAAGCCCTTTTTCTTTTCTGAGAGCTTGTATTCTTTCGCTGATTTCCATTCGGATTCACCTTTCATAAAGATTTCTTTTGAGGTATTCTTATTCTATCATAGCTTGTGGGAAAAAGCAAGAAAGCCGCTTTTGCGCTTGTCAAGCGATACTTGCAGATTAGAATGCTCAAAAAAACAAACTGTTTTGAATTGGATAAGGTGAAAAAAAGAGCATTTGTGTAAGGAAATATAATTTTCAATGTGAACAAGTTAAGAAAAAATCATTATAGGCTTAAAAATACAGCCGTGCCAAGGGCGAAGTCAATATTCATTCGTTAATCTGCACGCGAATAGTTCTCAAAATTCGGGTTTATCGGTGGGGTGCACTCGTTTTGTTGCGGATGCGCTAAACTAGAGCCTCCTCTTCTCAGTGCCGAAGGTGCTGTGAAGGGGAGGTGGCATCGGTGCTGGGTAAATGTTGATTTTGAAATTACTTTGGCACCGATGACGGAAGGGTTGTCCTATCTGCACAAGAACTGTTTGTGTTTTTAGTTTTGCTTGATTTTGTTGGTACAACAGGCAATCCAGATGTTTTTTCTAAATAATATTCAGTTCAAATTTAAAGATAGTTCTTGTTCTGATACAGTAACCCTTCCACCGCCTCGACATAGACTTCTATAATCGCTCATTTATCTTTGCGGCGGTCCCCCTCCCCTTCACAGACCCTTCAGGTCTGAGAAGAGGAGGCTCAGAGTATGACTTTCGCCTATCAAATTTTAGTTTGCATCTCCCCCTATAAACCCGAATTTAACAAATTATCTTTAAAAGTTTTATATTAAAAACACCAAAAAATACGGTTCTTTTGTTGATAAATGAGTAAAAAACGAAAAAAAGAACGAAAAAATTAATAAATCTTTACATTTGCAGCTTAAAAAATCCTTGACATATGGGCAAATGTGCTATAAAATAATGTAGTATGTTCGTATTCCGGCGAAGCTGCCGGGTTTATATAGATTCAATTAGATATTAATCACTGAAAAAATATAAGTCACCGGGCAGCCTCCCGATTATGAAACGCTTGAGTTTATTTGAATTTTTCTAATGTGAAAAAATTCCAAAGAAGGAGGTATAAATATGTTGCCCTATGTTTTAACCGCAGTCGCGGCAGTTATTGTAGGTCTCGCAATCGGTGTATTTGCAGGTATAACATACCGCAAAAAGGTTGCTGAGAGAACTATAGGTTCCGCAGAGCTTCAGGCTAAAAAGATCATTGCAGACGGCATGAATCAGGCAAAGGCCGATGCAGCGTCAGCAAAGAAGGAAGCCCTTATCGAAGCTAAGGAAGAAATGCTCCGTGCAAAGAACGAGTTTGAACAGGAAATCAAAGAGCGCAGAAGCGAACTTTCAAGACAGGAACGCCGTGTTCAGTCTAAGGAAGAAACCTTGGATAAGAAGACTGAAAATCTTGAAAAGAAGGACGAAGCGCTTCAAAAGAAGATTCAGGAAAACGAACTTCTTGCAGAAGATCTTCAGAATCAGAAGACAGAAGCAAGAATGGCTCTTCAGCGTATATCCGGAATGACCGCAGAGCAGGCAAGAATGAAGCTTATCGAGGATATGGTTGAAGAGGTCCGCCATGAGCAGGCAAAGCGCATGGTAGAGCTTGAGGAGATGTTTAAGGATGAGGCTGATGATAAGGCCCGCAACATCGTTGCTCTTGCCATCCAGCGTTGCGCGGCAGATCATGTTGCCGAGATCACTGTCTCCACCGTAACTCTCCCCTCAGAGGAGATGAAGGGACGTATTATCGGACGTGAGGGTCGTAATATCCGCACCATCGAAACAATGACAGGTGTAGATCTTATTATCGACGATACACCCGAAGCGATCACAGTATCCTGCTTTGATCCCGTCCGCCGTGAGGTGGCGCGTATCGCCCTTGAGAAGCTTATCTCTGACGGCCGTATCCATCCCGCACGTATTGAGGAGATGGTTGAAAAAGCCCGTCACGAAGTTGAGGTGTCTATCAAGAAGGCAGGAGATTCTGCTACATTTGAAACAGGCATCCACGGCCTTAACGGCGAGCTTGTTAAGCTCCTCGGCCGTCTCAAGTACCGTACCAGCTACGGTCAGAACGTTCTTCGCCATTCTATTGAGGTATCTCTCCTCTCCGGTATTATTGCCGATGAGCTTGGTGTTGATCCCATGCTTGCAAAGCGTGCAGGCCTTCTCCATGATATCGGTAAGGCACTCACAGCAGAGCAGGAAGGTTCCCACGTTCAGCTTGGTGTTGATACTGCAAGAAAGTATAAGGAAAATAAGGACGTTGTCCATGCTATTGAAGCTCACCACGGCGATGTTGAGCCCACAACTCTTGTTGCTATGATAGTTCAGGCAGCGGACGCTATTTCCGCAGCTCGCCCCGGCGCGCGCCGCGAGAATCTTGAAAACTACATCAAGCGTCTCACAAAGCTTGAGGAGATCGCTTGCAGCTTTGAAGGTGTTGAAAAATCCTTTGCTATCCAGGCAGGCCGTGAGGTTCGTATCATGGTCAAGCCCGAGATC
>JAZTXZ010000076.1:0-11568 GCA_045636685.1 Candidatus Avispirillum sp. | reverse complement strand
TTGAGAGATACAACACCTGCAAATACGCGCTTGAGCATATTTGTATCCTTTGCGTTTATCTTTCCGTCGCCGTCGATATCGCCTACTATATAGTCAGGCTCGGGTACGTAGTCGGGATCAATATCTCCGCAGACTGTACAGCTGCCCTCTTCAAAGTTATGGCCCTTTGAGGAAATAACTTCGGTTTCGCTGTAATCGCAGTTCTTACATACACTTCCTGTGTAGCCGTCCTCGGTACAGGTTGCATCTACAGTCTTTGTTACAAGCTTATGACCCTTTGCATCTGTGGGGATATCAAGCTTGTTTCCATTATCATCCTTGGGAAGTGTCTCTTGTCCGCAGTAACGACATGTATCCATCATCTTACCGCCCTCGGTACAGGTTGCTGTATCCAAGGTAAAGAATGTATGACCAAGCACGTTTACCTTTTCCTTGCATACTGTGCAGTATACTGTATGGGAGCTTTCGCTTGTCTTCTCATAGGTGTAATAGCTTGCATCATCGTGGAAAGCCTTAGATGTTACTGTCTTCTTATTGCCGCAAAGAGTGCACTCATATACCTCAGAGCCGTCAGTTGTACAAGTTGCTGCTTTTCCGGAAACCTTCTTGTAGCAATCACCTACGGAATGCTTTGTGGGGATAACCTCATATTCCTGAGCGCCGCAATCCTTACAGGTATAAACCATAGTACCTGCTGTGATACAGCCTGCATCCTCAGCAACAACACCGTCGTCATAGTTGTGATCGCACTGGCCCTCTGCAACTGCAGCCTCGAGAGTATTACCAAGCTCCTTACGAACAGCTGTCATAATATCGTACTCATCCATAGAGCTGTTCCATGCGCTTCTGTCAAAGCCGGGGAGAGAAAGATAACGTACAACGTTTGTGGAAACCTTAGCTACAACTTCCTTAGCTGCAGCCTCGCCAAGATAATCCTCAAGCATTGTGAGCATCTGATACTCCTCAATACCGTCACGCATAAGCTCAACGCGGAGAGAACCTACGTAGTTTGCAACACCCTTCATTTTCGCCTGAGTTGCTCCGTAGAAGAGCTGACCGTTACCGTAGATCGAATGATCTGCGTAAACGTGCTTATTTGTCTTCCACTCGCAGGATTTATTTGAACCGGTTACTGTCTTGTCTACAAATGTGCCATTCTGGTAGTCATACTCGTGCCAGTTGTTTGTGCCGTAATAGAGATAACCTGTGATATCGTTCTGGTAAAGCTGCCAGAAGAGCATCTTTGTCTGGAGACCTGTGGACTCGATAAGGTGGTTACAATATGTATATGTCTTGTTCCATCCTGCAGAGTAAGCCCAGAGCTCGGAGTTTGCTACTTCACCGTTCTTGTTTGCAAGGTATACCTCGGAATTGATACGGTCAGCGAACTCACCGTAAATGTTGTTCCAGTTAAAATAGCCGTGAGCTACAAAGAAGTTAACACCGGGAGTACCTGTTGCAGAGTTGTCATCTCCCCATGACCAAAGGTCGGAGATAGAGCAGGAAAGATCGCGGAGAGCCTGGGTATCTGTTCCGTTATAGCCTGCAGCTGTAAGCTCGGACTGAGGAGTGAATGCATAGAACTGAGGACACCAGATGGAAACGCCGCCGCCCTCGATAAGGCCCTGAGTTGCGTCCATGACCTCTTCTGTGCCGTAGTTGGCAACGCTCTGTGTTACCTTGTAGTAAGGCAGAGGATGGTTTTCGTGATAAGGAACAACTGCCTTAGCATCAACCCATCTATCCTTAAGAACAGAGTACCAGTTGGATACTTCGTCAACGCCGGGGTTAGAGTTGCCGCATGCCTTTGCCCATACGTCGCCTACAGGCTCGTCTGCGGTATAGAAATAGAACTTATCCTTAACCTCATCCCAGATATCGGAATTATAAAGCTCGGAATACGCCTCGGGATAAGACTCGTAGCCTGCAGGGCCGTGTGCATCACCGTAGCCGTTACCTGCACCGCCGGCAATACTCTGGCCGGTAACACGAACAGAGTTTACACGGGGATTTGTGAGATACTCGTTGGAGGAGTTGAGTGCGCCGGGGATATCCATAGCGAGGAGGCGGTTATCAAGAAGATAATCATAGAACATCTTATATGTTCCGCCGTATTTTGTCTCGTTTGAAAGAACAAAGCTTGTTCTGAGAGCAGTTTCCTCAGAAAGCTCGAAATCCCATACATACGCAAATACGGTTGCGGTCTTGATAGTCTGGCCGGAGGCGTTCTGGATATTGAGCTGAGCGGAATACCAGCCTGCGGGGGTATCTGCAGAGCTTCTTATCTTGATAAAGAAAGCCTGGCTCTTGCCGGCATTAAGCTGGAAGCGGTTGCCGATTTTTGCAAGAGGATATACAGGGTCAGGTGTTTCGCCCTCGCGGATAATGGAGTTCTCCGCTGTCATACCGAGAACGGACTCGGTCTTCAGATCAGATGTTGTTACATACATCTCATAGTAGATCTCAGCGGGGATCTCATCGCCTGCATCGTTTGTAAAGTTTGTAACATATGCAAACACGGGGTTTACTGTCTGCTCAGATGTAAGAACGAACTGGATGTTCTCTACCTCGTTCTTTGCCATATAAGCAGAATAGGTGTCCATACCTGAGGGAGTAGTGTCACTTGTGAACACCTTCTTGAAAGAATGCTCAAACCAAAGGTTTATGGAGCTGTCCTCGTATTCTGCAGTCTGCTTCACATAATTGTCAGCAGGATCGTCACTTGCGGCGTTTGCCGAAAATACGCCGACACATACTGCTGTGAGAAGCATAACCGCGATACAGGTAAGCACCAGGTTTTTTAATAACTTTTTCACAAAAAGCTACCTCCTAATTTATTTTTATTCATGTTATAATAACATATTCACAAAAAAAAGTCAACGAAATCCCCTCCCCTCATTCACTATCTGCCTTTTGCACAAAGCAAAAACCCTTTTTATGTGCATAAAACCAAAGACTTATTTTCCTGTATTTTCACTACTGAAAATCTAAAAATACTTTCGATTTTTATTGAAAAAAAGAAATCTATGATGTATAATTACCTTGTTATAAAAATGTGAGATTTTTAATGCGGTTCAGCGAGACCGTAAGATCTGAGCATCGGTCTTGCTGCGGCAAGGCTTTTTTTATAAAAACGAGGTAAAATATGGAATACAAGGCTCTTCTTATGGACGAGGCTCAGATGAGGCGCAGTCTTGCAAGAATCACCCACGAAATAATTGAAAAAAACAAGGGATGCGAGAGCATTATGCTTATGGGCGTCAAGCGACGCGGCATTCACCTGGCAAACATACTTGCGGAGAACATTAAAAAGTTTGAAGGTATCGACGTTCCCGTAGGATATATAGACATTTCTCTTTACCGTGACGATCTTACAGAGATCGATACCGCGGCAAAAACCTCCGATTGCCACTTCCCCGAAAGTGTTACCGAGCGCACCGTTATCATCGTTGATGACGTTATCTACACGGGCAGAACCACGCGCGCTGCCATTGAAGCGGTTTTCTCAAGCGGACGCCCTCGTTCAATTCAGCTTGCTGTTCTCATCGACCGAGGTCATCGCGAGCTTCCCATCAAGCCAGACTACGTTGGCAAAAACGTTCCCACGTCACATGAGGAAACGATCTCGGTAGGTGTTGAGGAGATCGACGGATATTTCCGCGTAGTCCTTGAGGATAAAAATAAGTAAGACTTGCGGCACAGCCGCTAAATTATAATTTAATACGGAGGTAGATATGAAGCTTATCTACAACATCAGCGACAAGCCGAAATTCGGTCAGGTTATCGTTTTTGCTATTCAGCAGCTCCTTGCCATCATGGCGGCAACTCTTGTTGTTCCCATCATGGTCGGCAATAACATGAGCCCTGCGGCTGCCCTTTTCGGTGCAGGTATCGGTACACTTGTGTACATCCTTTTCACAAAGGCTAAGAGCCCCGTATTCCTCGGCTCCTCCTTTGCATTCCTCGGCTCTATGGCCGCAGCCTTCGCAGGCGGCGTTTCCATGTCTCTCGGCTATCTCGGCCTTATCATCGGTGCAGTTTCCGCAGGCCTCGTTTACGTTATTATTGCTATAATTGTAAGATTTGCAGGCGTTAAGTGGATCTCTACTCTTATGCCCGCAGTTGTTATCGGACCCACTGTTGCTATCATCGGTCTTTCCCTCGCAGGCAATGCTATCGGAGATCTCACAAAGGGCGAAACCGAAGGTGCCAGCACCTATGTTGCCATCATCTGCGGTCTTGTTACTCTTGCAGTAACAATGCTTGCCTCCACCTTCGGCAAGAAGATGGTAAAGCTTATTCCCTTCATCATCGGTATCGGCTCCGGTTATGCTGTTGCGGCTATCTTCACGGTTATCGGAATCCTTTCCGGAAACGACAGTCTTCGCATCATTGATTTCTCCTACTTCTCAAATCTCCTCGTTGACGGTAAGGTTGCTCTTTCCACCTTTGTTACAGTTCCCGATTTCACATTCCTCACAGCATTCAAGGGTCTTGGTGAGCTGAGCGTATCTTATATCGTTAAGATAATCGTAGCATATGTTCCCGTAGCATTCGTTGTATTTGCCGAGCATATCGCAGACCACAAGAATATCTCCTCTATCATCGGCACAGATCTTCTTGAAACTCCCGGTCTCCACAGAACACTTCTCGGCGACGGCGTTGGTTCTATGGCAGGTGCACTCTTCGGCGGATGCCCCAACACAACATACGGCGAGTCTGTTGCCTGCGTTGCTATTACAGGTAATGCTTCCGTTATCACTATCATCACATCAGCTGTCGGTGCTATTATAATCTCCTTCCTTTCTCCCTTTGTTGCAATCGTTGACTCCATTCCTCCCTGCGTAATGGGCGGCGTTTGCATGGCTCTCTATGGATTTATCGCTGTAAGCGGTCTTAAGATGATCCAGAAAGTAAACCTTGAGGAAAACCGCAATCTCTTTGTTGTTTCCGTTATCCTTATTGCAGGTATCGGCGGACTTACAGTAAACTTCGGCGCAGTTACTATTACAAACATTGCCTGCGCACTTATCCTCGGTATTCTTACAAACATCATGCTCAACAGAAAAGCTAAATAAGATTTATAAAGCAAAAAAGTTGCCCTCTCGGGCAACTTTTTTGCTTTTATATAAAGAACTTTCTTTCCATTATCTCTCTTGCGGGGCGGCATATTCCCAGGAATATAAGAAATGCACCCAGAAGTCCGAATGAAACAAGAGGATAAATAGACCAAGCCACAAATCTGATAGATGCAAATGTATAGGTCATCATAAGCTCAATAAGAAGCATATAGGCGCCCATACAAAGGAAAAATCCACCGAAAATGAAAAGCTTACCCTTTCTCAGGTATTTGGCAAGAGCCACAAGGGCGCTTACCGACAAGGCAAGTCCCGCAGTCACGGGGAGAGCAAATTTCAAAAACCACTGACCGTCTGTCACATAATTGATATAGCTCAAATATACGCCCACCGTAAAGAAAGATGCAGGAACAAAAATTACAGGATTTCTCTTTCCAAACCAGAATGGAAGGATGGCAGATACGTAAATAACAGTCAACGCTCCCGTTACAAATCCGGCCCAGGTGATCGTCTTATTGAACTGATAGTCACAGAAGATGACAACAAATCCTGAAAACAGAAATGCCACCGTAAACAGTATGGCCCAGAATTTGCCTGCATTTTCCCTTTCGGGATATTTGCCCGAAGGATAGGTCTCTTCCTTCTCAATTGCCCTATATTCGGGGTGATATACTTTCGTTTTACACAGAGGACACTGCTTTTCGCCGTCCGCCATTTCAACGCCGCATTTTATACAATACATACTTTTCCCCCTTTTTTCTTATTCTTCATACTGATTACTTTCTGCAAGTGCCGAAATTCCCATGGAATGGAGCACCTTGTAGAAATGATATTCAAGCATAGGCTCCTTGATGTTTCGAATGAAATTTATACGGAGCGTATCGCCGTAGGAAATTATTCCGCAGTTATAAGGTGCCGTTGACTGGACTCCCAGTATAAAATCAAACCTTTCAACGTAGTCCTTCATAACTTCGGGGATCTTCACAACACCAAGATTTGAAAGAGTGAGGCAGGACTGCTTCTCGCCAACTGCGGTGAACACTGCTTTCATTACCATATTCTTTATAAACAACGGCATTACTCTGACCGCCATAATACGTTCGCTTTTGATGTTTGCCGCGATCATCATGCTCATATGCTTGGGCGTTATCTGAGCGCCCATGCAGTTCTTTATAACAGCGCATATCTCCGCAAAATCATACTCGCCGAGCATGGGAAGTATTTCCGGAGTGGTATACATTGCAAAGTTTCTTAGAGTTTTGCTCTCAAAAAGATTTCTCAGGTTTACGGGGATAAGCACCTTTATGGGCTTTCGTCTCTTTACGGAAGGCACCTTTTCCTTCTGCATATTCTGAATGGCCATCATAACTGCAGCACAAATAAAGTTCGTCACGCTGACGCCGTACTCGTGAGCCTTATCCACCACTGCCTTTGCCGGAAGATTTATACATGTCAGATTATGGAATCCGCGGGCTTCCGGAGTACCCGTAAATCTCCAGGCACTTGTTCCCTTACGGGATGCACAGATATTTCCGCCGTATTTCTGGAAGCTATCCTCAAGCTCCGCATCTGTAGGCTCCTCTACTCTGCCCAACACTCCGTTTTCCGAAGGCACATATACTCCGTATTTCTGCTGGAGATATTCTGCAACCAGGCTTTTCAGGAATATGAGCGCACCTGTTCCGTCTGTGAGAGAATGGAATATTTCAACAGCTATTCTGTTTTTATAAACGAGAACTCGGAATGCGCAGGAGCGGGTCTCCTTTTTATTCATTCTTGTAAGAGGATAACTATACTCCTCTTTTATATCGGGAACGCTTGACAGCTGCTCAAGATAATACCAGAAAAGACCTTTCCTGAGTCTTACCGCAATGGATGGGAAACGGCGCACCGTTATATCAAGTGCGCTCTTCAGAACATCGCAATCAACCTCCTCCAAAAGAGTGCAGGAAAGGCGGAAAACATTACTCCAGTTCTGATTTCTTGCGGCGGGATAGATCTTTGCCGCATTATCAAGGCGCATCCATCGAAGCTTATTCTTCTTGGCCATATACTGATCGAGGAATTTACCTATAGTTACATGATCACGCTCATCCTCATCAAGTCCGTAAAGAAGATAAACATGCCATCTTTCTTTTGATACAACAAGACGGCTTTTAACTCCGCCCTCTGTAAGCTTATTATGAAGCTGTTCCGAATCGGAGAGCATTATCTCGTCCTCACCGACGAATATAAGTGACGGCGGCATATCTGAAAGATCTGCATATACGGGCGACACCATAGGAGCAGTTCTGTCTCCTTCTCCAACGTAAGCATTAGCGAAAAACTCAAGCTGCTCAGCAGTCATTGAAGGATCAACTTCTTTATTGTTTATATAGGAAGATCCCTTTCTGGTCATATCAGCCCAGGGAGATATTGCAATGATTCCGCAAGGAAGAGGGATCGACTGTTCCCTGAGCTTAAGGCAAAGAGAATAGCAAAGTCCGCCGCCTGCGCTTTCGCCGCAAAGGGTTATATGCTGGGGACCGTATCCCTTTGATAAAACATACTTATAAGCCTCAAGAGCATCCTCAACAGGAGCAGGATAGGGATTTTCGGGAGAAAGCCTATAGCCAACGCAAAATACCTTAGTTCCGTGTCTCACAGCAAGAGCAGAGCCAAATCCCATAGCATACTCAAGGTCTCCGCATGTAAAGCCACCGCCGTGAAGATATAGAATTACACCCTCGCGTCTTTCATCCTTCGGAATTGCCCATGCACCGTCAAAATTCTCAAAGCTATGCTTTTTCACTATAATCTTATTACGGTTACCAAACTCCATAAGCTCGCCTATCATATTCTGACCCTTACGGATGGTCTTTAAAGAAAAACCGTTCATAATAGGCTTTATGATGCTTATCTGCTTCTTGACGCTTTTTGCGGACAGAGCCATAGTTTCCCCTCCCTTCTGATTTTGTATTTATATTTTATCATACTTTTTGTTCAAATACAATAACTCCCACGCAGGAATTTGCGTGGGAGTTATTATCAATTCATTTTTCCTCATAGGAAGCGATCCAGTCTACTACATTTTCGGCAAGTGCAGAAGTGAAGTCTTCCCTCCATTTATCGGAATTGAGATCGGCGGCATCCTTTTCATTGGTAGCGTATCCCATTTCAAAAAGAAGAGAAGGATAAGTTTTTGGCTTTGTTACTATAAAGGAATCAGCATAAGGGTCTGCAGATATCTTTGTTTCTTTATCGAGGGACTCCGCTAAATCTTCGCAAAGCTTTATCAGCGCGCTTGAGTAGAGATTATCCTTGCAAAAATTGATCTCATATCGGCTGATCTCAGGATGATTTTCTATACTGTTTACGTGAAGAGATACAAACAGGTCTATATTCACTTCTTCTGCAATTGCCGAAATATATATAGCACGCTCGTATGCTGAGAATATATCGTTATCAACAATATCCTCATTCTTATATTCTATTCCATTTTTATCCGCAAGCTTTTTTATCTCGGAGGCCGAGGGGAAACTGGCTCCGTCGTGAGTGAGGATGACCTCCACGCCGCGCTCTTCAAGCTTTGTTTTCAAAAGCTTTACCACAGCAATATTTATATCCGCCTCAGTGCCGTTGATAAGATCGGTATCGCAACCAATATCGCGAAAGCCGTGACCTGCATCAAGATAGACAACTTTTTTTCCATCAGGAGAGGGATAATGTTCTTCACTATTTATATGAGCATCCTTCGTTATCTCCGGTGTATCACCCTCTAAAGGTCGACAAGCCGAAAGTAACAAAAGAAGTGCTGAGGCAAATACCAAGTATTTTATGTAACCTTTCAATTTTCAACCTCCAAATCTATATAAACACAGTTTCCGTCAGCCGTACCCACACCGAAAGTGTTTATACTCAGTTGCTCCCCTTTTATCCTATCCTTTTCAATACCGAAAACAAGAGTAGTTTCAAAGGGCGCTTCGGGATAAAGCTCTTTATGAAAGACAGCAGTGTTTCGATAAGTCTGACCCGCAAAGCCAAGCAGACCTTCACCTGCATTTATGCTGTTAACAAGATACATCTGCTTTTCTGTATCCTTATTTTCTATTATAACATCAACGAAAAGAAAAGTATATCCCTCTCTGAGTTTTCCTTCGGAATAAAAATCTCTTTCTGCAAATTTTTCCGTATTCATTCCTTCGGTAAGCGTATCACCGGTATAGGCTCTTTTTACCGTATATTCTATCTGATACACGCCCCAGCCTCCCTCATACTCAGGAGCATACAGAGAAAACTTGAGTGGAGCATCCTTCATTGAAAAGACCTTTGCAGGCTCCTTTTTCCATTCATTATTCAGCTCAAGGTATTTTAAAAGAGCTTCCCTTTCGACTTTCATTTCTTCGGGGAACGCATATTCCTTTTGTTCATCCACGTCAGAGGTTGCACCCACGGCAACATAAAATATACAAAACCCGCTGATTATGAGACTCACGCTGAGAACTATCAACCAAAGTCTTTTCATTCTTCCTCTACCTCGCTTTCAAATGAATAATACTCTCCCGTTGCATGGCTGTACAGAATGATATCTCCGCTATCGGGCTTATCCTTATAATAGACCTCATCTTTTTCAAGAAGACCGTTTACATGATCCTCCAATGACTCTCCCTCTTCCGAATCTTTATTTACAAAAGTAGCGTTATAAACGTATTCTCCGCTTCCGTCCGCCGCACGGCTCACCGTTATAACTCGGGGAGAAGAGTTATCCGTATAAACGGAAAAATGAGAAGGATAATCCACGCTTTCATCGACCGTAAAGATTATATCGGTGCGATCTTCGCAAGTCAGCATATGCTGAATATTTATACCGTACTTTTCCAGCCCCAGATATTCTACGGAAAGTGCCAAAAGATCAACGTCAACAGAAAACTCAACCGCCTCGTGAAATTCGTAGGTATATCGGGATACTACGTCCTCGTAGGTTGCTCCTTCAACGTAGGACGAGAGTCCCTCACAATAGAGCACGGCGCGAATCTCTTCCCCGCTTTTAAGTGTTGATGCGATGGGCGATGAATTAAAGGTTGCCCAACCTGAAAAGCCGCCTTTATTATCGGGAGCAAGCCTCGGGTTTTCATCCGTGGGGTAAATATACATTCCACAAATTTCAAGTGTTACGTCTGATAATGTGAGGTATTCCGTCTCCGGTGCAACTTTTCCGATCAGATCATTTATCTCCATTCGGAATTTAACATCAAGTCCGTTACACTCAGCGTTCGTTACAGCAATAGTATAATCCTTTTTCTCCTCTTCCTCGTTAACAAGAAAGGCAGGAGTCTTACCGTTGGCCCTGTTGTTATTTCCAAGCTCATTCAGAGATCCCAGCGCAGTACCCACAATGGGTAATTTTTCGGCATAAGCAGGCATGGCCAAATTAAAGATAAGAAGTGCCGCAAGTGTAGCCGCGGCAGCCGCACTGCCCCAGCGCAGTACGGTAGTAAACAAAGGAGTCTTTTTATTTTTTTCTATTTCATATTTAAGCGCCGCTTCTACAGAGGGATCAGGGACCATCTGTTCCTTCATTGACGAAAAAATATCGTTTTTCATTTTCTGCCTCCTATAATATCTCTCAGTTTGTCTCTACCTCGGGTCAACTGCATTCTGACAGTTCCTTCTCTCATATGCAATAATTTTGCAATTTCTTTAGTTGTCATCTCTTCAAAGTAGTAGAGATATATTACCGTTCTGAGTTTCGGGGATATTTCTCTTATGGCGTCAAAAAGCTCATTTTCCCTTTTCGTATTGAAAACGAATTGCTCTTCTTTTACTTCACCTATGGAGACTGCTTTTCTCCATTCTGATGAATTATATATTTTTTTACATACATTCAAAGTGGTTTTTATGAACCACGCTTTCATATGCTCCCCGTCTTTGAAGATGGGATTTTTTCTAAAATATGCCAGAAACACCTCTTGAAAAGCATCGTCTGCATCGTATTTGGATTTTGTGTGTGTAAGGGCCACCGAGTAAACGGTGCTCTTATATTTTTCTATAACATCGTCTATCTGTTTATCAGCCACGTTATCCCTCCTTACACATATAACTACCTAATTATACCCAAAATGCCACATTTTTTGATGATTTTTTTGAAACTAAATGTATACAGTCAAAAAAGCGAAAGTAAATAGAAAAATTGGGGGTTATGGAAGAATTCTCACTCTCATTGTTGTATGGGAGTCGCTTACTGCTCCCGAATATCAGTACGCGATATTCTCTTTAAATTCGGGTTTATCGGTATGTTCGCACTCGCTCTGTTGCAGATGCGCAATACTAAAGCCTCCACTTCTCATCGCGAATATGAAGATATACGAGGGCAAAGATAACGTGATTCGCTCGGCATTCACAAGTGAATGCCCGAGTATATCAAAGATTCGAGGTGTGAAGGGGAGGTGGCGTCGGTGCAAGTTATGCGATATTTTAAGATAAACTCAGGCACCGATGACGGAAGGGTTGC
>JAZTXZ010000075.1:0-17659 GCA_045636685.1 Candidatus Avispirillum sp. | reverse complement strand
TTGAGAGATACAACACCTGCAAATACGCGCTTGAGCATATTTGTATCCTTTGCGTTTATCTTTCCGTCGCCGTCGATATCGCCTACTATATAGTCAGGCTCGGGTACGTAGTCGGGATCAATATCTCCGCAGACTGTACAGATGCCCTCTTCAAAGCTGTGGCCCTTTGAGGAAATAACTTCGGTTTCGCTGTAATCACAGTTCTTACATGCGCTGCCTGTATAGCCGTCCTCGGTACAGGTTGCATCTACAGTAACATTCGCAAGTCTGTGACCCTTGGCATCGAGCTCACCGAGAACTACCTCAAAGCCGCAGTCTACACAAACATCCTTGATGAATCCTGCTTCTGTACAGGTTGCAGTATGCTGTTCAAAGAAATCGTGAGATATAACATTGACCTTTTCATCACACACATTACAGTAAACCGTATGAGCCGTATTGCTGTTATACTCATATGTGAGATATGCATCATCGTTATGGAATGCAGTTTCCGTTACAGTTTTTGTGTTTTTGCAGATAGTACATTCAAGGATCTTTGATCCATCGGTCAGACAGGTTGTATCAACCTTGGAGATCACCTTATAGCAATCGCCTACTGTATGGAGCGCGGGAATATGCTCATCATTAACAGCACCGCAGGTCTTGCATGTGCGGCGAAGCGTTCCCATTTCGATACATCCGGCTTCGAGAACAACAACGCCCTCGTCATACTCGTGATCGCACTTGCCCGAAAGAACTGCCGCCTCCACTGCAAAGCCGAGATCCTTACGTACAGCCGCCATAATATCATTTTCATCCATTTCGCTGTCCCAGCCTGCTGTAGAGAATCCGGGGAGAGACAGATAATTTACAACGTTTGATGATACTCTTGCAACTGTATCCTTTGCTGCCTTTTTACCCATATACTCCTCAAGCATGCAAAGCATCTCATATTCCTCAACGCCGTCGCGAAGGATCTCTACTCGTATAGTACCGACATATTTTGTAATGCCGCGTATTCTTGCCTGAGTTGCTCCGTAGAAAAGAACTCCGTCGCCATATACGTCATATCCGTTGCTGCGGCCCACACTGAGGTTAGTTTTCCACTGGAACTGAGTAAATCCGCCTGTTACCGTTGTATCAATATTCGTGCTGTCATACTCATCCCAGTTGTTTGTTCCGTAGTACAGATATCCTGTGCAATCCTCCTGATAAAGCTGCCAGAACATAAGCTTTGTCTGCAAGCCTGTGTTTTCGGGAAGATGATTGGTATAGGTATATGTACGGCTTGAGCCGCAGATATATCCCCAAAGCTGAACCTTATTACCCTTCTCTGCTTCAACTGCTATCTGGGAAAGAGTTCTGTCTGAGAACTCTCCGTATATCTTCTCCCAGTTGAAATGCTCATCGTAATAAGTCCAGTTGCCCGCACTGCCCGTTGTATATATACCGGAATGAGATCCGGAATAGCTGCGAAGCTGAGGACGTCCCTCGCCGGGATAGCCGTAAGCTTCAAGCTCTTCCTCGGGAGTGAATCCCAGGGTCATGGGACACCATATGGTAACGCTTTCAGTATCCATAAGCTCCTGCACTGCGTCCTTGATCTGATAAGGCTCATACTCTGCAAGGGGCTGATGATATGTGTAATAAGGATATGGGTGGTTATCGTACATAGGAATGACTATCTGCGCCTCCGGCCAATAGTCCTTCAATATTTTCGCGTATTTCTTTGCGCCGTCTACCGTATTCGTTCTGAAAAGATAATTATCTCTGTCGCATACCTCCTGGGCGCGGGGCTCATCTATGGTATAAAAATAGAATTTATCCTTAACCTCGTCCCAGTAATCGGAGTTTTTCAGATCATTGTAAAATTCTTTGTACTCAGGATAGCTTTCCGGACCATCGGCATAAAAGCCTCCATATCCGCCGCCTGTTGCAGAAACTCTTATTGCCGAAACGCGCTCATCGGTGATATAAGGGTTCGTTGCATAAAATCCGCCAGGCATATCCATGGGCATAAGGCGGTTATCCACCATATACTCGTAAAAATCAGTATAATTTCCGCCGTATGCTTTGTTGTTATCTACAAGAAACGAAGTCTGAAGTGTGGGGCCGTCCTTGATAACGAAATCCCATACATAGCAGAACACTTTTGCAGTCTTTACTACCTCGCCTGCGGAGTTTTGAATATCAAGCTGCGCCGAGTACCAGCCTGATGGAGTATCATTTTCTGTCTCAAGCTGAATAAGGAAGGCCTGGCTCTTTCCTCTGTTAAGCTTAAAGCCACCCATGAGCCTGATATTGTTAAGAGGAACGATAGGGTCCGGTATCTCTCCCTCTCGGATTATGGAGTTTTCCGCTGTCATCCCGAGGACTGAGCCTGTATCTATGTTCTGTACAGTGAGGTACATCTCATAATAAATCTCTGCCGCAATCTCGTTGCCCTTTCCGTCAGAAAAGCTTGTAACTGTTGCATGCATACCCGTTTTATCTGTATCGGAATAAAGAACAAACTGAGCGTTCTCCTTTTCGTTCTTTGCCATATAAACAGAGTATGTATCCATTCCGGAAGGAGTTACATCACTTGTGAACACCTTGTTGAAGGAATGTTCAAACCAAAGATTCAGCGTCTCATCCTCGAAGGGCGCCTTCTCGGGAGTATAGCTGTCGGCAGGGTCATTACTCACAGCCGATGATGTAAATACACCCACAGTGAGCAAGGTCAGCAAAACCGCAGCTGCTATAGTCATAAAAATCGGTTTTAGTGCTTTTTTCACAAAAAGTACCTCCTTATATTATTCTTCTGACTAAATTTTACCAAATGCAAAACTGATTGTCAATGGATTTTCATTTTTATGATAATGCCTTTCTTTTTGCTGATTTATTGACTTCCTACACCTTTTGGAGTATAATATAATGAATATGTTTTTTTATTCGGGAGGAAGCTATGAAAAAACTTTTATCACTTATTTTATCGGCAATTCTCCTTATCCTTTGTCTTTCATCATGCGCAGAAAATCAGCGCAGCACCTATTATACACGCTCCTCAAGAAACGAAAACGGCCGACTTGCTGTTTCATTCTCCAGAGAAAGCAAAGAAGGAAAAATTCTTGCAGACGACGAGCTCAGATCTGTTTATGAGGAAGCTCTCAAGATTCTTGAAAGCTCGCTTGACTTTCTTTCCTGCAAAGATAAAAGCCTTCTCTCCGGCGTAAACGCATCTGTTGATATGGTATTCGATGTTGATAAAAAGCTTATCGCCGAGATCGAAAATGCTTTTAAGCTCTCCGAAAAATGTGACAGGCTTTACGAGCCTGCGGGCGGAGCGCTCACATCTCTTCTTTCCTCCAAAACTGCCCCCGAGAAGGATGCCCTTGCAAATGCTCTTACCCATATGGGAGCAGACAAGCTTGAGATATCTGAAACAACTGTAAAAAAGCTTGACCCCAACGTTAAACTGGATTTCGGAGCCTACCGTGACGGATATGCCATCGGCAAGGTATGCGATTTCTTAGCCGATTCCGATATCGCTTACGGAACTGTTACCTTTAACGGTATCGCGGGAGTTTTCGGCACAAAGCCTGACAATGAACCCTTTACAATTGAGCTCGGAGACGGAGACCACGGTATATTCAATATTACCGACGGATATATAGCTCTCGTTTCTGCCGATTTCGGCACATCCTACGACTATAAAGACGGAGTTCTTGCGCCTATCATCGATAAGGCCACAGTATACTCTGCCGACCCCTGCACAGCGGCGGTAATAGCATCTATCGGATATGCCTACGGCCCCGACGCCATTCTTTCTCTTTATGAAAAAGAGGAGCTTATCTTCGAGGCAGTTCTCACAGATCACGACAGAAGCGAAATCCTGACAGAAAAATTAAAGGAAGGTTCAATGTACGCCCCCGCAACAAAAGCTGCCGAAAGCAAATAAGATAACAAAGAAAGCAGATCTCTTAGCTTTCTGCCATAATTGTCGTCGGATTTATCAGCATAACAGGAATAATAATTTATAACAAAATCATAGAAGTAAAAAACACAAAGAAGGAGGAAAGCTCAAATGGTCAATGAAACAAGACGCATTTCTCCCGAGGAAGTCTCTCTTCAGCTTGACGCCTGCAAAAAGGCAAAGGAGCTTATCGGCGAGATCTTCAAAGACGAAGAGCCAACCTACTATATAGAAACCTTCGGCTGTCAGCAGAATGAAGCAGACAGTCAGCGTCTTGCGGGAATCTGCCGCCTTTGCGGATACGTTCCCACAGACGATATCAAAAAAGCAAAGATAATCCTCTTCAATACCTGCGCTATCCGCGAGCACGCGGAGAAAAAGGCTCTCTCCATTATCGGTGAGACAAAGCATATCAAGGCCCTCGATCCCCGTGTTATCATCGGTATCGGCGGATGTATGGTTTCTCAGAAGCATCGCGCAGACAAGATCAAGAATTCCAACCCTTACGTTAACTTCACCTTTGATACGGGCGCTATCCACTCCGTTCCCTCTCTTATTCTCGGAGCACTTAAAGGACAAAAGAGAAAGTTTGTCCTCAGCGATAACTTCGGTATTGCAGAGGGTATTCCCTTCCATAACGAAACACCCTACAAGGCTTGGCTCTCTATCATGTATGGCTGCAACAATTTCTGCTCATACTGCATAGTGCCCTACGTTCGCGGACGTGAGAGAAGCCGCCGCCCCGAGGATATTCTCGCCGAGGCAAGACAGCTTATCGAGGCAGGAGCCAAGGATATCACCCTTCTCGGTCAGAACGTAAACTCCTACGGAAAAGACCTTGGCGGTATGTCTATCGCACAGCTGATGCGAGAGATATGCAAGATCGAGGGAGATTTCAGACTGAGATTTATGACAAGCCATCCGAAGGATGCCTCCGACGAGCTTATCGCCGCTATGGCAGAGGAAGAAAAGATAGTCAAGCACTTCCATCTTCCCGTTCAGTCAGGCTCTGACCGAGTTCTTGACGCAATGAACAGAAAATATACAAGAGAGAAATATCTCTCCATTATCAAAAAGCTGAAGGCGGCAGTTCCCGACGTCAGCCTTACCTCTGATATTATCGTAGCCTTCCCCGGCGAAACAGACGAGGAGTTTGAGGACACCCTCTCCCTTCTCTCCGAGGTAGAATACGATATGATCTTCTCCTTCATCTACTCTCCCCGCGAGGGCACACCCGCAGCCCGTCTTGACTGCCAGATAGACCGCGCAGTTGCAAACGACCGCTATGCACGTCTTCTCGCCCTTCAGGACACCATCACCGCAAAGAGAAATGCAAGATTCGTTGGCAGAACAATGAAGGTGCTTTGCGAGGAGGTCTCCAAAACTGATGCAGGCATGATGACAGGCCGCGGCGACACTCCCCGCCCCGTTCACTTTGCAGGAGACGAGTCCCTCATCGGACAGTTCGTCAACGTTAAGATAACAAAGAGCGATCTCTTCTCCCTTATGGGCGAGATCGTATAAAATAAAAACATAACTCCCCACCGAAAGGAAATAAAAACCATGATAATGAATGAAGAAGTACTTGTTGCAGTTAAGAACCTCTGCGACCTTATGAAGAATGACCCCCGTTACGTCGCTGTAAATGAAGCAGGCAAGGCATACTCCGAGGATCCTGCTATCAGCACTCTCCTTATCGAGTATCAGGCTCAGCAGACAGCTCTTACAGAGCTTTATGCAAAGGATGAGCGCGATGACTCTATCATCGATGCTATCCAGGGCAGACTCAACGAGATCTACACAACTATTATCGAGCATCCTCTCTATGTTGCATTCAAGGAAGCAAGCGACGAGTACGAGGTATACTATAAGGCAATCTACGAGGAAATGGAGTTCCACCTCACAGGCAAGCGCCCCAATTCCGGCTGCACACACGATTGCTCCACCTGCTCCGGTTGTCACTAATTATTAAAAGGCTAGGTTAAATTTATGGCACTTACGCCAATGATGCAGCAGTACTTCCAGATAAAGGACCAGTACCGCGACCATATTCTTTTCTACCGTCTCGGCGACTTTTACGAGATGTTCTTTGAGGACGCTCAGATCGCCTCAAAGGAGCTTGAGCTTACCCTGACGGGAAGAGACTGCGGAGAAGAACAGAGAGCGCCTATGTGCGGCGTTCCCTTCCACTCCTCCGAGGGATATATCGGAAGACTTATAGCAAAAGGCTATAAAGTAGCTATCTGCGAGCAGACAGAGGATCCCGCTCAGGCAAAGGGGCTTGTAAAGCGCGAGGTCATCCGCGTTATCACTCCCGGTACTGTTATCGAGGCTGATCTTCTCAGTGAGGCAAAAAACAACTATCTTGCGTCCATATATATATCAGAGGGCAGTATCGGAGTTTGCTTTGCGGATGTTTCCACAGCTGAAATGCATGCCACCTCCTTCGAAGGAGACAGTGCCGAGGCAGATCTGCTGACAGAGCTTTCCACATACGGCCCGAGAGAGGCTATAGTCAATACAAGCCTTGACTCTCTCCCCCGAATCGCGGCATTTTTCAAGGACAGAAGCATTCTCTGTACTCAGGATCTTTCCGGCTATTATCAGGACTGCGCTACTACCCGCTATCGCCGCCAGTTCGGCCCTTACGAGGGAAGCGAAAGATATCTCTCAGCCGTTGTTGCTTCCGGAGCTGTTCTCGGATATATCTCAGATACCCAGAAATCCGATATTTCATATATCACAAATATAGACATTTACGAAAACTCTCAGTTTTTGGAAATGGATATGAGCACGCGAAGAAACCTTGAGCTTTGCGAAACCATGCTCACAAAAGATAAAAAGGGCTCCCTTCTCTGGGTGCTTGATAAAACAAGCACCGCCATGGGTGCCCGCCTGCTCAGATCACTTATCGAGCATCCTCTCACAAATGTGAAGGAGATCGTCAGCCGTCAGCGTTCCGTTGCCGAGCTTTACGACAATTTTATGCTCCGCGAAGAGATCAGAGATACCCTTTCCTCTGTTCTTGACCTTGAGCGCCTTATGACTAAGATCACATACGGCACAGCATCGGCCCGCGAGCTTCGCGCCGTTTGCCAGACTGTGAAGGTGCTTCCCGCCATTAAATCTATGCTGGAATGCGCTCAGTCCGCTGAGCTTTCCTCCATCTGGGAAAACATCGACGAGCTCTGCGATATCTACGAGCTTATCGAAAACTCCATCGTTGACACTCCCCCCTTCCAGGTGCGTGAAGGCGGAATGATCCGCGACGGTTATAATGCTACCGTTGATGAGCTGAGAAGCATTATGAACAATGCCGAGGGCTATATCAGGTCTATCGAGGAGCGCGAAAAGGAAGCTACGGGAATAAAGACCCTGAAGATCAAGAACAACAAGGTGTTCGGATACTATATAGAAGTATCAAAATCCTTTATGAATCAGGTTCCCGAACACTACATAAGAAAGCAGACTCTTACAAACGGAGAAAGATATATTACAGAAGAGCTCAAAGAGCTTGAGGGTACTATATTCGGCGCATCCGATAAGGTTAAAAATCTTGAATATGAGCTTTTCTCCGAAATACGCAACTGCGTTGCAGATAATGCATCCCGTATCAGAAAAAGCGCTCAGGCCCTCAGTGAGCTTGATGTTTTCGTAAGCCTTGCAGAGGTTGCTGCAAAGGGCGGGTACGTTTGCCCTGAGGTAGACGGCGGAGATATCATTTCCATTAAGGACGGACGCCACCCTGTTGTTGAAAAGTTTGTAAAGGATGCGTATTTCGTTCCCAATGATGTCACCCTTGATACAAGGGAAAACAGACTTATGCTTATTACCGGCCCGAATATGGCAGGTAAATCCACATATATGCGCCAGACTGCTCTTATCGTCCTTATGGCTCAGATAGGATCCTTTGTTCCTGCCGCCGATGCAAGAATCGGCGTTGTGGACAAGCTTTTCACCCGAGTCGGCGCATCTGACGACCTTGCTTCCGGTCAGTCAACCTTTATGCTTGAGATGCAGGAGGTTGCCTATATTCTCAAAAACGCCACAAACCGCTCCTTTATCATCTATGATGAGATAGGCCGAGGAACAAGCACATTTGACGGAATGTCCATAGCAAGGGCCGTTCTTGAATACACCGCAAGCAAAAAGCTTTCGGCAAAGACAATGTTTGCAACCCATTATCATGAGCTTACCGAGCTTGAAGGCGAGATCGACGGCGTTGTTAATTACAATGTTGCCGTTAAAAAGCGCGGCGACGACCTTACCTTCCTTCGCAAGATCGTTCGCGGTCCCGTTGACGAAAGCTACGGTATCGAAGTTGCAAAGCTGGCAGGTATCCCCAAGGATATCGTTAAGCGCGCAAAGGAAATACTCCGCGGGCTTGAGGATACGGGCGCTGTAGAAAAAAGCCCCGCTAAAAATGAAGCATCCCTTGATTTTGACCACTTTGAGGGTATGACCATTAGCCTTACAGACATGGCACAAGACAGCATTTGCGACGAAATAAGAAAAACAGATATAAATACCCTTACCCCCATCGAAGCAATGAACCTCATCTTCCGCTGGAAGAAGGATCTGGAATAGTCCCATTGGGACAATGATATTCGCACTTCGTGCGAGTGATATATTGCGTTGCAATATGATATATCCCTACGGGATATGATATATTTCCCTTGCAGGAAATATGAAGGAACATTTTCGCAAAACGAAAATGAATCCTTATTAAAGTTTTTTGGGCGACTTTTTTACAAAAAAGTCGCAAAAACAAAAAAAGAAAGGAGTCGCCGTGGGAAGAATTAACGTTCTCGGCTTTGACGTTGCCAACCTCATTGCCGCAGGAGAAGTAGTTGACAGACCTGCCTCTGTCGTCAAAGAGCTTTGCGAAAACTCTATCGACGCAGGAGCAAAAAATATCACCGTTGAGATCCGTCATGGCGGCACCACTTTTATCCGCGTTTCCGATAACGGATGCGGAATAGAGCCTGACGACGTTCCCCTCACTGTGCTCAGACATGCCACAAGTAAGATCGCCACAGCAGATGATCTTGCCGCCATAGGTACTCTGGGCTTCCGCGGAGAAGCACTTGCCGCCATTGCCTCCGTTTGCAAGCTGCGTGTTCTTTCAAGAGCCGAGGGGCACTCTATGGGCACACTCATGGAATGCGAGGGCGGCGAGATCGTAGACATAACCGAAACAGGATGCGCAAGAGGAACCACTGTCGTGGTTTCCGAGCTTTTCTATAATGTTCCCGCAAGACGCAAATTCCTGAAAAAGGATGCCTCCGAAGGAGCAGCAGTTACCGCCGTTATGGAAAAGATCGCTGTTTCAACCCCGGATGTTTCAATAAAATACGTAACAGACGGCGAAGTTCGGTTTATGACAAGAGGCTCCGGCGAGCTTATCGATGCAATATACTCCGTATTCGGCAAGGAAACCGCCAAAAGGATGAGCCCTGTTGACCGTGCCGATCCCAACGGCATCCGAATTTCAGGCTATATCGGCGAACCTGACCTTGTCAGATCAAACAAAAATTCCGAAAACTTTTTTATAAACGGCAGATTTGTTAAAAGCCGTACCGCTATGGCGGCAATAGAGCAGGCATATTCAACACGCATCCCCCACGGTAAATTCCCTGTTTGCATATTGAATATCCAGCTGAATCCTGCTATAGTGGATGTCAATGTTCACCCCTCAAAGCTTGAGGTGAAATTCGCAAATGAGCGTATCATTTTTGAGGCTGTGTACTATGCAGTGCTCAATACCCTGCAAAATACTCTTTCACGTCCCGAAATGCGCCTTGGCGCTACAGATGTACCGTTCTACGGCGCAGACAGCACAGCCAAAAAGGCAAAAACCAAGCCTGAACCCTATAATACCAAAACAGGAATAAGCCCCCAAAACGCTTTTGTTCCTGTTGAAAGACCAAAAGATGAGCGCCCCGAAAAAGCTCAGATCAAAATCGATACAGTTCCTGAAGTTGCTTTTGCACCTCTCCCTCGGGAGATGCCTCCAAAGGCTGAGGATAAGCCATATATTCCTTATGAATCCGAAGTAAGAGCGAAGCCGGAGGAAAAGCCAAAGACGGACGCAAAAAAGGCGGAACATTCTTATGTAGCCCCTCCCATTACAACTCAGTCTCCCCCGAAAGCATCAGATCTCACAGCGCCCCCGAAAGAGGAGCCTGTCTGCCCCACCGAAACAGAACCGATAACACATACCGAAAAGAAAAAGAAAGACCCCGTTCCCGATTTCAAGATCCTCGGAGAAGCATACAACTGCTACGTTATCGTTCAGCTCGAGGACAGACTGCTTATGATAGATAAACATGCAGCCCACGAGCGTATCCTTTTTGACGAGCTTTGCAAAAACATGGAGTCTGCCGAAAAGACAAGCCAGATACTTATGTATCCCCTCAGACTCCCCATTCGAGAGGATGAAGCACTTGCTCTTGAGGAATATTCCGATAAGATCAAGGCTATGGGCTATATGTTTACATACGACAAGGAACGCAAATGCCTTTCAGTTACGGAAGTTCCCACTCATCTCGGACGGGATGCGGGAGCCGATATGCTGAGCGAGCTTGCCACAGTTCTTTGCGACGCTACGGGAAGCATTGAAGCTACAGGCGCAAAATTCTTCGAAGCAAAGCTTTATCAGGCGTCCTGCAAAGCGGCAATAAAGGGAGGAAGGGTTTACGGCCAGGATCATATCAAATGGATATGCGAGAGACTTCTGAAGCCTGCAGAAGAAGACGGATCCGTAATAAAGACCTGCCCTCACGGCAGACCGGTAGCCTTTGAAATCAAAAAAACTTCAATCGAGCGACAGTTCGAGAGACTTATATAAAAGAGGTACAACAGTAATGTATATACTTAAATCAAAAGACGGCAGAGCACGCCGCGGTCAGCTCGTAACCCCTCATGGCGTTATTGAGACCCCCGTTTTTATGAACGTTGCAACCTGCGCCGCTATCAAGGGCGGTCTTGATGCATGGGACCTTGAAGAGGTCAACTGCCAGGTTATGCTTTCAAACACATACCATCTCCATCTCCGTCCCGGCGACAGACTTGTTCACGACATGGGCGGTCTTCAGGGCTTTACAGGCTGGAAAAAGCCTATCCTTACAGACTCCGGCGGATTCCAGGTGTTCTCCCTTTCCTCTCTTCGTAAGATCAAGGAAGAGGGCGTATACTTCGCTTCCCACATCGACGGAAAGCGCATTTTCATGGGCCCCGAGGAAAGTATGCAGATCCAGTCTAACCTTGGCTCCACCATTGCCATGGCATTTGACGAGTGCATCGAAAACCCTGCAGAATACAAGTACACAAAGAAATCCTGCGACAGAACCTTCCGCTGGCTTGAGAGATGTAAGAAGGAAATGGATCGCCTCAACTCCCTTCCCGATACCGTTAACCCTCAGCAGATGCTTTTCGGTATCAACCAGGGAAGCGTTTACGAGGATCTTCGTATCGAACACATGCAGAAGATCGCAGAGCTTGACCTTGACGGATACGCTATCGGCGGGCTTGCGGTAGGTGAGGAAGCCGAGGAAATGTATCGCATCATCAACGCTGTTGAGCCTTATATGCCCGAAAATAAGCCCAGATACCTTATGGGCGTTGGTACTCCTCAGAACATTCTTGAGGCAGTTCACATGGGCGTTGACTTCTTCGACTGCGTAATGCCCTCCCGTAATGCCCGCCACGGAAACGTTTTCACATGGCACGGCAAGGTGAACATTATGAACGAGAAGTATGCCCGCGATCCCAGACCCATAGACGAAAACTGCGGCTGCCCTGCTTGCCGCCACCACAGCCGCTCCTATATCCGCCACCTTATCAAGGCAAAGGAAGCTGTTGGTATGCGCCTTGCAGTACAGCACAACCTCTATTTCTATAACGAGCTCATGGCAAAGATCAGAGAAGCACTTGACGGCGGTTACTTCGAGGCATTCTATCAGAAGTATCACAATGCTCTTGCAGAGAGAAGCCAGGACTAAGTTGAAAATACAGCGAAAAATCAAAAGAGAAAAATATTAAAGAAATCCGCCCGAGGGCGGATTTCTTCATTTAACGATAAATTCTGGTTTATGGGGGAGAAACGGGGACGCAGAAACTTTTTTGTAAAAAAGTTCCCTACATAACCTCCCTCCCCCTCCCGGATTTGAATTATATATTTTAAAGTGGCCGGATTATTTATATTTTTATATTATTGAACAAATTTCGATATTATGATATAATAGCTTGAAAAATCAAATCGAGGTGATGTTGTGTTTAAAAAAATAAATGCGCCCGCGGATATGACCGTTGGCACACCTTGGAAAAGCATAATCAAATTTACGATCCCCATGCTTATCGGTAACGTTGCACAGCAGCTTTACAGTACAGTCGACAGCATTGTAGTTGGCAAATATGAGGGAGACAATGCTCTTGCCGCAGTCGGCAGCGCAACTCCCATACTAAACCTTCTTCTCGTTCTCTTCATCGGTATATCGGCCGGCACGGGAGTTATGGTTTCTCAGTATTTCGGTGCAAAAAACAGAAAAGCCCTTTCCTACACAATTGGTAACAGTATCACAGTTGCCGCCCTCTCCTGTATATTGCTTATCGCTGTTGCCGCTCCCCTTATTGATCCCCTGCTCACATTGTTGAATACACCTGAATCGATCCATAAGGACTGTGCAGGTTATCTGATGATCTCCCTTGTAGGCATGGCAGGAATGGCTTATTACAATATCCTCTCGGGAGTTCTTCGCGGAATGGGCGACTCCTTCTCAAGCCTTATATTTCTTCTTATTGCTACAGTAATCAACATTGTGCTTGACATTGTTTTTGTTGCTGAGGAATTCGGAATAGAGATGGGTGTTCCCGGTGTCGCTCTTGCAACAGTTATCGCTCAGTGCGTTTCCTCCGTTCTCTGTATGATAAAGCTCTCTCGTATGAAGGAGCATTTCGATTTTGGATGGAAGTATCTGAAGCCTGCAAAGCACTATGTTATGACGATAATCAAGCTCGGTATCCCCTCGGGCCTTACTCAGGCCATCTTCTCATCTGCGATGATCATCGTTCAGTCTCTCACTAACAGCTTTGGCGAGCAGTTCATTGCCGCAAACGTTGTTATCATGAGAGTAGACGGCTTTGCTATGATGCCGAACTTCTCCTTCGGCATGGCACTAACCACCTTCGCAGGCCAGAACGTGGGCGCAGGTCTATACGACAGAGTTAAAAAGGGCGCCTTTCAGGGTACTCTCATGGCAGTTGCCTGCTCTGCAATCATTACAGGTGCCATCCTCATATTCGGAAAATATCTTATGGGTCTTTTCACCGATACCAAGGAGCTTATCGAACTCAGCAACAGCCTCATGAGAATACTTGCTGTGGGATATATTGCCTTTGCGGTGACTCAGAGCCTTTCAGGCGTTATGAGAGGAGCCGGAGATACTCTGACTCCCATGTGGATCTCTCTTATTACTACAGTCCTCATACGCGTCCCTGTGGCTTACGGAATATCTTTTCTTACAAGAACACCCGAGCTGCCCTTCGGCCGTCAGGAATGTATACAGATATCCCTTCTCTCTTCCTGGGTCATCGGTGCTGTACTGACTGTAATTTTCTATGCTGTCGGTAAATGGAAAAACAAAGCACTAAAGCAGTAAATTCGGCATACGCTGGTAATTCACAAAAATGCAAATAAAAAAAACGTCACGGTAAAACGTGACGTTTTTTATTGCATTACTTAAGGGGAATACCGCTTGCGAGTGTACCCTTAACAGCTGCATACTCTTCATCAGTCATCTTGAGAACCTGGATGCCAAGGATGATACCCTTAACAATGTTGATAATTGCGATAACGCTGCAAGTAACAATTCCAAGAACGATTCTGAGAATGCCCGCCTTAACGTGACCCTGCATGAAGCAAGGAACGCCGTAAGAATTGAAAATGATGCACATAACACCAAAAAGAATTCTGTTATCCATGATATACCTCCTATAATATGATACTTAATTGTACATCACACACTAATTAATGTCAAGTTTTATCGAAAAAAAGTATATGATATTTATTAACATATAAAACAGATCAGCCAAGCTTGCTTATTATCCACTCAGCACAACGCTGAGATGCTTTTCCGTCCTCACAGAAATTAAGGCGCTTATAAAATGCATCTCTTTTTTCGTTGTAGGCAACAACATCAAAGTTCTCAATGAGAGCTATCATCTCATCATTGCTTTCAGCAACAGGGAAAGGAATTTCATCAAAAGAGAAATAGAAATTTCTGTCCTTGGTATATGCCTCAACATCATTTGCAAATCTAAGGCAAGGCTTTTTGCTGAGAGCAAAGTCAAACATTGACGATGAATAGTCTGTTATAAGAATATCCGCAGCGCTGAGAAGCTCCTGCATGTCGGGATACATTGTTGCATCAGCAATATTTTTTCCGTCGTAAGCAAAGAGATCTGCAGACTGACCTGCCACATTGGGATGAAGTCTTATAAGCACTGTCCACTCGCCGCCAAATTTCTTTGTACACGCATCGTGAAGACGTGCAGCATCAATTCTGTATGCATCAGTGGAATGATCTGCACGGAAAGTAGGCGCATAAAGAACAAGCTTTCTGTCCTCTGCAAGAGAAAAAGCATTTCTGACCTTCTCATTTACCAAAGGATCGGGACAGACAAAAACATCGTTTCTGGGGGTGCCGTACACTGCGATCTCTCCATCGTACCAGAAGCATCTCTTCATTACATCGGTATAAAAATCACTGTTTGAAAGAAGAAGATTTGTAAAAGAAGAATCTCTCATAGCTCCTCTTTCATAATCTGCCGGAAGAGATTCCACAGCATCCTTCTCTATCCTTTTAAGAGGGAATCCGTGCCATGTCTGAAGATAAAACTGATTCTTTTTCTTGAATCTCTCGTATTTTCTGCAGTTATCTACCCAAACACGTGCGGTAGACAGAGCCCATATTCTCTTAGCTGAATTATAAGGACAGGGAGTAATTCCCTCAGGGAGAGAACGTGCTTCTTTTTCATCCTTTACAAGCCAGACAAGCTTTGCATCTGCATTTTGCTTAAGCATTGCCTCTGCAATAGCCTTAGGGTTATCGGAATAGCCTCTTCCGTAATAGCTTGTAAATACTACCTTTTTCTTGTCAACAGGCAGGAAAAGACCCAGAACCGAGCAGCCTGCCATATATAACTTATTTACTATTCCCATCAGTTTTCTCTCTCCTTCGTCTTCATCAAATGACGGTTTTTAATTATTACAGCAATTCTGTAAATAAGGATCACCGTCTCGGTGCATGAAACGCTTATGGCAAGGGTCATCATATTCATATTATCTGTAAAGTAAAGAACAGCGAGCAGGATAATATGGAATACAGAACCGAAGATCGTAGAATAATTTGCGTGCTTTGATATTCCCATAGCTGTCATCATAGGGAAACCGAATACGTAGCTTGGGAAAATAACAACACCGACGGGGAGCATAGCTCTCAGAACATTTCCTGCCTCGCGAAACTCCTCTCCGAAGAACCATACACAAAAAGGCTCGGCAATAATAAATACAACAGCGCAGCCGATGATGATAACAGGCTCAAAAACAAGCATTACTTTTTTAACAAGCTTAAAATCACGGTGCTTTGCCATATAGGGATAAAGGCTGTCAGCAATGGGAGAAAGACCGTTTTTACCCGCAGTTATGAGCTTGTTTGCAGATGTGTAATAGCCTGTTGCAGCACCGCTCTGGGTAATAATATCGAGAATAACAGTATTGAGAGCCGTGTAAGCAGTTGTTGCAATTCTTGAGAAGAAGAAGAAGCTTGAACGTCCAAGCTGATGGAACACATCCTTAATCTTGATCTTCACAAAGCCGACACCAAGTCCGCGTATCACATGGATATATGCAAATATCATCGCAACTCCGTTACCGATAATATTAAGAACAGGAACAACCCATACATCCTCCGGACCCTTGAGGAAAATGAAGATTGCCGCCGTAAAGAACACCTTAATGCAGACTGTTCTTACAGTGATGGCAGACATCTTTTCAAGACCGCGATATAAAAAGTCCGGTATCATTGAATTAAGGAATGTTGCAATAAACGTAAGTATAAGGATAGTTTCTTTCTGCTTCCATGCAGGAATGATCTGACAGAGAATGAACAGGACAACAAAGGAAACAAGAGCAAGAGCGATCTTGGCAAAAGCAACAGATGTCAGAATACCGCCGAGCAGCTTTTTGTCCTCACGTCCGCGTGAGACCTCTTCAGTGGCAGAAAGCAAAAATCCGAAATCGATTATAAGCTGAAAATAAATGATAATAGAAGCAGACGCCTCAAGATATCCTCCAAAGACCTCTGCACCAAGCACACGCGTCTGATAAGGCGCAACAAGAAGGGCAAGAAGGTAAGTGGAAAACTGAAGGATATAGAGCATGACGGTATTTTTAAGCAAAGTACCGCGCTTATTTTGGAGATTTAACTTCTTCAATTCAACATAAGCCTCTTTTCGTAAGTTATTCTTAACTTATACATTATATCATAATTACTCTTATTATGCAATAGAGAAAGTCCCGTTCTTTCGAACAGGACTTTTACGGTTCAATGGTTAACTAAATCTTTTAATTTCTGTAATAAATGTCTTTATATAAGGTGATCAACATTTTTTCCGAAGAAAAATATAAACATACCGCGCCATATAAGCATTATTCCACCTTTGTGGAGCTCTTTTTTCACGATATCTTGCAACATCAGTTTTCATCATTTTGCGAGTGCTCTTTCAATACAACAAGCATCAAATCAATAATCAGTCACTACAAGATACCAATGCTCCTTAATTTTTTTAACACTGATAATAGAGTGGGCGGTTTCATTTTCGTATATGAGCCCTTCGTCCTGAGAAGAATAAATAAGTTGTTCCGATCCGCTTAACATCCCTCGGAATATCCAAAAAGCAATAACCTGCTCTTTATCATTCTGATAGACGGATATATTGCCGTCTGAAGTTATATGTTCGAATTCTGACGGAAGTTCTGCGTTTCCCAGATCATCCGCCACAATGGTTTCATTCTTGACCATCTCAACAACTTCCTGCCTTTCATCCATATACAACTTGAATTCAAGATTGAATTTTGCATCCTGAAAAGGAAAAATAACTATGATCACCACAGTCAGAAGTGAAACTGCAAGTGAAATATAATTAATTATGTTTTTTTCTCTCATTTTTATAGAACTGTATATACATACACATTCAATAATAATACTCAAAATCAAAATTAATATTGTAATAGCAATAAATATCAAAACAAAAACAAAATATTTGTTAAGAAGATCACCACAATACCAAAACATTAAAAAATTACATATAAACGCAAAGACCGAAAATAATAAACTGAAGTATTTTTTCATTATATTCACCTATAATAATTTATATCAGATTGATAAAGTTTACTTCCAATTTAATTATAGTACCTCATAAAAAGTTGTCAAGTAATGATAGCAATGAAAACTGCTAACTCTGTTAGTATGTATTAAATTCCATGTGAGTGTAGACGACTCTTGCGGTACCCGAAATATCTTTGCCGCTTGGTCGCGGCGATATTTCGACCGCTGCGATCTCAGAAGCTCACCTTCTTCCTCCCCCGGAGGCGGTGAGCTTCTTCGCCTACCTCCTTCGCGAGCTCGACGGTGTGGCATCTGACTGCCAAACAAGCTGTCAATG
>JAZTXZ010000074.1:0-2964 GCA_045636685.1 Candidatus Avispirillum sp. | reverse complement strand
CTCAGGTTCGTGCTCATATGGTTTAGTATTATCTCTTAAATAATCTAAGGAATAGATCTGAAGATTATTCATGCCCATATATCCCCACCAAAATTGTACTTCTAACTGCTCATCGTCAACATTCATTTTACCGAGTACCCGAGAAAAGCCATGAACGTAGAAAGAAATATCCCCGTTTTCAGATACCCAATATGTGTTTTCTTGTTTTGCGGGAACACAGTCTCGATCATAGTTGTTTTTACATGAACAGAGATTGACCATGCAAAAGATACAAACTATAGTTGCAATAAACTTTTTCATTTCATCCCCCTATATAATATCCACACAAAAAGCCATTCTTATATGCATCAAGAGATGTCTCAGTCTCAGGTTCGCCAATAGGTGTATTAGCAGTTGAATTATAAATTTTATAGATACTTCCGTCATAGAAAACGGTTACTGCGTGTATTCCTTTAGAAATAGGAACATTCCAATATGAAATTATATATGTTCCCGGTACGGTCATATCTGCCAAACTAACTGAAGTACAGCTTAATCCACTATTCTTAATAACATTATCGATTATATATGGATTAGTTCCCCATTCCCCAAATAACATCATACCGTTATGATCTTGAATATCTTCGATCGTATTCGTAAGGGTAGAATCAACACCGTTAAGGACTTTTGCATTATGTATTGCCATAGCTTCGCAGGCATTGTAGTTTCCTGATCGTATTCCATAGTCGAAGCTTGGAACAACACCTTCATCTTGCTCATTTAATAATTTGTTATGCGTAGTAGTGCGTTTATTGTTATCTATCTTTGCATTGTTTTTATAGTTTTTTTCCTTTAAATTTTTATTAACTTTTTTTACAACAGCAACAGTAACGGCTACAGTTGCAATAATGGCAGAAACACCTACGATAATTCTCCAAAAGCATCCCGACGTATCCGACCTCATAACAGGGTTGTTACCACAATACGCAAACATATTGTTTCCATCAAATCCCTGACTGGTAGAAACCAACCCATCCGCATTAATAAACCTACCAATATCAGGTGAATAATATCTGCTTCTGAGGTAGTAAAATCCCGTTTCGCTATCATACATATATCCGCGGTAACGGAAGGGATTGAGGAGACCTACATGAGTGGGGGAAGTGATTGTGTTTCCATTTGCGTCTTTTACAGACACAAGATCGCCCCAAGCATTGTAGATGTATCTTGCTGCAATACTTCCGTCATAACCTATTACGGCTACAACGTCACCCTGAAGATTTTTTGCGAAATAGTAAGCTCCACCGTTTACGTTTATTCCTGCGGGAGAGCCGTTTTCATCGTAAACGTATCCGATAACGTAATCTGTTCCGTTAATTGTTGTAACTTCGCCGATATACTGACCGTCAACAATATAGTATTCAGTGGATTTGGTTACTGTGGAGTTTCTCTTATTCGTAACTGTCTTTTTCGTTCTGAGACCGTCTGCGTTGTACTCGAAATCGTACTGAGCAGTCGCATTAGCAAACTGTGCAAGCTGTCGTCCGTTCTCCCATGTCATGGTGGTGTTTCTTCCACTGTACCATGTCAAGGGGTTGCCGAGTTCGTCATAGGTTATTGCTACGCCGTTGTAGGACGTGAGAAGATCAGCCCAAGTGGAGTCACCGTAGGTATACGTTGTGTCGGTGAATATAGAATCACCGTACTCAGCATAGTAGGCGTCAAACTCATCCTCGGTCATATAATCTGCTTCTCTGACCTTAAGGATGTTTCCCCTGTCATCGTAGACATATACCGTTGTATTACCAACAATGGGGTCGAAACAGTGAGTCAGGCGGTTTTGAGAATCGTACTTGTATCTTATGGTCTGTCCGTTAACTGTCTCACTCGTAATATTGCCGTTTGCGTCGTAGGTATAGGTATGAGCCGCAGCTGCAAAGTCAGTCATAGACTCTACAAGGGTGGTAGTATAATTCGCATCCTTTGCCTTGTAGGTATAGCTTTCAGACTTGTTCACGCCGTCAATCGTAAGAGTGCGATTCGTAAGTCTTGCAAGACTATCATAAGTAAAGGTGAATTTGTCAGTTTCACCTATCTTATACTCATACAACGTATCAGGTATCTGACCTTGAGACGGGTCACCGTAAGTATAGTTGTACAATATGGTGCTCAGCTTCGTGCCGTTTGCATCGAACATGGACTGCACCATGCTCTCGACAGTACCCTTGCCGTCGTTGTATCTTATGCTTTCATAAGCCCTCGTAATACCTGAACCGATATCTACAGAAGATACACCGTTTACTCTTCCCGCAAGGTCAAACTCAAAGAAGGTCTTTTTACCCCAAATGTTATCTATGATTCCATAGTTATTACCGTTGGGGTCGTAGAGATACTCTACCGATTTACTACTGTCTCCATTATAGGTCTTTTTTTCCAATCTGTCAAGGTTGTCATACTCCAACTCTATATAATTGGTGCCGCTTGAGCCGTAATTCTGCCGTTTGAGGTCTCTGCCTTCGTAAACGTAGCTTGCTAAAGTACGTCTTGTGGTTCCGTTGCCGACGTAAACTGCGGTTTTTCTTCCGAAGCTGTCGTAGTCAAAGCTGTACTGCACAAGCCCCTCGTCAACAAGGATGTTTTTCAGAAGGTCCTTATCGTAGGTATACTCCACCTCGGAGCTTCCGCTTTCAACCTTGGTGGTGCGGTCCATGTTGTCGTAGGTGTAGCTTGTAACGGTGTTTTTAGGGTCTGTAACAGTCGATACAAGTCCGTTTGAGCCGTAAGCGTATTCTGTTTTATTACCAACAGCATCAAAAGACTTTTCAAGATAAAGCCCGTCGGGAGTATACTCAGCCTCGGTCTTCATTTGAAGGGTGCTGGCGGTGGTAGCGACAATATACCACTTGAACGCAGGGTCGTTCTCATCGTACTCGCCTGCTCTGAGAGAATAGCTTCCGCTGCCCTCGTAATGAATATTTTCCGTTT
>JAZTXZ010000073.1:0-7665 GCA_045636685.1 Candidatus Avispirillum sp. | reverse complement strand
TCTTGCAGCTGCTTCCTTTGCTTCTTCGATATTGTAGGTGATTTCGGAAGGAATTGTGGGCTCGCCTATTGACTGGCAGAGTTCTTTGAACATTTCGCGGTCTTCAGCTCTTTCAATACTCTCACTGCTTGTACCCAAAAGCTCAACGCCACATTCTTTAAGAATACCCTTCTTTTCGAGCTGCATTGCAAGGTTAAGACCAGTCTGTCCGCCAATACCGGGGAGTATTGCATCGGGACGCTCAAATCTTAAAATTTTAGCAATGTATTCAAGGGTTAAAGGCTCCATATAAACCTTATCTGCAATAGTAGTATCGGTCATAATGGTAGCGGGGTTAGAGTTGCAAAGCACTACCTCATATCCCTCTTCCTTGAGTGCCAAGCAAGCCTGTGTGCCTGCGTAGTCAAACTCAGCAGCCTGACCGATTACGATAGGGCCTGAGCCGATGATGAGAATTTTTTTGATGTCGGTTCTTTTTGCCATCTTTCTGTTCCTCCGAAATTTATATGGATAAAATTTTAAACTGAGTAAGCTGTCTTGCCGTCGTGCACTGTGAGCACGCACTCGGCAGTCAGGGTGTCTCCCTCAAAGGGAGTTGCGCGACCCATGGAGAGGAATTTCTCGGGGTCAACGGTATATTCGCTTTCGAGATCCCAGACTGTGAAATCGCCGCCGTTTTCGATACCGAAACGCTTGCGGGGATTTATTGCGAGAAGCTCGATGAGCTTTTCAAGGGTTATGATACCCGTTTTAACAAAGTGAGTATACATGAGAGAGAAGCAGGTCTCGATGCCTACGATACCGAAGGCGCTCTTTTCAAGACCCTTCGCCTTTTCCTCAGCGGAGTGAGGTGCGTGGTCTGTTGCGATCATATCGATGGTGCCGTCAAGGATACCCTCGATAAGTGCTTTTCTGTCCTCTTCGCCTCTGAGAGGGGGATTCATCTTGAATCTGCCTTCCTCCTTGAGGTCCATATCTGTAAGGATGAGGTAGTGGGGGCCTGTTTCGCAGGTAACGTCAACTCCCTCGGCCTTTGCGCGTCTGATTGCCTCAACAGTCTCCTTTGCGGAGATGTGGCATACGTGATAGGGGCATCCTGTTTGTTTGGCAAGGCGAAGGTCGCGCTCAACCTGGAGATACTCACTCTCCGAGCAGATGCCGCGATGGCCGTGCTCTTTTGCATACTCGCCCTTGTGGATATATCCGCCCTCAAGAAGGTCGTTTACCTCGCAGTGGGCAACTATCATCTTGCCGAGAGCCTTGGCTCTAATCATTGCCTCTCGCATCATTTCCTCGGACTGAACTCCTCGTCCGTCATCGGAGAATGCGATGCAGTCGGGAGCCATTCCCTCAAGGTCTGCCATCGTCTCGCCCTTCTGGCCAACGGTGATGGATCCGTAGGGAAGGACCTTGATGCAGGCGTCCTTTTCGATGATATCGTTCTGCGCCTTGAGGTTCTCAACACTGTCGGGAACAGGGTTTAAGTTAGGCATTGTGCATACTGCGGTATAGCCACCCCTTGCCGCCGCGCGGCTGCCTGTAGCGATGGTTTCTTTATATGAAAAGCCCGGCTCACGGAAATGCACATGCACATCACAAAAGCCGGGAAAAACAACATATTTACTGGAATTGAAACGGGAAAAAACACCCTTTTCCATGAAACGGGAGACAAAAGCTCGATCAGTATCGGACAACATAACGGTGCGTGCTTTGAGCTTATCAGACATGTTTTTTTCCTCCCTATAACAAAAAAATCTTGCCGAAACCGACAAGATAACCCAAAATGGCGCAATGCTCCTGCGCTTTCGTTGTATATCCGTCTTGCCGATCTCTCTGTATCGCCTTAAAGACTACGGAAAGTATACTACTTTTTTTTCTTTTTGTCAATAATTATAACAGTTTTTTTCGAAAAAATGTTGATTTCGATTGTTGACAAGGATATGGTGCTATGTTATAATTTGAAATGTAGGCGGCTTTCGACAGAATGCACGGTTCCTACATTAATATTAATGCAAAATAAGGCTCCCTGCGACTGACGGAATATCGTGGATCACTACGGTGGAACAGGGACAATTTTTATGCCGACCGTCTGGGCGCACTTATTTCATGAAATAAGTGCGCCCTTTTTTATCTCAAGCAAAATGAGAAAGGAAAAACGTTATGAAAAAAGTCGGAATCGTAATGGGAAGCGACAGCGATCTTCCTATCATCAAGAAAGCAACAGATACCCTCAAGGCTCTTGATATTCCTTTTGAGGTACACATATATTCAGCTCACAGAACGCCCGATGAGGCGAGAGATTTTGCGCGCTCTGCAAGAGATGCGGGCTTTGGCGTTATCATTGCAGCTGCAGGCATGGCAGCTCATCTTGCAGGCGCTATTGCTGCAAATACAACTCTCCCCGTTATCGGTATTCCCTGCAAGGGTCCTAATTTCGACGGCATTGATGCTCTTCTTTCTACTGTTCAGATGCCCTCCGGTATTCCCGTGGCTACAGTTGCAGTAAACGGTGGAGTCAATGCCGCTTTGTTGTCTGCGCAGATACTTGCGGTAAGCGATGCAGACGTTGCAGCAAAGCTGGATGCTAAGAGAAAGAGCGATGCTGCGGCAGTTCTCGCAAAGGACGCAGCAGTAATGGAGAATCTTTGATTCCTCCCGTGAGAAAGGAAAAGGCATAACATATGGGCGGCTTTTTCGGAGCAGTTTCAAAGCGTGATGTCATTGCCGACGTTTTTTACGGCACTGACTATCATTCACATCTGGGCACACGTCGCGGAGGTATGGCAGCATACTCTGAGGATGTGGGTCTCCAGAGAGATATTCATAATATTCAGAACTCCCCGTTCAGAACCAAGTTTGAGCGCATTTTTGAGGAGATGCACGGCAACAGTGCCATCGGAAGCATCAGCGATACAGACCCTCAGCCTCTGCTTTTTCGTTCAAAGCTTGGTAAATACGCCATCAGTGTAACCGGTGCTGTCAATAATGCGGACGAGCTTATTGATAAGTATCTTTCTGAAAGCGGCGGACATCTGAGCGCAATGACAGGCGGTAAGATCAATATAGTTGAGCTTATTGCTGCTATCATAAATCAAAATGATACCTTTGAAAAAGGTATAAAACTGGTGCAGGACGTTATAGACGGTTCTGCAACCATAATAATCCTCTGTGAGGGCGGAAAGCTTATCGCCGCCCGCGATAAGCTGGGAAGACTTCCCGTACTTGTAGGCAAGGATGAGGACGGATATTGTATCAGCCTCGAGTCCTTTGCGGCAGATAAGCTTGGATATGAGCTTGAAAGGGAACTTGGCCCCGGCGAGATAGTTGAGGTAACAGCAGATGGCATCACTCAGCTTGCCCCTCCCGGAGATAAGATGCGTATATGCTCTTTCCTCTGGTCCTATTACGGATACTCCACTGCCTCCTATGAGGGTGTCAACGTAGAGATGATGCGTTGCCGCAACGGTGAGATAATGGCAGAGCACGATGAGAAAGTAAAAAATGCCGAGGGTATCGATTATGTAGCAGGTGTGCCCGATTCCGGAACACCTCATGCTATCGGCTATGCAAACCGCAGTCACGTACCCTTTGCACGTCCCTTTATTAAATATACTCCCACATGGTCCAGAAGCTTCACTCCCGCAAAGCAGTCTGAGAGAAACAAGGTTGCTAAAATGAAGCAGATGCCCGTTAAAGAGCTTATCGAGGATAAGAAGCTCCTTTTCGTTGACGATTCTATCGTCCGCGGAACACAGCTGAGAGAAACTGTTGATTTCCTCTACTCCAACGGAGCAAAGGAAGTACATATGAGAAGTGCTTGTCCTCCCATTATGTACGGATGCAAGTATCTCAATTTCTCCAGATCCAGCAATGAGCTTGAGCTTATCACCAGAAGCACTATTCTTGAGCTTGAGGGTGAGGAGGGCTTCAATTATCTTGAAGAGTACAGCAACTCCGAGACGGAGCGCGGTCAGAAGCTGAGACAGACTATTTGCAAGAAACTGAACTTTGCATCTCTCGAATTCCAGTCCCTTGAGGGAATAATCAAGGCTATCGGAATTGAGCCCTGCAAGCTCTGCACATACTGCTGGAGCGGTAAAGAATAAAAATAATTTTAAAAGAGGTATATAATTATGCACGCAGATTCCAGAAGCGAAAGCTACGCAGCAGCCGGCGTTGATATCACCGCAGGCTACAAGGCTGTAGAACTTATGAAGAAGCACGTTGCAAGAACAAGAAACGAAGGCTGTCTCGATGACGTAGGCGGCTTCGGCGGCTGCTTCGGTCTTCCCGTTGCAGGTATGGAGGAGCCCGTTCTCGTTTCCGGTACCGACGGATGCGGTACAAAGGTAAAGATGGCTATCCTCATGGACAAGCACGACACTATCGGTGTTGACGCTGTTGCAATGTGTGTTAACGACATCATTTGCTGCGGCGCACGTCCTCTCTTCTTCCTTGACTACATCGCATGCGGCAAGAACATCCCCGAGAAGATCGCTGCTATCGTTGGCGGTGTTGCTGAGGGCTGTGTTCAGTCCGGCGCTGCTCTCATCGGCGGTGAGACAGCAGAGCATCCCGGCATGATGCCCGTTGAGGAATACGACCTCGCAGGCTTTGCTGTAGGTATCGTTGACAAGAAGAAGATCCTTGATAACACAAGAATGGCACAGGGCGACGTTGTTATCGCTCTTGCATCCACAGGTGTTCACTCCAACGGCTTCCCTCTCTGCCGTAAGGTATTCGACATCGACAATAACCCCGATTCTCTCTACACAGCAAACGAGAAGCTCGGCGGCAAGTGCATTGCTGAGACTCTTCTCACACCTACAAAGATCTACGTTAAGTCCATTCTCGCACTTCTTGAGAAGGTAGACGTTAAGGGTATCTCCCACATCACAGGCGGCGGCTTCTACGAGAATATTCCCAGAAGCATTCCCGACGGACTCTGCGCAAAGATTGATAAGAGCGCTGTAAAGGTTCTTCCTATCTTCGATCTTATCATGGAGACAGGCAACATTCCCGAGCGCGATATGTATAACACATATAACATGGGTGTTGGTATGAGCGTTGTTGTTCCCGCTTCCGAGGTAGAGGCAGCTCTTGAGATCCTCCGTGCAAACGGTGAGGATGCTTACGTTATCGGTGAGATCGTAAAGAACGACGAAACAAAGATCATTCTCGAATAAGATTATGGCTGAAAACAAAGTAAAGATCGCCGTCCTCGTTTCCGGCGGCGGAACAAACCTTCAGGCACTTATTGATGCTGAGAAGTCAGGCATCATCAAAAGCGGCGAGATAGTTCTCGTTATCTCCAATAAGGAAGGCGCATATGCCCTTGAGAGAGCGGCCAAGGCAGATATCGAAACTGCCGTAGTTCTCAAAAAGAACTACGAGTCAGCTCTCGGATTTGAAGAGGCAATAAAGGCTCTCCTTACAGAGAAAGAGATAGATGTTATCGTTCTTGCAGGCTTTATGTCTATCCTTTCCGAAAGCTTCACAAGTGCTTATCCCGAAAGAATAATCAACGTCCACCCCTCTCTTATCCCCTCCTTCTGCGGTGCAGGCTTCTACGGACTTCATGTTCATGAGGCAGCCCTTGCATACGGCGTAAAGGTTACAGGCGCCACCGTCCATTTCGTGAATGAAATTCCCGATGGCGGCAAAATAATCATGCAGAAGGCAGTAGAGATAAAAGAGGGCGATACTCCCGAAACTCTCCAGAAGAGAGTTATGGAGGAGGCTGAGTGGAAGATCCTTCCTCTCTCCCTCGAAAAGGTCTGCGCATCTATTATTCACTAATTTGTAAAAGAGGAATAATCAATGAACGTATATGAAGTAAAGTCAATGGCAGAGCGCCTTGACGGAAATAGTTATCCCGGCCGCGGCATCGTTCTCGGTGTTACTGCTGACGGTAGTAAGGCTGTAAGCGCATATTTCATCATGGGCAGAAGCGTAAACTCCAGAAACCGCGTTTTCTGTGAGGAGCCCGACGGCATCAGAACAGAGGCTCACGATCCCAGCCTTATGTCTGACCCCCACCTCATCATCTATCATCCCGTTCGTGAGATCGGCGAGGGCCTTATCGTAACAAACGGCGACCAGACAGATACAATCTGGGAATTCCTTGCAAAGGGCGAAAGCTGGGAGGCAGCTCTCAGAACCCGTCAGTTCGAGGACGACCGTCCCAACTGGACTCCCCGTATCTCCGGCCTCCAGGCAAGAGACGGCTCTTATAAGATGTCCATCCTCAAGGCTGCAGACGCTGAGGGTAATGCTTGTGCAAGATTCTTCTATGAGTATCCTGCAACTGCAGGCGTAGGCCACTTCCTCCACACATACGTGTGCGACGGAAACCCCGTTATCCCCACATTCCAGGGTGAGCCCGAGAGAGTTTCCATTCCCGATACCATCGATGAATTCACAGATATGCTCTGGACAAATCTCGATGAAAACAATAAGATTTCCCTTTTCGTAAGATATACAGATCTTGAGACCCGCGATACAGAGCAGGTCATCATCAATAAACACGACAACTAATAAGTGGGGTAAAAAAGAATGAAAGAATTCGAACTTAAATACGGTTGTAACCCTAACCAGAAGCCCTCTAAGATCTTCATGAAGGACGGAAGCGAGCTTCCTATCGAGATCCTTTGCGGTCGCCCTGGTTATATCAACTTCCTTGATGCGTTCAACCCCTGGCAGCTTGTTAAGGAGCACAAGGAGGCCCTCGGCCTTCCTGCAGTTGCTTCCTTCAAGCACGTAAGCCCCACATGTGCTGCTGTTGGCACTATCCTTCCCGAGAAGCTCAAGAAGGCTTGCTTCGTTGACGATATCGAGGGCCTTGATGAGTCTCCCCTTGCTTGTGCATACGCAAGAGCAAGAGGTGCCGACAGAATGTGCTCCTTCGGCGACTGGGTTGCTCTTTCCGACGTTTGCGACGTAACTACTGCAAAGCTTATCCAGAGAGAGGTTTCCGACGGAATCATCGCTCCCGGATACGAGCCCGAGGCACTTGAGATCCTCAAGTCCAAGAGAAAGGGTACTTATAATATTGTAAAGATCGATCCTGATTACGTTCCCGCTCCTATCGAGAATAAGGATGTTTTCGGCATCACATTTGAGCAGGGCAGAAACGAGATCGAGATCAACGAAGAGATGCTCACCAACATCGTAACAGAGAACAAGACAATCACAGAGTCTGCAAAGCGCGACCTGCTGATCGCTCTCATTACTCTGAAGTACACCCAGTCCAACTCCGTTTGCTATGCAAAGGACGGCCAGGCTATCGGTATCGGCGCAGGCCAGCAGTCCAGAATCCACTGCACACGTCTGGCAGGCAGCAAGGCAGACAACTGGCTCCTCCGTCAGCATCCAAAAGTAATGGGCCTCCCATTCAGAGCTGACATCCGTCGTCCTGACAGAGACAACACCATCGACGTTTATATCTCTGACGATTACGAAGATGTACTGGCAGACGGCACATGGGAGCTGTTCTTCGATACAAAGCCGGAAGTTCTCACTCGTGAAGAGAAGAAGGCATGGCTGGCAGAGCAGGGCGGCGTATCCCTCGGTTCCGACGCATTCTTCCCATTCGGCGATAACATTGAACGCGCACACCGCAGCGGTGTTGAGTTTATCGCACAGGCAGGTGGCTCCATCCGTGAC
>JAZTXZ010000072.1:0-19965 GCA_045636685.1 Candidatus Avispirillum sp. | reverse complement strand
ACGACTGTCTCAACCTCAACTGCTTCTCCGAAACTCCCGGTGAATCCTTCCAGACATCCGGCCCCTCTGAGGGTCCCGTTGCTGAAAGCGTATTCATTGCAGGTATGTTCGTAGCAGTAGGCCCTGATTACGTTGAGCTTTGCGAAAAGACAGGCCGTCTTGAGGATGCTGAAAACGCAAAGAAGGCTCTCAAGGCTATGTACGATGCTGTTCTTACACACGGCTGGGACGGCGATTGGTTCCTCCGTGCATACGATGCATTCGGCAACAAGATCGGTAGCCACGAGTGCGAGGAGGGTCAGATCTTCATCGAGCCTCAGGGCTTCTGCGTAATGGGCGGTATCGGTGTTGAGGAGGGTCTTGCTGAAAAGGCTCTTGACTCCGTTATCGAGCGTCTTGACACTAAGTACGGTATCGTTCTTAACAATCCTCCTTATACAAGATATCACGTTGAGCTTGGTGAGATCTCCTCTTATCCCCCCGGATACAAGGAGAACGCAGGTATTTTCTGTCATAACAACCCCTGGATCTCCATTGCTGAGACTGTGATCGGTCGTGGTAACCGTGCATTCGAGGTTTATAAGAAGACCTGTCCCGCTTACATTGAGGATATTAGTGAAATTCACAGAACTGAGCCCTACGTATATTCTCAGATGATCGCAGGTAAGGATGCTGTTCGCCACGGTGAGGCTAAGAATGCTTGGCTTACAGGTACAGCGGCTTGGACATTCTACAATATCTCCCGCTTCATCCTCGGTATCATGCCCGTTTACGACGGTCTTAAGATCGATCCCTGCATTCCCGATACACTCAAGGAATTTACTGTAACAAGAAAGTTCCGCGGTGACGTTTACAAGATCTACGTAGACAATTCTAAGGGCATTTGCAAGGGTGTTATATCCGTAACTGTTGACGGTACACCTATCGAAGGAAACGTTGTTACACCCATAGGAGACGGTCAGGAACACGAAGTTCGTGTTGTGATGGGCTGATATGAAAAAGCTTTTAGCTTTATTCATGATTATTACTGTTCTGTTTAGTCTTTGCAGTTGCGGTATACGCGAGTTTTTTGCGGTTTTAGGATTTGATACTCATGACTATGAAGGCGAAAAGATTATTGAAAATCATAAAACAGACAGTGATATAGCGCTTGAACTTGCAGATATGGTTAAAATACTGACGGTCAATTCTGCAGATATTCCGGAATTTCATGGAACAAAAGATGGTATTGAGAAGTGCAGAGATGCTATTCTCAATCATATGTACAGTGAGAATTTTGCAAAGTATGCCGGAAATTCGGATCTGTTTAAAGAGGCAGCTGATAAGTATCCACAGATGCATTTTTCAGTACTGATTCCTGCTGAAGATTTTGAGAATATAGCTTATAAGTACTTCGGAGGAAAAGAAAAAATAACAAATGAAAGCGGTAATATGTATGATTATGTTGAAGACATAGATTCATATATAACCGCGACAGTGCCTTTCGACTGTGATATGATAGTTAATATTAATTCCGTGGAAGAAACAGAGAATACTTATAGACTGTCTTTTAGCTGTATTGTCGGCGATGATGAGTCGGGAGAGTATTTTGCACTGGTAATTAAACGCCCTGATGACTCATTATATTTCAAATATATTGAAAAAAGATAAAAATAACCCCTCGCTTTTTGCGAGGGGTTATTTTTATCGATTATAAAAGGAGCTGTCATAGGACAGCTCCTTTTATTGTTTATTATTCAAGATTCATAAGATCTTCTTCAGTGGGCTCTCTGTCTTCGTCATCGAATTCGTCATCGTCTTCATAAAAATCGTCAGAATCGGATACGTCATCGAAGTCGTTGTCTTCATCATCAATGAAGTCAAAGTCAGCGTCATCATCATAGTCATCATCATCAACAGAGTCGAAGGTTTCTTCGGGCTCTGTATAGGCAATGGAGCCGTACTTTTCGTAGAACTCATCGTCTTCAGCGGTGTTGAGCTTTCTAACCTCAACATCGTTATAGCAGGGCATACCTGTACCTGCAGGGATAAGCTTACCGATAAGAACATTTTCCTTAAGACCCATAAGATGGTCAACCTTACCCTTAATAGCAGCCTCTGTAAGAACCTTAGTTGTTTCCTGGAAGGATGCAGCGGAAAGGAAGGACTCTGTCTGGAGAGAAGCCTTTGTGATACCGAGAAGAACAGGCTCTGCAGTAGCGGGCTTAAGATCAATTTCACCTGCATCAATACGACTCTGAATTTCCTCATTTGCATCAAGGAATTCAAGCTTTTCAACATTGATACCGGGAAGCATTTCAGTGCTACCGGGATCTTCGATGCGCATCTTTCTGGTCATCTGACGTGTGATAACCTCGATGTGCTTATCGTTAATGCCGATGGACTGGCTGGAGTAAACCTTCTGTACCTCAAGGATGATGTAGTCATAAACTGCATCGATACCGTTAATGCGGAGGATATCAGCAGGGTTCTTATAGCCAGCAGTAAGCTCCTGACCTGCGGCAACATAGTCGCCTTCCTGAACTATGATCTGTGTACCGTATGCGATAGGATATTCCTTCTCCTCGCCGGTCTCTGTATTCTTGATAATTATGTTGTGGATTCTCTTTACATCGCGGATAGAAACAAAACCTGCGAAGTCAGCAACGATAGCAGTCTTCTTGGGCTTTCTTGCCTCGAAGAGCTCCTCAACTCGGGGAAGACCCTGTGTAATATCGCTTCCCGCAACACCACCGGTATGGAAGGTTCTCATTGTAAGCTGTGTACCGGGCTCACCGATAGACTGAGCTGCAATGATACCAACAGCTTCACCGATGTTAACTGTTCTGGAGTTAGCAAGGTCTGCACCGTAGCAGTGTGCACACACGCCGTGGCGAGCCTTACACTGGAGAACTGTACGGATATTAACAGACTTAATGCCTGCCTTTTCAACAGCCTTTGCCTGAGATTCGGATACCATTGTGTTGTCAGCAACGATGATCTCACCTGTTTCGGGATGAACAATATCACCGATAACATAACGTCCGAAGATTCTGTCGGAAAGCTTTTCGATAACCTCGTTACCGTCCTTGATCTCGGAAACGATCATACCGTGAGTTGCACCGCAGTCCATTTCACGGATAATTACATCCTGAGAAACGTCAACAAGACGACGTGTAAGGTAACCGGAGTCAGCAGTCTTAAGCGCTGTATCGGAAAGGGACTTACGAGCACCACGAGCAGCAATGAAGTACTCGAGGATATTAAGACCTTCACGGAAGTTAGACTTAATAGGAAGCTCCATTGTCTTACCGGATGTCGCGAACATAAGTCCACGCATACCCGCAAGCTGTCTCATCTGAGTGATGTTACCTCTCGCACCGGAGTCAGACATCATCTTGATAGGATTATAACGGTCGAAGTTTGACTGGAGAGCAGCGACAACGTCGTCTGTTGTCTGGCTCCATGTGTTTACGACGGTCTGATAACGCTCTTCATCAGAGAGCTTACCGCGCATAAACTCTTTATGGATAAGGTCTACCTTCTTTTCTGCCTCTGCAACGAGAGTATACTTCTCGGGAGGAATAGCCATATCTGCTACAGCAATAGAGATAGAAGCCTTTGTAGAATACTTGTAACCCATATCCTTGATGTTATCAAGCATTTCAGCAGTTACTTCAAAGCCGTGGTATTTGATACAACGGTCAATGATCTGACCAAGCTGCTTGGATCCGCAAGTAAATGTGATCTCAAGATCGAAGAACTTCTCGGGATCTGTTCTGTCAACGTAGCCAAGGTCCTGAGGAATAGGCTGGTTGAAGATAAGAAGACCCATTGTAGCATCGATGATCTTGGACTCCATTTTACCGTTTCTCTCTTTGTAGTTACGAACCTTGATAGGTGCGTGGAGACCGATAACACCATTCTGGTAAGCCATCATTGCCTCATCAAAGTCGCGGAATACCTTACCCTCACCGGGCTCACCTGCACGGTCAATAGTGAGGTAGAAGGAACCGAGAACCATATCCTGAGAGGGAACAGTGATAGCGCGTCCGTCAACGGGCTTTAAGAGGTTGTTTGCAGAGAGCATGAGGAATCTTGCCTCAGCCTGAGCCTCTGCAGAAAGGGGAACGTGGATAGGCATCTGGTCTCCGTCGAAGTCAGCGTTAAACGCTTTACATACGAGAGGATGGAGCTTGATAGCACGCCCCTCAACGAGCACGGGCTCGAATGCCTGAATAGAAAGACGGTGAAGTGTAGGAGCACGGTTGAGAAGTACGGGATGTTCCTTGATTACATTCTCAAGTGCGTCCCAAACCTCAGGACTTGCCTTTTCAACCTTCTTCTTTGCATCCTTGATGTTCTGAGCCTTCTGTGTCTCATGGAGACGCTTCATAACGAAGGGCTTGAAGAGCTCAAGTGCCATTTCCTTAGGAAGACCGCACTGGTAGATCTTAAGTGTAGGACCTACAACGATAACAGAACGTCCGGAATAGTCAACACGCTTACCGAGAAGGTTCTGACGGAAGCGTCCCTGCTTACCACGGAGCATTTCGGAAAGGGACTTAAGAGGACGGTTGGAGGGACCTGTAACGGGCTTACCTCTTCTACCGTTGTCAATAAGAGCGTCAACCGCTTCCTGAAGCATACGCTTCTCATTACGAACGATAATTTCGGGAGCGCGGTATTCAATAAGTCTCTTAAGACGGTTATTTCTGTTGATAACTCTACGGTAAAGGTCGTTAAGGTCGCTTGTTGCAAAGCGTCCGCCGTCGAGCTGTACCATAGGACGAATATCGGGGGGGATTACGGGAACTACATCAAGAACCATCCATGAAGGATCATTTCCTGATTTTCTGAAAGACTCAACTACTTCAAGGCGCTTGATAATACGAACCTTTTTCTGGCCTGTAGCACGAACAAGTTCATCCTTGAGTTCATCTGCAAGCTTGGGAATATCAAGCTCGCGGAGAAGTTCTTTAACAGCCTCAGCACCCATGCCCACACGGAAATCGTTTTCATAAAGTGCATAATACTCGCGATATTCCTTTTCAGTAAGAAGCTGATACTTGGAAAGAGGAGTATTACCTTCATCGATTACGATGTAAGCTGCAAAATAGAGGACTTTTTCAAGATGTCTGGGGGAGATATCGAGGAGCAGACCCATTCTGGAGGGAATGGCCTTGAAGTACCAGATGTGTGATACAGGCGCTGCAAGCTCGATGTGACCCATTCTTTCGCGGCGAACCTTTTTCTGGGTTACCTCAACGCCGCACTTTTCGCACACTTTGTTCTTATGACGGATGCGCTTATATTTACCGCACAAGCATTCCCAGTCCTTGGTAGGTCCAAAGATACGCTCGCAGAACAGACCGTCGCGCTCAGCTTTGAGTGTACGGTAGTTTATGGTCTCAGGCTTTTTAACCTCGCCGTAGGACCAGGAGCGGATCATCTCGGGGGAAGCGAGTCCGATCTTAATAGAATCAAATGTATTGTGTTCCATCGGCAATTACCTTCTTTGACAAAATTTTAATTGTTTCGGGCGGGATCACATTTCGTCGTCAGAGTCAGAATAGAAGATTCCGTCTGTATCGGCTTCGCCACCAAAGTCCTCTGCAGAGAATGTGCCGTAAATTTCATCGTCATTGGCAACAGTCTCTCCAACATCTTCCTGTGTTACACGGTCGATGTACTTATCGGGGCGCATTGTAGAAGTTTCGCCGTCATCGCCGAGCTTTGCGAGCTCGATCTCATTACCGTCCTTATCGAGAACACGAACATCAAGCGCAAGAGCCTGAAGCTCGCGAACAAGAACCTTGAAGGACTCGGGTACGCCGGGAGTAGGGATGTTCTGACCCTTTACGATTGCCTCGTAGGTCTTTACACGGCCCACAACGTCGTCACTCTTAACAGTAAGGATTTCCTGAAGTGTATAAGCTGCGCCGTATGCCTCGAGAGCCCAAACCTCCATCTCACCGAATCTCTGACCACCAAACTGAGCTTTACCGCCGAGAGGCTGCTGAGTGATGAGGGAGTAAGGTCCTGTGGAACGTGCGTGGATCTTATCGTCAACGAGGTGATGGAGCTTGAGGTAGTACATGATACCTACAGTTACAGGGTTATCGTGTGCTTCACCTGTACGGCCATCGTAAAGGATTGTCTTACCGTCTACGATATAAAGACGTTCCTGAGCGCGGAGGGACTCGATATATGCCTGTCTGTCAGCCATATCTTCATCGATCTTTTCGTAGGTAACGTTGCCGTCCTCATGAACTACTTTTTCAAGGAGATACTTACCGTCTACATTTTCGATAGGAAGAACTATTCTCTGGAGACCAGCCATACGGAGACACTCAGTGATGTCCTTCTCCTTAGCACCGTCGAATACGGGAGTCATGATCTTCCAGCCAAGCTTACGGGAAGCGATACCGAGGTGAACCTCAAGCACCTGACCGATGTTCATTCGTGAAGGTACGCCCAGAGGGTTAAGAACGATATCAAGAGGTGTACCATCTGCAAGGAAGGGCATATCTTCGGGAGGAAGGATACGGGAAACGACACCCTTGTTACCGTGACGACCCGCCATCTTGTCTCCTACGGAGATCTTACGCTTCTGTGCAATATAAACTCTGATTACCTTGTTTACGCCGGGAGCAAGTGTATCATCACCGTTTTCACGGGAGAATACCTTAACATCGATAACGATACCGTTCTGTCCGTGGGGAACACGGAGAGATGTATCACGAACCTCGCGGCTCTTTTCACCGAAGATAGCGCGGAGGAGGCGCTCTTCTGCTGTAAGCTCAGTTTCTCCCTTGGGAGTAACTTTACCTACGAGAATATCGCCGGCTCTAACTTCAGTACCGATCTTGATTACGCCGTCTGCGTCAAGATCCTTAAGTGCATCGTCGCCGACATTGGGGATCTCTCTTGTGATCTCTTCAGCGCCGAGCTTTGTATCTCTTGCCTCGTGAGAGTACTCTTCGATATGGATAGAAGTATAAACGTCATCACGAACAAGTCTTTCGTTAAGGAGAACCGCGTCCTCGTAGTTATAACCTTCCCAAGTCATAAATCCGATAAGAGCATTCTTACCGAGAGCGATCTCACCGTCAGCAGTAGCGGGACCGTCCGCAAGTACCTGGCCTGCGCTTACTCTTTCGCCAACTGAAACAAGGGGGATCTGGTTTACACAAGTGGACTGGTTGCTTCTCTTGAATTTAATGAGGTGATAGGTCTTCTTTGTGCCGTCATCACCGCGAACAGTAATAGAAGATGCGTCAACGCTTTCAATATAACCGTCAATCTCAGAGATTGCACAAACACCGGAGTCAACTGCAGCTTTATGCTCCATACCTGTTCCTACGATAGGAGACTCGGTGATCATAAGGGGAACTGCCTGCTTCTGCATGTTTGATCCCATGAGCGCACGGGAGTTGTCATCGTTCTCAAGGAAGGGAATGGATGCTGTTGCAACAGAAACCACCATCTTAGGAGAAACGTCCATAAAATCAACTTCAGTAGCGTCGATCTCGATGATCTCTGCCTTATCACGGGCAGCAACCTTGCGGTTCTTGAATCGTCTGTTTTCATCAAGGGGCTCGTTTGCCTGAGCAACAACGTAGTTATCCTCAACATCAGCAGTCATATAAACTACTTCGTTTGTAACTACACCTGTTTCCTTATCTACGCGAAGGTAAGGAGCTTCGATGAAGCCATACTTGGAGATCTTAGCGTAGGTAGAGAGGTAGGAGATAAGACCGATGTTAGGACCTTCGGGAGTCTCGATAGGACACATACGGCCGTAGTGTGTATAGTGAACGTCACGAACGTCGAAGGATGCGCGGTCACGGGAGAGACCTCCGGGACCGAGAGCGGAGATACGGCGCTTGTGAGTAAGTTCTGCGAGGGGGTTAGCCTGATCCATGAACTGGGACAGAGGAGAAGAACCGAAGAACTCACGGATAGCAGTCACGATAGGACGGATATTGATGAGGTTCTGAGGTGTAAGGCTTTCGTTGTCCTGGATGTTCATTCTTTCCTTAACGATCTTGTCCATTCTGGAGAGACCGATACGGAGCTGGTTCTGGAGAAGCTCACCTACGCAACGGAGACGTCTGTTTCCGAGGTGGTCGATATCATCAACAGTACCGATACCGTGGGAAAGGCAAAGGAGATAGTTGATAGAGGAAAGGATATCCTCAGGAGTAATGTGTGTAGGGCAGAGCTCGGACTTTCTGCGGAGTGCGATCTCCTTGATAGCATCGATATCACCCTCAGCCTCTTCGCAGATCTCTGCGAGAACGGAGTAGCGAACCTTTTCATCGATACCGATATCGGTAAGATCAGTTCCGATAACATCAGCAGGGAATACCGCGCCGTTGGAGAATACTTTTACCTCGCTGCCGTTTTCGAGCTTGAGGTATACAGTATGAACACAAGCGTGCTCGATTGCCATAGCATCTTCCTTGGTGAGAATAGTATCTTCATCAAAGAGAACTTCGCCGGTGACGGGGCTGATAACAGGACGTGCGAGACGATAACCGCCTATACGTGCACCGAGGCTGAGCTTTTTGTCATACTTATATCTACCAACAGGATAGAGGTCATATCTCTTGGGATCGAAGAGAAGACCGTTAATGAGAATCTCAGCACTTTCTACGATAGCAGGCTCGCCGGGACGGAGCTTCTTATAGATCTCCTTGAGAGCCTCATCGCGGATGGAGGACTTAGACTCGATTGCAAGGCGCTCGCAGTCATCCTTTTCCAAAGTAGCTGTAAGCTTTGCTTCATCGCCGAAATATTCCTTGATCTGTGCAGGTGTTTCAATACCGAGAGCACGGATGAGGACGGTGATGGGAAGCTTACGGTTTTTATCGATTCTTACATAGAATACATCGTTTGCGTCTGTTTCATATTCAAGCCATGCACCGCGGTAGGGAATTACTGTTGCAGTGTATGTCTTTTTACCGGACTTGTCTATTGCGCTATCGTAATAGATTCCGGGAGATCTTACGATCTGTGATACTATGACACGCTCGGCACCGTTGATAACAAAGGTACCTGTACTTGTCATAATGGGGAAATCACCCATAAAGATGTCGGACTGCTTTACCTCACCTGTAAGTCTGTTTGTAAGACGAACAGAAACTTTGAGGGGAGCGGCATAGTTTGCATCGCGCTCTTTGCATTCTTCAACAGAGTACTTAGGCTCCTGATCGAAAGAGTAGCCGACGAACTCAATGAAAAGATTTCCGGTATAGTCTGTAATGGGAGATACATCCTTGAGCACCTCCATAAGACCTGTTTCCATAAACCAATTGAACGAATCCTTCTGGATTTCGATCAGGTTAGGAAGACCGATCGCCTCATTGATCTTCGAGAAACTCATTCTCGTTTTTTTGCCCACTGTAACGGGTTTGACCATCGAGTTATCACTCCAATCCACTTGAGAGAAAAACCTTTGAGATGAATGATTTCAGGCAAAAATTGCACAAAATCATAAAAATGAACAAGGTCTTTCTTTCAAATTAATATAATATATTTGCTAGAAAAACAAATTAATGCAATATACTATTATATTGATAAACTACGATTTGTCAAGCATTTATAGGGAAAATCGGAAGTTTTTTCATAATTTTTGCCTGAATTTACAAAACTGAAATTAAATATTTACAAAAAATTAAAATGTAAATAATGTGTAAATTATTGGGGTTTTCTTTCAAAAAAGAAGAAGATCTCTTGCTTTTTTAAGAGATCTTCTTCTAAGTCTTATTAATTTATATAATTTTTAGACAACTCAAGCGCCGTATCTATATGATCACAGAAGTTCTCAGCTCCTACAGATTTATAGAATCCACTCTTTTTCATTGTTTTCATAGGCTGAGGATTTACATGAGAGAGAATAAGATGTACATTATTCTCTTTACATTTCTTTTGTATGTCCTCAAGGGCATTCATTGCTGTTGCATCAATTGAGGGAACTGCTCTCATACGGAGAATAAGGCATTTTGTGTAATCCTTGAGAGTAATGGAGAGTATCTTATCGGCATCTCCGAAGAAAAGAGGTCCGGACATTTCATAAACACGAACATCCTTAGGAACAACTTTAAGGTCAAGGCTGTCCTTATCGTTTTCACTGTCTGTATATTTCCAGCCCAATACAGAGCTTTCCTCACTCATGCGTTTCATGAACAGCATTGCCGCAAGCACCATACCTACTTCAATCGCGATAACAAGATCGAATACAACTGTAAGCACAAAGGTGGCAACCATTATAATAATATCGCTCTTTGGAGCAGTTTTGATAACTCTAACAAATCGTTTCCATTCACTCATGTTATAGGCAACCATAAAGAGAATAGCAGCAATCGCAGGCATAGGAATAAGTGCTGCGTAAGGCATAAGGAAGAGAAGAACAAGAAGAAGCACTACCGAGTGTACCATACCGGCAATAGGTGTTCTACCGCCATTTTTGGCATTTGCAGCTGTTCTTGCAATTGCACCTGTAGCAGGAATTCCGCCAAAAAGGACAGAAGCAATGTTACCTACACCCTGAGCAACAAGCTCAGCATTTGAATTGTGACGAGAATTTACCATACTGTCTGCAACAACGCAAGAAAGGAGAGATTCAATAGCTGCGAGGATAGCAATAGTAAATGCATCGGGAAGTACTGCAGTAATTTTCTCAAAGCTGAAGTTCATACCTGCGAAATCAACCTTAGGAAGACCCGCGGGAATAGTATAAAGATCGCCGATGGTATAAACGTTATCCTGGAATCCGGGGATAAATCCAACCATAAGCGCACCGACTATTACAGCTATAAGTGAGGGGGGGACACGCTTTTCTATTTTGGGATAAACAATTAAAATGGCGAGACAAACAATTCCGACAACAAGTGCCTGCCATGAAAAAGTATTGATATGAGCTATATTTGCCTCGAGTTTTTCGAAGGTTTCTACAGGCTTAACTCCTTCGCCGTATGTAAGACCCAGAAAATCCTTAATCTGACCCACAAGAATAGTTACTGCAATACCTGCGGTAAATCCTGTAGTAATAGTATAAGGAACATATTTGATAAGGGCACCGAACTTGAAGATACCCATAAGTACGAGCATTATACCTGCAATAACGGTGGCAATAAAGAGTCCGTCCATACCGTGCGTTGCAACGATTCCTGCAACAATGGAAGCAAAAGCCGCCGTGGGTCCTGCTATTTGAACTCGGCTTCCGCCCAGGAAAGATACTACGAATCCTGCCGCAATTGCGGTGTAAATACCGCAGGCAGGCTCAACACCTGAAGCAAGAGCCAGCGCTATAGAAAGAGGAAGTGCAATAATTGCAACGATAATACCTGCTATACAGTCTTTTAAAAGCTGACTTGCAGAATAGTTTTTAAGTGTAGAAAAAAGCTTTGGCTTAAGATAGAATTTTTTCAAAACAGTTTTCTCCTTTACTGTCAGATTTTGTCATGACGGGACATTCTAAAGTATAGCACTGCAAGTATTAATTGTAAATTACTAAAATGTATAAAATAACAAAAAGCGGATGACGATTTTTCGTCGTTCCGCTTTCCGGTCAAACCAATCCAGATAAATCTGCAACCGCATTATTCGATATCAGCGAACAATGCTCACTTATATAGAATAAGGTATCATCTTTACAAGGCAAACCAAAAAATTCGCTGACGTAAGGATGTTCTTCATCAAGTGTCAAATAATACTTCTTTTTGCTTTTGTCGTAATAGGCATTTGCTTTTGCAACATTGTGATCTTTTAGCATTTTACAGGTGCCGAGAAACGGCTCAATTGTGTCGAACATATAAACGTGTTTTTTATGTATATCGTTTTTTTGGTCAGTATTGTCCGGGAGCTTAGTCACGAACATTTCACAGCCTCCGTTTTGAGATTCAAAGATTTGTACAAGTACTCCGGCGAGAAACTGATCTCCGATGCCGCTGTCTCTTACTATGTTAGCAAAACCTTCTCTCAGTGTTTTACCGGATTCTTTTGTATCAATAGCGTACTTTGAAATGTCTTCACGATCCAGCAAAAATATAATTTGATTGCTTCCGATTTCTATCAGTTCCATGTCAACCTCCTTTACCTGTGATACTATTATTATAATCAAAATGAAGGAAGAATGGTACATATACATTATGGAAAAAGGTGAAGAAAAAGGAGTTACTCATTTGTAACTCCTTTTTATGCCTTTTCTCTTTCGAAGAAATACTTCTGATTATGGCTTTTAATACTTTGAACGAGACCGATGAGCATATACATCGCAAGGACGGATGAACCACCGTAGGACAGGAAGGGAAGTGTTATGCCGACAACAGGAAGCATAGCAAGACACATACCTATATTTTCAAGTGACTGGAACACAAGGATAGCAACAACGCCCATACACATATAAGCGCCGTAGTCCTTTCTTGCGATTCTTGCTATCCACAAAAGTCGGATAATAAGAATTCCCATAAGAACCATATATGCAAAACATCCGAAAAATCCGAATTTTTCTGCAAGTGTTGCAAAAATGAAATCTGCAAAATTTGAGTGAATTCCGGGGAAAACAGTACCTCCGAAAAAGCCGCTTCCAAGGAATCCTCCCGCAGCTATGGCACGACGTGATGCTAAAGCCTGAAATCCGTAACCAAGAGGATCCAATTCAGGATTAAAGCCGCAGATAATTCGTTGCTGACGCAGGTCCGAAAGCATACCCCAAAGCAACGGAGATGCTATAACCAGCAAAGTGATAACTCCGATAAAATACCAAATTGAAAGACCGCCGACAAGAAGCATTATTGCGACTATACCGAAATAAACAAGAGTGGAACCAAGGTCGCCGGTCATAAGAACAAGTCCGCAGATAAGTCCTGCATGGACAGCAAGCGCTGCAACATTCTTCGGATGATTAATATTATCCTTTACCTTTTTTATATGGCTGGCAAAGGTCATAATGAAAAGGAATTTACAGTACTCTGAGGGCTGAATATCGAAGGGAACACCGGGAATACGAAGCCATGCACGGTTGCCCTGTTCACCCTTACCGAAAAGAACTACTGATATCATAAAAAGAACAGCTATTGCATATATCCATAAACCGTACTTTTTAATTATTTTATCGTAGTCAAGAAAGGAGATTGTGAACATTATGATGAGTCCGAGAACAGAAGCAATGGACTGAACCAAAAGATATCTCGTTCCTATCTCGTTGGATGCACCTGCGAGTATTATAAGGGAGAGTATATTCATGCCTAAAACAGAAAAGAGCACAACAAAATCAACTGATTTTATCTTCTCCTTCATTGAAACAGAAAATTCTTTCATTACATTCTCCTTTCCTTTAAAGTAAAATCATAGGGGCGAACATAGTTCGCCCGCTACAATCAAAAATAACAAAAATCAATATGCAATAGCCCAGCAAACCATGTGCTGTGCTTCCTTGCCGCAGCAAACGCACTTGCCGGAAATCTTTCTCTGCTGGAGGGGGATACAACGGCTTCCAACACCTGTCTCAGCCTTTACCTTGTCCTCGCACTCCTCGTCGCCGCACCACATAGCCATAACGAGACCGTCGCCCTTTTCTTCGAGAGCAATCTTGATCTCATCCATAGTTGTACAGTCGTATGTCTTAGCCTCACGGTTTGCAAGAGCCTTTTCGAACATTGCATCGCGAACCTCACTCAGACGCTGTGCGATAACCTCTTCGATATTCTCAAGAGACTCGAAGTTCTTCTCGCGGTTAACACGCTTAACAGTTACGCACTTGTTTTCAGCAATATCGCGGGGACCGATCTCGATACGGAGGGGAACACCCTTCATCTCGTACTCGGAGAACTTCCATCCGGGGCTGTTGTCGCTGTCGTCTACCTTAACTCTGAACTGACCCTTGAGACTGTCACGGAGAGCATAAGCCGCATCAAGAACGCCTTCCTTGTGCTGCTGAACGGGGATGATAACTACCTGAATAGGAGCTACTGCAGGGGGAAGAACAAGACCGTTGTTGTCGCCGTGAGTCATGATGATACCACCGATCATACGTGTGGTAACACCCCAGGATGTCTGGTGGGGATAGCAGAGCTTGTTTTCCTTATCTGTAAACTTGATGTCGAATGCCTTTGCGAATCCGTCACCGAAGTAGTGGGATGTACCTGCCTGAAGAGCCTTACCGTCATGCATAAGTGCTTCGATTGCGTAAGTAGCCTCAGCACCTGCAAACTTATCGGACTCAGTCTTTCTACCCTTGATTACAGGGATAGCAAGATCCTGTTCGTGGAAGTCTGCATAGCAGTTAAGCATCTGGATTGTTTCTGCCTCAGCCTCCTGCGCTGTTGCGTGCATTGTGTGACCCTCCTGCCAGAGGAACTCGCGGGAACGGAGGAAGGGACGGGTAGTCTTTTCCCAACGAACAACTGAGCACCACTGATTGTAGAGCTTGGGAAGGTCGCGGTAGGACTTGATGATGTTAGCGTAATGCTCGCAGAAGAGAGTCTCGGATGTGGGGCGAACGCAGAGCTTTTCTGTAAGGGGCTCGCTGCCGCCGTGAGTAACCCATGCAACCTCGGGAGCAAAACCCTCTACGTGGTCCTTTTCCTTCTGGAGAAGGGACTCGGGAATGAACATAGGCATATATACGTTCTCGTGACCTGTTTTTTTGAAACGGTTATCAAGATTCTTCTGGATAAGCTCCCAGATAGCATAACCGTAGGGCCGGATGATCATACAGCCCTTAACACTTGAATAGTCTACGAGATCAGCTTTTTTACAAATATCAGTATACCACTTGGCGAAATCCTCGTCCATAGAGGTGATCTGATCTACCATTTTCTTATCGTTTGCCATAATGTACCTCATTGATAAATATATAATCAGCTAATTTTATAATAAATAAAGAGATTTGTCAATATGTGTTGAGCCATTTCTTGGTTGACAATTTCTTTTTATATCATTATAATTATTGTATAAAATGATGAATTAATGAATTGACAAAAGAAGGGGTAGGATATGAAAAAAGAAACATCTCTTGTTTTTTCCGGCGATATAGGTTTTGATAAATATATGTATGAAAAGTGGAATGATGCGCATCTTCTATCTGATGAGATAAGAGACTATATTCGCAGTGCAGATCATGTCATCATCAATGTGGAGGGCCCTGTTGCAAAGGCAACCTCTCCTGATGAGAAGACCGGAGTAAAGCAGCTTTTACATACGATTGATCCCGCCGCTGTAAGTGTTTTCAACGGAATCAATGCCGATATCTGGAATATCTGTAATAATCATATTATGGATGCCGGTCCCGAAGGTCTGGAAAGCACCCTAAAGATTGCAAAAGAAAACGGTGTTGCAACTATAGGCGCAGGGATGAATATAGATGAGGCAAGAAAGCCTTATATTATTCACAAGGCCGGCGGAATCGGTATGTTTGGTGTTGGTTACCAGAGAGCCTGCAGAGCCGCAGACATTGATAAAGCAGGCTGTTATAGCTGGAGCGATCTTTCTGCCATTCAAAACACCATAAACGAAATAAAAAAGGAATGCCGCTGGTGTATCGTTGTTGCACATGCAGGCGAGGAATTCACACCGCTGCCTTCTCCTTATACAAGAGACAGATATCATCTCTATCTTGAAATGGGCGCTGATATAGTAGTTGCACATCACCCCCACGTTCCCATGAATTATGAAACCGTGGGAGATAAGATCATATTTTACTCACTCGGTAATTTCATTTTTGATACTGATTATCAGAGAGCACAGTTTAATACTGAGCTTGGTATTCTTGTAAAGCTTAATTTTACCGAGGAAAAATTCACATTCGATGCAATGGGCCTCGAGATCCTTCGTGGTGAGGAAAGAATAGTCAAAGCACCTCTGCCTAGAATATTTACTGATGTTCAGAAAAAGGATTATGATCTGTTGGCGCCTCTTTCTGCAAAGGTTCTCGTTGCTGCAACAAAGCGTCAGATGAAATACTTAAAGCCTGCGGAATTTGAGAATGCTACCGATGAAGAGTGGGCTGAGCATTTTATGTTACCTCTCAGAACGGGAAGAGTACCCGGAGAGACCCTTGATTTTCATATAATATGTCCTCTCGCTGAAAAGGAATGCGAAAAGGAATGGATGAAGAGCAGTCTTGAAGATGTTAAGGCTTATATGCTGGAACAGCTGTGATTAAATATAAAAGCACCTAAGCAGGCATGCTCAGGTGCTTTTTGATTTTATTTTGTGTTTTTTACAAGACTGGCGAAAACATCGCCTCTTTCCTCAAAGTTCTTAAAGTAACCATAGCTTGCTGCTGCAGGAGAAAGGATACAAGCTTTATTTTTTGCAGTTCTTTCCTTAGCACATTCAACCGCACTCTGAAGATCAGGGCAATATACAAATTTGCATCCTGAGCTTTCAGCATTTTCAAGACTTTCAAGTATACGTTTTCCTGATTCATACATAAGTATGACAGTATCAAGATCGCAAACCAAAAGAAACTCTATAAGCTTTGTATAATCGATTCCTCTGTCCATACCGCCTATTAGGAGTGTTTCAGCATTTGCAATGCTGTTAACTGCGCTTATTGCAGACTCAGCAGTAGTAGATATTGAATCATCATAAAAATCGATACCGTCAAAATTGCCGATAAATTCAAGTCTGTGACTGAGAGGAGAAAATGTAGCAAGAGCTGAAATGAATCCTTCGTCGCTTACACCGCAACGTTTACTGATCTCGTATACAACCGTGATATTAAAGTGGTTGTGAGTGCCTCTCAGCTTTGTTACATCCTTTGCCTTTTCTGAAAGCGAAGAAGGATCAATTTTTATAATGTCAGCCTTGCAGCTGCCTTCGTCCGGCATAAAGTCAGGATTACAGAATAAAATATCAGATGAGAGCTGATATCTGTATATATTTTTCTTGGCGGAGGCATATTTCTCAAAGCTTCCGTAATGGTCAAGATGATCCTCATAAAGATTGAGAAAAACGGCAATAGAGGGAGAAACTCCGATATATTCAAGCTGATGGCAGGACATTTCAAAGACAATAACAGTATTTTCTGTTATTATGTCTATCATATCAAACACAGGAATACCTATATTTCCGCAAAGAATGCTATCGCATTCATTGTTGCTCAGAATATGGTACAAAAGGGAAGAGGTCGTGCTTTTTCCTTTCGTTCCGGTAATGCCCACTGTCTGTTTGGAATAGACTTTCAGAAACTGTTCGGTCTGTGATGTGATACAGCATTTATACTCTGAAAAGTCTTTAGGCAAAACTATGCCGGGGCTTTTGAATACGATATCATAATCGTCAAGCACGTCAAGATAAGTGTCGCCGTAAATTACTTTTACATTTTTATCTTCAACAGTTACGTTATTCTTGTCGGATATCGCAAGCTCAGAGCAGCAGTTCAGGCTGTTCAGGAGGGAATATGTAGATCTTCCTTCTCTGCCAAATCCGAGGATAAGAACTTTTTTACCTTCGGTAAGCTTTTTAAGTTGATTTTTCAATGTAACATACCTCATTTTGTATTTAAGTTACTCTCTTTTCAGTCTTGCAAAGGAGGCCATAAGCTTCTTTGTTCCGACCTTTTCAAATTCAATGGTGTACAACACATCTCCACCCATATTCTTAACATCGGTAATAATGCCAACTCCGAAGGTCGTATGGCGAACACGATTTCCCTTGTCGAAGCTTTCGACAGGGGATTTTTTAGGAGCAGCTGCGCCAACTCCCATGGCCTTGGGAATGGTGGATTGTCTCGGCGCTTTAGGAACATTGCCAGTGTATGCGGCACGTTCTTCTCCGGTTCCCCATCCTGCGCCGGGGGCAGAATGATTGTATATGGGATTTCCGCCTGCATGTGAAGGCATTTTTCTTCCATAAGTGTAAGCGTCGGAAGCACCATAGGAGGAAAGAGTCGTATCCTTTTCTTCCGTAAGCCATTCAGGAACTTCGCGAAGGAAACGGGACTCCTGATTATATAGAGTTGATCCGTTAAGCATTCTTTGATGAACGTGAGTTATATAGAGCCTTTTTTCTGCTCTCGTCATTGCAACGTAAGCAAGGCGTCGCTCCTCTTCGATCTCCTCGGGATTCATTATAGACTGGAAACCAGGAAATATTCCTTCCTCCCAGCCGGGAAGAAACACGTTTTTAAACTCAAGACCCTTAGCAGCATGGATTGTCATAAGAACCACAGCATCCGCCGTATCGTCATAACGGTCTATATCGGTTACAAGGGCAACGTCCTCCAAAAATTCGGAGATCGTAGGTGTATCCGTATTTTCTTCATACTGAGCTGCTGTGGACACAAGCTCTCCGATGTTCTCAAGTCTGTCCTTTTCTGCCTCTCCCGCGGCAACAAGCATCGCCTGATATCCCGTTCTTACTGAAATATTTTCAATAAGTGAAGATATCTTCATTTCAGCGGCAGATTTACGCAAATTGTCTATAAGTTCAGCCAAAGCGATCATTGAAGCGGCTGCGGCTGCAGGAATTGCTTTATAAGTGTTCGCTCTTCTCATTATTTCGAGAAGGGAAGTATTCTCATAATCAGCAAGCTCCTGAGCCACAGATATACTCTTATCACCGATACCTCGTTTCGGCATATTAATAACTCGACGAAGTCTGACGCTGTCTCCGGGGTTATTGATGACACAGAGGTATGCCAAAATATCCTTGATCTCGGCGCGGTCAAAGAATCGCAGAGAGCCGAGCATACGGTATGGAATACCTGATTTAGCAAGTGCCTGCTCCACCGCTCGTGACATGGCATTTGTACGGTAGAGAACTGCGAAATTACGGAATTCTTCTCCATCCTCATGAAGGGTAGCAACAGTGTCTGAAATGTATTTTGCTTCATCAAGCTGATTCTGAAGTTTTACAGATTTAATAAGTTCGCCCTTATCACCGTCAGTCCAAAGTTTTTTACCCTTACGCTCTTTGTTTTTTGCAATCACTGCATTTGCGGCATCAAGGATAGTCTTTGTCGAGCGGTAGTTCTGCTCAAGACGAATAACTTTTGCCTCGGGATAAGTTTCGTCGAAAGTAAGAATATTTTCAATGGTTGCTCCGCGGAATTTATAAATCGACTGGTCATCGTCACCTACTACCATAAGGTTCTTATAAAAACCCGCAAGAAGAGAAACAAGACGGAACTGTGCGTGGTTTGTATCCTGATACTCGTCGATAGATATAAAACGGAAACGGTTCTGCAGGTTGTTTCGTACTTCCTCAAAATTTTCGAGGAGGATAACTGTCTGCATTATAATGTCATCAAAGTCAACAAGGTTTGAACCCTTGAGACGTGACTGGTAAAGCTTGTATATCTCGCCTATCTTCTTAAGTCGGAAATCTGAGGAGAATTCTTTTTCAAATTCCTCAGGATCCATAAGATGATTCTTTGCATTGCTGATCTGGGCCATAACGCTTTTAACAGGCATGTTTTTTGTATCAATATTCAGTGTTTTCATACACTCTGTAATAAGCTTTTTAGCATCATCCGTATCTGTAATACCAAATCCCTTTTCATAGCCGAGAAGGTCGCCCCAGCGACGAAGAATACGCATACAAACGGAGTGGAATGTGCCTGTCCACATTTCGTCGGCCTCAGTTGAGCCCTCGCCAAAGCAAGCACTGACTCTTTCTTTTATCTCTCCCGCGGCCTTGTTTGTAAAAGTTACAGCAAGAACTGCCCATGCAGGAGGGGGCATGATACGGAATCTCTCCAGATAGCATCCAAGCTCATCACGGCTGAGTGTATCATATGCCTTCTGCATATCTGCAAGATCTGCGGCAGTAATATCATCCGGCACCCAATCGTTCTGATATGCATCTCCGTAGCGCACTATATAAGTGAGGCGATTAACAAGAACGGTTGTCTTTCCGCTTCCTGCACCTGCCAGTATCATAAGGGGGCCGTTTATTGTATAAACGCACTTTCTTTGTACGTCATTAAGCTTAGAATAATACTTGTCAAATAGTTTTCTTTTTAATATA
>JAZTXZ010000071.1:0-8705 GCA_045636685.1 Candidatus Avispirillum sp. | reverse complement strand
CCCTACAACATCGCGTAATGCAATCGTTCGTCTGTGCATCAAATTTCGTTTGGGTTCGTGTGCAGATATGTGGGATGTCGAGGGCGCCATCCCCTTCCCATTAAACACACCGATAAACCCGAATTTATATTGATCCCTTTTGGAAGTTTTTCGGGGGTCGTAGGGGGCCTTTTTTCAAAAAGGCTCCCTACATATACACCCCGATAAAACAATTTTTTCCTTTCCCTTTATTAAAGTTTTTGAAGGTGTGGAAACTTTTTTGCAAAAAAGTTTCCGCGAAACCTCCCCCCAAAAACCGGATTTGAAAGTTTGAAAATAATTTGCAATAAAAAGGTAACGTATGATTCTTTCATTTATCATTTTCGCCGCGGCGCTGTTTATAGACGGGGCGACGGACTGCGCAAATGCTGTAACGGGAGCGGTGTCCTCAAAGGCTATGACTCTCAGGGCGGCGAGCATTATGTCCGCTGTTCTCACCTTTTCAGGCTGTCTTATTTTTGCTCTTTTCTTTCCCTTTGTTGCGAAAAGCTCTGCTGCCGCTTTTTCCTTCCCTGTGGAGTGGGCAACGGCAGGTGTCATAGCATCACTTCTTTCTGTTGCTATATGGTCGGGGGCGGCGTGGGCTCTTGGGCTTCCAACAAGTGAGGGCCATGCCCTTATTTCAGCTTCTGCAGGGGCGGCACTTGCTCTCGGAGGTACGGTATCTTTTCGCCGTATTCTTTTTATAATCCTTTCGATTATCCCCGCCGCCCTTCTTTCGGCGCTGTTTTCCGTGATTTTTGCCCGTGTTTTCAAAAAATCGGGTGGTGACTGTTTCAGAATACCGGTCATCCTTTCCGCCGCACTTTCCTCTTTTTTTCACGGAGCGCAGGACGGGCAGAAGTTTCTTGCCCTTGCCCTTTCCGCCTCATTTATTACCTCGGAGAACAAAATATCGGCAATAATTGCAGCCGCATTTATGGCGGTCGGAACTCTGTTCGGAGGGCGGATAATCAGAAAAATGGGCATGGAAATGGCAGTTGCCGATACGAAGTCCGCCCTTGCCTCAGACCTTGGCAGCGCCCTTGCGCTTGGCCTTCTCACAGCCCTTGGAGTGCCCGCAAGCACCACTCATCTGAAGATGACCTCCCTTGCCGCCGCCACCCGATTTCTCGGAGGGCGGACCGACAGGTCGGCTTTTTTTCTCATGTGCGCCGCCTGGGTCGCCACCTTTCCCGTCGCCTTTGCTCTCTCGTATTTCATTTCACGGGGGATTTTTGCTATTAATTTGTGAAGTTTGCACAAAAGGCACCCTGCGATTTCTACGAGTCATAGGGCAATATGTATTTGCATATCCGTTAGTTACATTGTATAATAGGTGTATAGTCCCTCTTTGGACACTTGTACGATACTAAATTAAGGAGACATACAAATGGCAATTACCACAAAAGAAATCAGAAACGTAGTACTTCTCGGCCACAGCGGAAGCGGTAAGACATCCCTCGCAGAGGCTATGCTTTACTCTGTTGGCGAAATTGACAGAATGGGTAAAGTTTCTGACGGAAATACAGTATCTGACTACGACCCCGAGGAAGTAGCAAGAGGCTCCTCCGTTTCCCTTTCCAACATCGGTTTCATGTACCATGACCACAAGATCAACATTCTTGATACCCCCGGATCTCCCGATTTTATCGGCGAGACTATGGAGGGTCTTCGTGCGGCTGACGCGGCTGTTATCGTAGTTGACGGTAAAGCAGGCGTTGAGGTTGGTACGGAGCTTGCATGGGAAAGAGCAACAAAGGCAGGTCTGCCCGTTGCATTCTTCATCAATAAGCTTGATGATCCCGAGGCAAACTATGAAAGAGTATTTAACGAAATCCGTGATACCTTCGGCCGTAAGGTTTGTCTTACAAGCGTTCCCGTTATGTATAAGGACAGAATGACATACGTTTCTCTCGCAGAGAGAATGGCATTCGTGTTTGACGAAAAGGGCCGCCGTTCTGACATCGAGATGGATTCCGATCTCCACGGCATCGTTGAGACATATCTTGAAACATTTAACGAGGCTATCGCTACAACAAGTGATGATCTTATGGATAAGTTCTTCGAGGGCGAGGTTATCACAAGCACCGAGGCTATCGAAGCTCTCCATCAGGCTATCATCGTCGGTGACGTAGTTCCCGTATACTGCGGTTCCGTTCCCAACATGTGGGGCGTTCGTACTCTCGTTACAGCTATCAAGGGATCCTTCCCCAGAATCACAGCTAAGAAGAACGAGAAGATCATCGTTGACGAGTTCGTTGCTGAAAAGCCCATCGAGCCTGCAGGCGAGTGCGCTCTCTTCGTATTCAAGACCATCGCTGACCAGTACGGTAAGATCACAATGTTCAAGGTTATGAACGGTGCTCTCAAGAAGGATATGGTTCTCACAAACGCACGTACAGGCGGTCAGGAAAAGGCAGGTCATATCTATATGATCCGCGGCAAGAAGCAGACAGAGGTAGATGAGCTCCAGTGCGGTGATATCGGTGTTATGACAAAGCTTAACGATACAGCTACAAACGATACTCTCTGCGCAGGCAAGGTCATCTCTTATCAGGGCATCAAGTTCCCCGAGGCTCATATGAAGAAGGCAGTTGTTGCTGCAGCTAAGGGCGATGAGGATAAGATCTCCACAGCTATTGCACGTATTCTTGAAGAGGATCCTTCTCTCGTATACGAAAACAATGCAGAAACAAAGCAGCTCACACTCTCCGGTATGTCCGATATTCACCTTGAGGTAGTTAAGTCCAAGATGAAGAACCGCTACGGCACAAAGGTCGAGTTCTCTGCTCCCAAGATCCCCTACCGCGAGACTATCAAGAAGACTATTCAGGCAGAAGGTAAGCATAAGAAGCAGTCCGGCGGCTCCGGTCAGTACGGTCATGTAAAGATCACATTTACAAGAGGCGATGAAGAGGGTCTTACATTTACTCAGTCCGTAGTAGGCGGTGCAGTTCCCAAGGGATTCTATCCCGCAGTTGAAAAGGGACTTCTCGAGGCTATGCAGAAGGGTGTTCTCGCAGGATACCCCGTAGTTAACCTTAAGGCTGACCTTTACGACGGATCTTACCACGACGTTGACTCCAACGAAATTTCATTCAAGCTTGCAGCTAAGCTTGCATATAAGAACGGCCTTCCCCAGGCGGCTCCCGTACTCCTCGAGCCTGTTGGTGAGCTCAAGGTTTCCGTTCCCGAGAACATGGTGGGCGACGTTATGGGCGACCTTAACAAGCGCCGCGGCCGCGTTATGGGTATGAATCCCGATGCAGACCGTAAGGGCTACACCATCGTTGAGGCTGAGGCTCCCTATGCAGAGATGATGGAATATACTATCATCCTCCGCGCTATGACTCAGGGCCGTGGCTCCTACAGCTATAAGTTCATCCGTTACGAGGAAGTTCCCAACAACGAAGCTCAGAAGATCATCGCTAACGCAAAGGTTGACGACGAGGACTGATGAGGGTATACCTACTTTTCTTGGAAGAAAAGTAGCAAAAGAACTTTATACTATGAGTTTATGTATTGACTGCGTAAGCGCGTAGCCGTAGAGTTTGCTTAATTTTATAATAATAAAACTGCTATCGCGTCTGCGGTAGCAGTTTTTGGATGGTAATAATGGACAAAACAGCTAAAAACGAAAGAAAAACTAAATGTGGGATGAAAATTGCTTTGATAATAATTTCAGCCGTTTTGACTGTGACTATTATCATAGGCGTTCTCGTTTTTCATTTTATTAACACCGTAAGGAACAGTGTCATTAAAGATAAAAACGGTAATTGGAGTTATTCACTTGTTACGATTACGGACTATGATATTGCCAGAGCGACAGACGATGATTATTTCTCTATGCTTTCAGGTAGCAAACACAGTGGAGAACATTCAAACTTTGATGATAAAAGCCTTGAGGATGTAGATTACGACTATACTAGATATTCTGCTTTTTCGCACAACGGAATTAAGATAGTCAACGCCACGAAAACAGACGATTTCAAGTTGGTTTTGTGTATAAGTAGTACCGTAACAAGCGGAAATTGCGAGATATTCGTTTATGTTGAAGACGAGCTTTATCAAGAGATTGCCATAAACGAAAGAGTATTTGTTACCATAAATGACGTAGCCGGAAAGAATGTGTATGTAAAAGTAGCCGGAGAAAGCGCTGCCGTTGTTGTAGAAGTAAGTAGAGACTAAACATTAAAAACCTTACGAGATTTGCAAATCTCGTAAGGTTTTTTGTTTTACCGTATTTTTATATTATAGTGGAGCTGCTTATCGCTCCCGACTGTTTAAAACTAATATACTGAAATATTGCCTTAGGGCATAAAGCTATCGAAAATGAAGATGCCGAAATCCTTGCGTGCTCTTTCAAGCTCTTCGGGGGAGCGGATAGTCCAGGCGGCATTTTCAAAATTATAGAGCTTTTTTGCAAGTCTGTAGGAAAACTGATCTGCGTATTTATGGTTATAAGCTATGAAATCAGGCTTTGCATAGAAGTTTGCCATAAGATTTGTGAGAGCAAACTGCTGGATGGGATTAAGCTTTATCTTGTTCTTTCTGTAATTTGTGGAAAGGAGGCCTCTTGTAACATTTGGTCTGTATTTTTTATACCAGGCGCAAACAGAGGGATGGAATGACTGAACTGCGTAGGTGCCGATGTAGTTTCTCATGATCTTATCGAGGGCAACTGTTGTTCTGATAACATCTCCGTGAGCCTTTACTTCAATAAGCAGAGGTACTCTGCCGCCCACAAGCTTTATAACATCCTCAAAAAGAGGTATTTTCTGATCGGTGCAAAGCAGGTTATATTGGCAAAGCTCCTCAAAGGTACATTCGGAAATCCTCTTTTTCTGTGCGCACATTCTTTTGAGTGTGGAATCATGGAAAACAACCAGCTCTTCGTCTGCCGTAAGCTGAACATCGAGCTCTATTCCGTAGCCGTTATCTATTGCATTTTGAAAGGCTCTCATGGAATTTTCGGGAATATACTTGTTATTATATAATCCCCTGTGGGCGATATAGTTGTTTTTAAAAACGAAAAGCTTCTCCGGCCTCATTTTAGCGGGCTTCAGGCTGAGAAAATACAAAAGTAAGAGAAGTGCAAGAATTCCTATTATAATAGCAGCGATAACCACGTCATTCTCCTGTTTTACAAGTAGTATTTTATAGTATTCTCTATCCAGTATGCATATTGTGTATCGGGGCGCTCAAGCTCCTTGAGCTTAAGGTAAAGTTCGCATCCGTCGGAGGGATCGTGCCAGATATCTGCAAAAACGAAGTCACAGGGGTGATCTTCTTTTGCATATTCGATGGCGTCGGCCCAGACGATCCTGATCTTTTCCTTTTTCGGAAACTGGGGAAGTATATGTTTTTCGAAAAGGCGGATAACATTCTTATCCTTTTCCACAACGGTGACGCTTTTTACGTTTTCTTTTTCCGATGCCATAAAGGCGAAATAGCCGAGACCGAGACCGTAGGTGGTAACGTTTCCGAAGGCTGAGCTTATGGGCGCCCTCATTGTTTCGATCTCGTTTGGGGTGATGAGCATCCATTCTCTGCCCGACTGTTTTACGGTGGGAAAGGTGTATTTCTTCTCAAAAAATCCGATCTTCGGAATGATCCTGCCCTGACCGTCATCTGTGAGGTCGTTATATACGAATGCTTCGTAAGGCTCGTAAAAGTCTTGGCAAAGCTCCCATTCCCCATCTCTGATGCCGTTGAATTTAACGGTCTTTTTATACGGATCGTTTTCGTATATCTCGTTGTCAAGGCGGGTAAAGATCTTGCGGATCCATCCGTTTCTTAGCTCTCTGTCCTCATAAACGTCCATAATGCCGGCAAAAAGTATACGAAAGGATTCCTCCGCACTTACATTACAGAGGCTTTTCGTCTCATTTATCATATCGGCAGTTATTGCCCGGGGTGTAAAGTTAATATACTCAGAAAGGAGACTCAATATGAGTCTGTTTTTGCTTTGTATTTCAGCGGATACTGCTTTATCTTTTATCATTTGGTCTTGGCTTTTGTGAGCTGAACGTAAAGATATCCGTTTTTAACTGTTTTTTTCAGTGTATAAGTAATATTTACAGTTTTTCCCTCTCCATTGATAAGAGTAACCTTAGCTGTAAAGGTGTTGTCATTCTCATCGATCTTCATATCGTGGTCATAGGAGAGATAGTAGCCTTTATCGCCCCAGTCCTCTCGGTTACGGGAGAAGATATATGTATCTCCGTCCTTTTTATCACCCTTTTTTTCATCCAGGTATTTTTCCTGCTCGGAGAGTTTTGCTTTTTCTCCGAAAAGGATCTTCATCGTGCTTTCGAGCTGATCCTTTGTAAGAGAAAAGCTTTCTTCATCGTTTTTTACTTCTCCTACGGTATCAGAGCGCTGTGTGAGGATAAAGAGGGCGGTGAGATGGAGGACATCTGTTTTTTTGAGGCTGTCACCTATGGAATAATTTTTATTGAAATGACTGCCGATAAGGGCAAGATATGCTTCTAGAACTATACCGTCGGTATACAGTCCGGAGTCGCTGTCCTCTACTGTTTCCTTCGGATCTTCGTTTTTTTCTGTGCTTATTTGCTCTTTATCTGTGGTATCAGGGTCTTTTTTATCTGTATTCTCGGGCTTTTGAGTATCCTTTGTATCGGATGTGCTTTCTGTCTTGTCATTTTTGTCGCTGTCATCGTTTTTATCGGGGGCGGCAGTGCTTTCCTCGTCCTTTTTAGTATCGGAATCAAGAGGAGGGAAAGTTGTTTCGGGGCTTTTATCGCTATCCTCGCTGCTGTTTTCCTTTTCGTCTGTATTAACCTTGTCGGAGACAGCTTCGTTCTTTTCGTTATCTTTATCTGAGGGTGTGTTATCTATTTTTGCACAGCCGACAAAAGCGGTGAGCATCATTAATACGGCAAGAATAAAAGCAAGTATTCTCATAATATTATCAGTTCCTTTGTGATTTCGACTTGATTATATAAATATATCTACCTATTTATTATATACTTGAACCGTATTACTGTCAAGGTGCGGTTGTATAAATTTGAAGTATGGGTATGTTGCAGGCAGCCGTGATTATTAAAAATATACAAAAGCTCTTTACGAATAGATATACATGTGTTATAATAATTGCGTGTATAATAATGAATTAACGGAGATGTGAATAATGAAGAAATTTTTAAGTATTCTTATCTGCCTTTCCCTCATAGCCGCTTGCCTGATGGCTTTCTCATCCTGCAAGAAGGAGAGCGAATCTGACGGCCCCATGGCATACATACTGTGCGAAAAGGGAAATGCATATTCTCTCGGTCTTGCAGAGAACTTCAAGATCGCCTATACGGAAAAGGGCGGCTCTGTGACTCTTGAGTCCTTCCCTGCAGGAACTGCCAGCTTTTCCGAATATTTTTCCAAGGCTATAGACGTTGGGGCTGAGGTTATCTTCCTTCCCAATTCCGTGGCAGTAGCTCCCGATATGCTGAAAAATGCAAAGGATCTTAAGATCGATATTCCGATCCTTGCCGGAGATACATGGGAGTCCTCAATAGTTCTTGAGGCTGTCAAGGATACGGGCCTTGAGGTGTACCTGACTACTTTCTTTGATGAGAATGATACCTCTGATAAGGCTTCGCAGTTTGTTGCTGATTTTAAAAAGTTTGTTCATGATAACAGCGAATACTATATTATGAACGGCGAGAATGATATGGTTGCTGCCGTTTCTGCTCTCGGTTATGATGCATACAACGTTGCCATGGCGGCTATCAGATCTGCTGTCAAGGAAAAAGGAGCGGACTTCACATCTGTGGATGTTGCCAATGCTCTTTGGAAAACCGATATTGACGGTGTATGCGGAAATATCGCATTTGATAAGAACGGAGATGCCATAAAGGACAGCGCTTATATCAAGAAGGTCAAGACTGACGGAAGCGGATTTGAGTTCGTGAAGATCCATACGATTAAAAACAATGCTGCTAAGGGTATGAATCCCGGATACAGCGGCGCGGGTATCGGTATTGATAAGGACAACAAGCGTATCACCGTCGGCGTTTTCCAGCCCACTACAGGAGATGATTCCGCAGGCGGAAAGCAGGAGCTTCTTGGCATAATCTATGCAAACTCACTTGATAATATTGTTGAGATCAACGGTGAGGAATATGAGGTGCGCCTTAGCATAAGCGATAACGGTTCCCTTGTAGAGTATGCTCTGGCAACGGCAACAAAGCTTGTTGATGAAAAGTCTGTTGTGGTTATCGGCTCATACGGCTCAGGTGTTTCCATTGCGGCGGCTGAGGTGTTTGGTCAGGCGTCTGTCCCTGCAATCGGCGCATCCTGCACAAATGCAGATGTTACAAGAAATAATGAGTACTATTTCAGAACAACTGTTGTCGATTCCTTCCAGGGATCTGTAATGGCAGATTATGCTTTGAGCCTTGTTGAAGAATGAAAAATGAAGAATAAATAAAGAAGAAATCCGCTTAGGCGGATTTCTTCTTTATTTATACTTTAACTTTCAAATTCGGGTTTATCGGGGAGTTTGAAGGTATATATAGTAAGCCTCCCCTTGCGAGGGGAGGGGGACCGCGGCGGGGTTCCCCGAAAGGGAGCTTGCGAGCTTTTGGGGTCCTTGCTTGCGGTGGAAGGGTAGTAGCAAACGGCCTCAACAGACGCTACGTCAGCATAGTAATTAACGGTATAAATGG
>JAZTXZ010000070.1:0-3452 GCA_045636685.1 Candidatus Avispirillum sp. | reverse complement strand
GCTCCCTCCGATGGAAGGACCCGCTTGCGGGGGGCGTCCAGGGAGCCTATTTTCCAACCTCCCCGTTAAGCCCGACGACTATGTTTTAGGAAGGGGGAACTTTTTTCAAAAAGCTCCCTACATAAATCAACAGATCAACAGATCAATGACCCCTCTTGTCATGAGCATTATTTTCTCTTTGATTTGAAAATCGCCGCCGCGGAAAGACCGAAAATCAAGGCGGCACCGATGCCTGCGGCAGAGGCGCTCAGTCCCCCCGAAAGAATACCGAGAAGGCCTTTTTTATCAACCTCCTCGCGTACTCCCTCGGCGATAATATTTCCGAATCCCGTCAGCGGGGTGGTTGCTCCCGCTCCTGCGAAATCGATTATATGATCGTAAACCCCAATGCCGCCGAGAACGACTCCCGCAACTACGTAGAGAACGAGAATCCGTGCTGGGGTAAGCTTTGTTCGGTCGATCAGTATCTGGGCGATAAGACAGAATCCACCGCCCACCAAAAATGCTTTGATATAAGGCAGTATTGTTTCCATTTTATCCTTCTCCTTTCTCTATTTCAGATGCGCGGATATGAACAAGATGGGCAATTGCGGGAATATCCGCCCCCTGCTGAAGGCTCATCGTATTCATAAGAGCCCCCGTGCCAACGAAAAGAATATCGGAAAGCTCCCCTTGGCGGATATTTCTCAGAAGGCTGGCGGCAAGCACTGTTGCACTGCATCCGCATCCGCTGCCGCCCGAGTGCTTGTCTTGCCCGTCTCTGTCGTATATCATAAGTCCGCAGTCTGTCTGCAGAGCGGAAATATCATGGCCTCTCGCTTTCATTATATCTTTCAGTATCTCGCTTCCCTCGTATCCAAGGTCGCCCGTCACGATAAGGGAAGGGGCCGCGCCGCCGTCCCCAAAATATCTGCAAAGGGTATCGGCCGCCGCAGGAGCCATGGCCGCGCCCATGTTGTTTGCATCGTTTACTCCAGCATCAACTATGCGGCCTGTCACCACCTCAGAGATCTCAGGGATAAAAAGATCCTCTCCCCCTGATGCCCGAAGGGCTTCCCCTCGGTCAGAGCTTGTGATAAAGGCCCCCGCGCCGGTAACTGTCCACTGAGCCGTAGGAGGACGCTGGCCTCCGTATTCAAGGGGGAAGCGGAATTGCCGCTCTGCGGAGGCAAAATGGGAGGATGCGCAGTTTGCGCATCGCAGTCCGTAGGCAGAGGAGAGCAGAGATGAGATCAAAAGCCCCTCTGCCGCCGTTGAGCAGGCGCCGTAAAGGCCAACGAAGGGGGAAGTGAAATCCGCAAGTCCGTAGGCGGAGCCGATACACTGATTGAGAAGGTCTCCCGCGAAGATCATATCAAGTTCGCCGTCTGTGATAAGAGACTTTGCAAGGGCCTCACTGAGAGCCAGGCGAACCATCTCGGACTCCGCTTTCTCCCATGTATCCTTTCCGAAAAGGTCGTCTCCGGATATAGCAATATCAAAGGTGTCCCCGAGGGGGCCGTCGCACTCATCGTGTCCCGCCACCGCCGCCGAGGCCACTATATATACGGGACGATGAAGCTTTATAATATCAAGCATGTTCTACCGCCTTTTGTTTTTAATGTTATTATCTTCAAACCCGGGCAGATTATGCATGATTTGATCTCTCTATAATAAAAAATACTGTCGCAAGTAAATGCCACAGCAAAAAAATTCGTATATATGTCTGCAAAAAGAAGGACGGGCCGTTGCATTGGTATGCAACGACCCGATTTTAAGGTCAATCAAGTATCCTTCCGTCGGTAGAGATAGTCACAACTCTCCAGGGAATAAATTTTCCGCTTGTCTGTAATGCCCTTTTAACCGCATATTCAATACCGCCGCAGCAAGGCACCTCCATACGGACCACCGTTACGCTTTTTATATTATTGTTTGCTATGATAGCCGTAAGCTTTTCAGTATAATCAACGCTGTCAAGCTTCGGGCATCCTATGAGGGTTATATGATTTCTGATAAATTCGTTATGGAAGTTTCCGTAAGCAAAGGCGGTGCAGTCTGCCGCAACCAGAAGATTTGCTCCGTCGAAATAGGGGGCGTTTACGGGAACCAGCTTTATCTGTACCGGCCACTGGGAAAGCTGACTTACGGCAGGAGAAAGCGAAGGGCCTATATCACAGCTTTCTCTGCGGATAGACTTGGAATTTGTTCCGGGGCAGCCGCAAGGAAGAGGTGCGGGGCCACTTTTTTTCTTTGCCTCAAGAACTGCGGCCTCATTATATGCAGGTGCTTCTCTATTTTCAAAGGATATTGCGCCTGTGGGACAAGCGGGGAGGCAGTCTCCCAGTCCGTCGCAGTAGTCCTCCCTTGTAAGACGGGCCTTTCCATCTATCATTTCAATGGCGCCCTCATGGCATGCAGATGCGCAAGCGCCGCAGCCGTTGCACTTTTCTTCATCGATCTTTATAATTTTTCTTATCATAATTATCACTCCTGTGTTGTTTTTACAGCCCTATTATATTATAATAAATAAAACAATGCTGTTGTTTTTACAACGGAAAGTGAAATATTTTATGGAAAATTATATTAATATACTTAAAAAGACAAAGCTTTTCGCAGGTGTAGGCGATGGGGAGATAGCATCTATGCTGTCCTGCCTTGGAGCGAGAATGAAGCTTTACGAAAAGGGCGAATACGTTTTTCGCTGCGGGGAGCATCTTTTTGATATCGTTGTTCTGGTGAAGGGAAAGCTGCATATCCAAAGAGACGATTACTGGGGAAACAGAGCAATACTTGGGCAAATTGAAGCAGGAGAGATGTTCGGCGAGGCATACTGCACTCCTGAAAGCGGCCCTCTTCTTAATGACGTTGTCACTTTGGAAGACAGCGCAGTAATATTTTTTGATGTTAAGAGGATCATAACGACCTGCCCCTCTGCCTGCCGTTTTCATGCGATGGTGGTGCAGAACCTGTTTTTTGCCATTTCGGAGAAAAACAGAATGCTTGTTCAAAAGCTTGGCCATATGTCAAAGCGCACCACAAGAGAAAAGCTTATCTCATATTTATCCGAGGAAGCAAAAAATCATTCAAGCAAAAGGTTTACGATACCCTTTAATCGGCAGCAGCTTGCGGATTTTCTGTCCGTGGACAGAAGCGCCATGTCAAACGAGCTGTGTAAAATGCGGGACGAAGGACTTATAGAGTTTGAAAAAAACAACTTTACCCTGAAAGAAAAGCCTTGACCGACGTCAAGCAGAAAGGAGTTATCTATCGGGATAACTCCTTTTTATAAAACAGTTTTTCTGAAAGATATGTTTTAAGTATTTTTCAAATTCGGGTTTGTCGGTGTGTTCGCACACGCGTTATCGAGGATTCGCTGAACTAAAGCCTCCACTTCTCATCGCGAATATGAAGATATACGAGGGCAGAGATAACGTGATTCGCTCGGCATTCACAAGTGAATGCCCGAGTATATC
>JAZTXZ010000069.1:0-2318 GCA_045636685.1 Candidatus Avispirillum sp. | reverse complement strand
TCGGCTTCCCGTGGGGCTGAGGCTTTGGGTAAGCTCATTGTCCTGATAGGAGAAGCTTGATTCGGTCTCTGCCTTGTCCGTTGAGGAAACTACGTTGCCCTCGCTGTCGTAAACATAGCTCTGTCCGTAGCTTTCCTTGTACAAAAAGGAAAAGGGCGGTCCGAAGACCGCCCTTGGGTTAGTTATTCAGTTGTTTTGCTCGAAGACACAGAACCGTTTATCGTCTTTGTTTTCTTCTTGTGTTTTTCTGCGTACTTTTCTAAATCTTCATTAAACGAATCATACCACTCATCATATTCTTTTGCAGATCGACGATTGCCAAGGCCATTTGCTTCAACAAAGTCAAGGTCTTCTTTGGTTGCATGAAGAATTGCTGATATACCCTCGTGTCCCACAGAAAAAAACCAGCATTGATTGCCTTTAAAAAATGCAAGATCCTCCGGGCCGTATTTAGCGGACCACTCATTCATTCCGTTTACACAAAGCAGTATCTTTTTCGCTTCGGGAACATTTCTGTAAAATACGACCCTGTAAGTTGTATTTTTGCTCCATGTTCCGGGGGTTCCGGGCCAACTGGGGTTTGACCTGCTTTTAATCTTATAAGGGTCAAGCTGTTTTTTTACTGTTTTTTGAAATGTTGTATAGCCTTTGCCGTACCAATTGATATATACCATCATAAAATAATCGGTTCTTTCAAAGGCATAGTCTAAAAAATTCTTATATACCTGCCCTATGCAACGTGTCATGTTGCGGTTTTCTATGTCATTTTCAAAAAAGATGATCTTATCCATATTTCACCCTATATATTTTCTATTCTTTATCCTATATACCATATGTGGCTTCTGTGATGACCAGTTCCAGGCTCCCTACCATTGTTTAAGTGATAGTGTGGTAGATAATTACTGTTACTTTTACAATGTGGTTCATCACAGATGTAATGCGGATAAAAGCGAACAATTGCCAGAGCTGCATCTTGGTTAACACATAGCAAATTTCTCTCGAGAGCAGCCCAATCTCTAGCTTCTGGATATGTTAATGGTTTCATAGGAGTAACGACGCCGCCAACAATTTCTGCCGTCCAATATGAATACTGCTCATCTGGTGGATCTGCGGTAATCGTCTTATCTTTGACGGCCTCCCGCTCTCTTGCCTTTATGTTGAATTTCTCTATCCTTAATTCATCAACATCGGAAGCTACAGAAACGTTATCTGATGCGGCCTTGATACCAAGGAATCCCCATAATAAAGCTTCTATCCATTTCCAAAGAGAAAAGCTTTCGCCACCTCCAGGGCTAAACCCTGGGAAATAAACGAAGCCACCGCCGCCACCATAACCACCACCGGCGGTTCTTTCTAGCATTTGTCCTGTTTGATCACTGAAAACAATAGGATTGTTCCCGCAATACACAAACATATTGTTGCCATCGAAGCCCTGACCTGTTGTGGTATACACATCTGCATTCAAAAACCTGCCCACAGCAGGATCGTAATAACGGCTTGTGAGATAGTAGAAATCCGTCTCCTCGTCGTACATATATCCGCGGTAACGGAAGGGATTAAGGAGGCCTACATGAGTTGGCGAAGTGATTGCGTTTCCGTTTGCGTCTTTTACAGAAACAAGGTCGCCCCAAGTATCGTAGGTATATCTTGCAACAATGCTTCCGTCATAACTTATTATAGCAACGATATCACCCTGAAGGTTCTTTGCAAAATAGCAAGTGCTTACACCCGAAACAACGCCTTCAGAATCAATGGTATTTATGTTTAATCCTGCAGGAGTGCCGTTCTCGTCATAGATGTAACCAAGGATATACTGTACGCCACCGATTGTAGAAACCTCGCCAACATACTGTCCGTTTACTATGTAATACTCGGTTTCCTTTGTAACAGTTGAATTTCTCTTATTTGTAACTGTCTTTTTCGTTCTGAGACCGTCTGCGTTATACTCAAAATCGTACTGAGCGGTCGCATTTGCAAACTGTGCAAGCTGACGACCGTTCTCCCATGTCATGGTAACGTTTCTTCCACCATACCAAGTAAGGGGATTTCCAAGCTCATCATATGTTATCGCCGTATTATTGTATGTTGTAAGCAGATCAGCCCAAGTAGAATCACCGTATGTATACGTTGTATCGGTAAATATAGCATCACCGTACTCAGCGTAATAAGCGTCAAATTCCTCCTCGGTCATGTAATCCGCTTCTCTGACCTTGAGAATATTTCCCCTGTCATCGTAAACGTATACCGTTGTACTACCTGCTATAGGATCGAAGCAACGTGTCAATCTGTTCTGAGAGTCGTATTCGTAACGAATGGTC
>JAZTXZ010000068.1:0-9849 GCA_045636685.1 Candidatus Avispirillum sp. | reverse complement strand
TGGCTCACAGAACGACATGGCTACGATCCGACTTCGTCGCGCTTAGCCTTACCCTCTTCGATGAGAAGCTAGAGCTCTGTGATGATTCTCTCGCCCTCGCGGATATCGGGGAGGATAAGTCCTCCGTTCTCCCAGAGAACTGCCTCAGCCTCTTCGATGTGGCCGAGGTGGATGTGGGCCATTGTCGCATAAAGTCGAACTCTGCCGATAGCTCTTACCTCCTCAGGCATGGAGGCGTAAAGCTCGATCGCCTCGCTGTCCTTACCTGCGCCGACGAGGATCTCCATCGCTTCCTTGGCAATGGAAATATCGTGGGGGAGCATTTTTGCCGCGTTTGTGATATGGAGGGAAGCATTTTCCGCGTCACCGATAACCTTTTTAACAACGCTCTTGCCATACTCAGCCCAAGCGGAGTTCTTGATAGCCTGAGATTTTTCAAGCTCGATCCATCCGTCGTTAAGTCTGCCCTCTGCGATATAGCTCATACCGAGCTGAAGGGTGGCATACCAGTTTTCCTTATCGGTCTCGCCTGCGGCCTCTTCCATGAGGCGTGTCCATTCAGGCTGAAGCATCCAGGAAATGGGAGAATCTGCGGGATCGTGCTCGAGATACTTCTTGTTTTCAAGAAGATTCATCCAGTCTGCCTGCTCCTCGCCGATAGTACCGAAATCAAGATGGGGAGCCATCTGGGGTCTGCCGTTCTTTTCGCGAAGGATATTTTCAAGAGCACCCCAGCCGCTTCCGAAGAATTTAAGCTCTCCGTCAGCCTTTGTGGTAGCCATCTTCTTTGTCTTTTCGAGGAGCTCGTCCATCTCGTCATCAGTCATGATCTCGTCAAGACGTGCAGCAACCTCAGCCTTAGCCGCCTGCCACTCGCCGTGAACGGTGTCGCCGTCAGCCTTAACAGCGCCGTATCCCTCAAGCCACTCCCAAGTTGTATGGGGAGGCATGGGCATACATTCATACTGAGTATGGCAGATGCCGCCCTGAAGCTCAACGTATCTGTCGGGAGAGCCGTCTGTTGTAAGGTATTCCTGCCAGCGGTCGCCGCCGGGGTTCTGTCCCCAGCAGAAGAGCTTTCTGCCCTTGAGTCTGTATGTGGATGTGAAGGCAAGGCCGTAGCCGTCAGAGTCGAGACAAGCCTCGAACTTTCTTGCCTTGTGGGGGATGTTGTAGAAATAGTCGCCTGCGGCGGGAACGTTGATGGGGTATGTAACGTCATCGCCGTTGTATTCGGGGATAGCTACCTTTGACGTATTGTTGTCTGCAACGAAGGTTGTATCTGCGTTAACGATGATTCTTGTGTCGGGTGTTTCGGGAGCCGCAATGTTTGACCACCAGTACATGGGAACAACGTCGGGAAGGGGATTGATGATTCTGTTTCTTGCGAAAAGAACCTTAGATCCCTCGGGAAGGAAGAAGTCCATCTGCTGAACTGTTCTGCGGATACGGTGGAACTCGTACATACGGAGAACGGGAGTGCCGTCGTCAAGATGGGTTGTTGTTGTATACATAGTGTCACAGGTCGCAACGTGGTGACCAAACATACCGCAGTTCCATTCAACACCGCCTGATGTCCATGCATTACGGATAGCAAGGTTGCAGGGACGCATTACGGGGTTTGTGTAAAGCAGGTCCTTTCCTTCAACCTTATCGAAAAGGGACATCATCTTTCCGCCCCACTCGGGAAGGAAAACAGCCTTAAGATATTCGTTCTCAAGAACAACGCCGTTCATTTCGCGATCCTTGAGCTCGCGGGAGTACATATCCTGCATCTTGTAGGGGAAGCAGGAAGGAACGTGGCCGTAGCCGATAAAGAGCTCGTCGTCCTCAGTAAGACCGGAGTCACCGTTGCGGTGCCAGAATCCCAGCTTCTGGAGACCGGGAAGGGTTGAAGTGCCGTTCATGTCCTGGCAGGGCATATTAAACTTTATAAATTCGAGAGTGGTAGCCATTTTAGCTTTCCTTTCGTTAAATACAATTTTCAAAACCGCCAAAGGGGGGTTCACCTTTTCTGTTCTCTTTTTACTTACAAAGGTGAGAAATCACCTTTGTAATATCTCCGGCGCCCATAATGATTATCATATCGCCGTCGGTAGTGTTTTCATTGAGATATTTTGCAATATCCTCAAAGGTTTCAATAAAGCGGGAGCTCTGACCAAGCTCTGAAATTCTTTCTGAAAGAGCCTCACCCGTAATGCCGTAGGTGTTGACCTCGCGTGCAGAGAATATGGGAGCAATGATCATTTCATCTGCGCCGCCGCCTGCGAGAGATGATGCGAAATCCTCAAAAAGCTCTGCAGTGCGGGAGTAGGTGTGAGACTGGAAAACGCAGAAAACTCTTCGGTAGTCCATCTGAGAAGCCGCAGAAAGAGTGGTTGCGATCTCTGTGGGATGATGGGCGTAATCGGCGTAAACTGCGGCACCGCTTTTGGCATCGGTGTCGGTTCTGTCCATTCTTCTGCCCGCTCCGCGGAACTTGTTAAGACCTCTTGCAATATCCTCAGGATCACCTCCGCAAAGGTGGCAGGCAGCCGCCGCCGCAAGAGCATCGCAAACACAGTGTGAACCGGGAACACAGAGCTCAACGTGGCAGAGAAGTCGGTCGTAGTGATATATATCAAAATGTCCGCAGCCGTGAACGTAGGTAACGTTTGTGGCCTTGTACTCAGCATTGCAGTCAACTCCGAATGTAACGAGTCTGCCCTCAAAGCCTTCACAGGCCTTCATAACGTCATCGTCTGCACAGTTGACAAGAGCGATTCCGCCGTCGGTGAGAGCCATAAAGTTTCTGTAGGACTCATGTATCTGCTCCATTGACTTAAAATAGTCAACGTGATCCATTTCGATATTGAGCACTACCGCAATTGTGGGATAGAAGGAGAGGAAGGAGTCCATATACTCGCAAGCCTCGAAAACGAAGAATTCCTCACCGCCGATCCTGTGATAGCCGCCAACGTCCTTCATAACTGCACCGCAGGATGCTGTGGGGTTAAGACCGGCCTCTGTGAAAACTATTTCAGTCATAGAGGTGGTGGTAGACTTTCCGTGCATACCGGAAATACCGATGCGCTGACCGTAGCCGGACATAAGATATCCGAGATAGTCAGCTCGGGAGATGCAGGGAATGCCCTTCTTCTTTGCCGCCGCATATTCGGGGTTTGTTTCGGGAATGGCAACGGTGTAAATAAGAGCGTCGATGCCTTCGACATGGGAGGCATCCTCCTCATAGTAAACGGTTATACCGAGCTTTTCAAGAGCCTCTGTTGCCGCAGAGGGGGAGCGGTCGTAGCCGGAGATCTCGTGTCCTCTCAGACGGGATATGTGAGCGAGAGAGCACATGGAAACGCCGCCGATGCCGCAGAAAAAGAGATTTTTCTTACCATCGAGCAGGTTAGCGATATACTGCGCGCCGAATTTGGTATTATCGAGAGCCATAATAACCTCGCAATTGATTATAGTTAATTCATTATATCATGTATTAACGAAAAATGGAACAGTAAAATGAAAAATGAGAAAAATCCTCTTGATGCTTTTCTGAGGGAACACGAAATTTTATGGGGATATTTTTTCACGCCCGGTTTCTGCAGTCCTGTAGTTTCTGTATTGCTGCAATGAGGACAATGTAACAAAGTCAGTATTCAAAATTAAAAATAAGAATGTACTCTTGAAATCATAGGACCAAAGTGATAGAATAAAAGGGTAAATGGTGCGTTAAGGCCCTAAAATGCATAGGAGTTTATATGAAAATCAGAGTAATTGCAGTGGTTCTTTCTGTTTGCTTGCTTTTGGGAGTGTTCCCGCTCAGTATATCGGCAAAGAGTGATGAGCTTACGGATTGGATCGAAGAAGGCTATACTTTGGAATATTCCACGGTTGAAAACAATATTTATGTTGACGAGCTGCCAAACAAGCTGGAAATATATTCAAGGATAAAGCAGCCCGGTCTTGCTTACTATGAAACATCTATTGTATTCAGAGTATATACAGGTGAAAATGAGTTTGTGGAATACAAAAGCAATGCAAATGTTTTTAGCTTTTCAAGTCCTGAAAATCTGGGTCAGATCATGCTGAAGGACGACGATCTCGGAAATCTTGGATACAAGTTTGTATACCTTTGCGATACTGAATACAGATTGATGGTTATAAATAAGATCGCAGAATGCAGAAGCATGGGCATGGCAGATGAAGCAATATTAAAGAGCCTCAGTGAACTGGGGGCGAGTGCTGTGGCAAATTACTATGGCGATGTAGGTTCGCTTCAATCCGACATGATAACAAACATAGGGGCTTCTGTTATTGATTCGGCAACATCTATTCTTGGAGACACTGTATCCTCAAATATAGACAATCAGGCTGATCTTGATGCAGAGATGGGTTATAAATCAGATAATAATATAATAACCTTTATTATTGAATGGATAACCAATCTTATTTCCGAGTTCATTGATCAGATTTTGGGAAAAGAAGAGGAGAAGAGCGATGAAAAGGAATCTGGTCAGAGCATAGATTATTACAGAACCTTTACAGAGAATCAATCCGGATCCTTAATTGGCAAGAATATGGGAAATAATGTATTCGAGGCATTGGAGCGAATAACTGAGATTTCATTTTTTAAATCCGCAGTTGTTCATCCGGATGGCGCACAGTCGTTTTATCATCAAAAATGTGATGATGCCAGAAGTGAGATTATAAATAAGATACTTGAAATAGGCGAATAAGAATATCCCGACAAAGCAGGTCTTTGTCGGGATATTTTTATTCATGTCTCCGATAAAACAGTTAAAAAGTATCATATTGAAAGGAGAAATACTTGCCTTTGTCTTGAAAAGAGCTATGATTTGTTGTATAATGTTCTATTATATAAATGTTAACTCCCGAAAGGATGATATATAATGGAATACTACTTTTCAGATAAACTGAAGGCACTCAAGCCTTCTGCAATAAGAGAGATCTTCAAGAGCCTTGGAGATCCCGAGATGATCAGTCTCGCTGCGGGAAATCCCAACCCTCTTTCCTTCCCAGTTGAGGATCTTTCAAGAATCGCCGCTGATATTTTTGCCGATAGCGCCTCTGCCGCTCTTCAGTACGGCACAACAGAGGGCTACGCTCCCCTTGTAAAGGAAGTTGAAAAGAGAATGAAGGAGAAGTTCGATATCGGCAGAGATGGCGATATGACTCTCATCACTTCAGGTGGTCAGCAGGGAATCGAGCTTGCCTGCAAGGCTCTTTGCAACGAGGGCGACGTTGTTCTTTGCGAGGACCCCACCTTTATCGGTGCTCTCAACGCATTCCGCTCCTGCGGTGCAAAAACTGTCGGTCTTCCCGTTGGCGAGGACGGCATCGATGCAGACGAGCTTGACCGTAAGCTTTCTGAGATCAAGAACGTTAAGATCGTTTATCTTATCCCCACATTCCAGAATCCCGGCGGATTCACAACAAGCCTTGAAAAGAGAAAGGCTATCTACGCAGTTTGCAAAAAGCACGGTGTTATGATCATTGAGGATAACCCCTACGGCGAGCTTCGCTTCGCAGGCGAGGAGGTTCCCACTCTCAAGAGCATGGACACAGAGGGCATCGTTCTCTATTCCTCCTCCTTCTCAAAGATCCTTTCCGCAGGTATGCGAGTTGGATATATGTGCGGTCCCGAGCCTGTTATCCAGAAGATGGTAGTTGCAAAGCAGAGCGAGGACGTTCATACAAACCTCTTCTTCCAGATGCTTACATACCGCTTTATGACAGAGTGCGATCTTGACAGCCACATCGCAGGCATCAGAAAGCTTTATCGCGATAAGTGCAATCTTATGCTTGAAACACTTGACCGCGTTATGCCTGAGTGCGTAACCTACACCCGTCCCGAGGGCGGCCTTTTCCTCTGGCTCACTCTTCCCGAAAAGATCGCTATGACCGATTTCGTGAAGAAGGCCCTTGAATATAAGGTTGCGGTAGTTCCCGGAAGCACCTTCCTTTGCGACACAAACGATACTATCAATGCTGTTCGCCTTAACTATTCCACACCTACAGACGAGGCTATCGTAAAGGGATGCGAGCTTCTCGGTGCGGTAGTAAAAGAAATGCTTGGAGAGGAGAACTGAAAATGAATATTTGGCACGATATTTCCCCTGAAAGAATCACTCCCGAAGGATTCGTGGTTTCCATCGAAATTTCAAGAGGAAGCAAAAATAAGTATGAGCTTGATAAGGAAACAGGTATGCTCAGACTTGACCGTATTCTCTATACGTCCACCCATTATCCCGCAAACTACGGCTTTATCCCCCGTACATATGCAGACGATTTTGACCCTCTGGACGTTCTTGTTATCTGCTCTGAGGAGATCATCCCCATGACTCTTGTAGAGTGCTATCCCATCGGCGTTATCAAGATGCTTGACGACGGACACTACGATGAGAAGATCATCGCCATCCCCTTCTCAGCGCCCAACTATAATAATTATAAGTCTGTATATGACCTTCCCAAGCACAAGTTTGACGAGATGATGCACTTCTTCTCCGTATACAAGCAGCTTGAGGATAAGGATACAGTAGTAAATGAGCTTGCAGGTCCCGAGGAGGCAAAGCGCATCATTTCAGACGCTATCTACCACTATAATGAAGTCTACGGTTCAAGACCCAGACAGGACTGAGTCAGCACCGTAGTTCCAAAGAAAGGAACGGATAAATATGTTTATAGATAAGACGAAAATATTCGTAAAAGCAGGAGCAGGCGGAAATGGAGCCGTTTCCTTCAGACGTGAAAAGTACGTTGCTCAGGGTGGCCCTGACGGCGGCGACGGCGGTAATGGCGGAAACATTATTTTCAAGATAGACGAGGGCTCCAATACTCTCCTTGCTTTCAGATATAAGAGAAAATTCATTGCAGAAAACGGAGGCAACGGTGAAGGCGCAAAGCGCCACGGCAAAAACGGTGCCGACGTTATTATAAGCGTTCCCCGCGGAACTATTATCAGAAATGCTGAAAGCGGCAAGATCATCAAGGATATGGCAGATGACGAGCCTTTCACAGTTTGCAAGGGCGGCCGTGGCGGCTGGGGTAATAAGCATTTTGCAACACCCACCCGTCAGATCCCCCGATTTGCTAAAAACGGCCTTCCCGGCGAGGAGAAGGAGCTTGTTCTTGTGCTTAAGATGATCGCAGACGTTGGTCTTGTAGGTCTTCCCTCTGCGGGCAAGAGCTCTCTTCTTGCGGCAGTATCCGCTGCACGTCCCAAGGTTGCAGAGTATCACTTCACAACTCTCGAGCCTTCTCTCGGCGTAGTTAATACAGGCGAGGACCGCGGATTCGTTATGGCGGATATCCCCGGACTTATCGAGGGTGCTGCTGAAGGCGCAGGCCTCGGCCACGACTTCCTCAGACATATCGAGCGCTGCAGACTTCTCTTGCAGGTAGTTGATATTTCAGGCATCGAGGGCAGAACAGCTACCGAGGACTTCGATACTATCGCTCAGGAGCTTGAAGAGTTTTCCGAGGAGCTTGCAAGTCGCCCCAGAATCATTGCGGCAAACAAGTGCGATATGGTGCTTGAGGATGATGAGAATCTTGCTTCCCTTAAGGTTCTTGCGGATGCTCTCGGATATAAGGTGTTCCCCATCTCCACAATTACAGGAGAGGGTATTCCCGAAATGATTCGCGAGATCGAAAAGCAGTTGAGAGATCTTCCTCCCATTACTGTTTACGAAAGCGAGATCACAGAGGAGGATGCAGAGAGATATGAGGATGCTCTCCCCGAGGATACAGAGATCAGAAGAGCTCCCGGTGGCGCATTCGTCTGCACAGGTATGTGGCTTGAAAAGCTGTGCGGCAGAATTAACTTTGACGATAGAGAATCTCTTATGTATTTCCAGAAGTCTCTTAATGATGGTGGAATCATCGAAAAGCTGAGAGCTGCCGGCTGTAAAGAGGGCGATACTGTTAAGATGTTCGACATCGAGTTTGATTTTGTTGATTAAGGGGACGCGGATGCAAAAACTTTTTTGAAAAAAAGTTTCTGTACTTTAAAAAGAAAATAATAAATTCGGGTTTGTCGAACAGTTAAAAACAAACAATGTAGGGGCGTGCATTGCTCGTCCTAACATCAGTACGCGATGCAAACGATAATTTGATGCACAAACGAATGAAAAAGATAAACTTTGTCCTTGCCCGCCCCTTGCGAGGGGCGGGGGACCATCCGTAAGGATGGTGGTGGGGTAGTAGGCTTGATTAAGGCAAACTCCACTGCCATAGACGGAGCGTTTGCTTTAATCGCACGCTACTACCCTTCCGTCATCCTTCGGATGCCACCTCCCCTCGCAAGGGGAGATATGTTGCGAAAATCGAACCTTTTACATATCAAATTTAGTTTGCATCAGCTCGACACCCCCAAATTTGCAACGCTATTGATATTCAAAGATTTAAGAAAGGAGAGATAATATGCAGCTTCCCGAAGAATTTAAAAAGCGAATGAAGAGCCTTCTCTGCGAGGATTATGATAGATTTATCTCTTCCTTCGAAGACAAAGATGCTGTCCGTGCGCTGAGAGTCAACACTCTTAAGGCGGACAAGGCAAGCTTTTGCGAAAAAACCTCCCTCAACCTTACCCCTCTTTCCTTTGTTGAAAACGGCTTTATTTTCGACTCGGAAAAGGTGGGCGCAGATCCCCTCCATCACGCAGGAGCATATTATGTGCAGGACCCCGGAGCAATGTGCTCCGTTGCGGCAATATCTCACATAATGCGCCCCGATATGCGAGTTCTTGACCTTTGCGCCGCTCCCGGCGGAAAATCAACTCAGCTTCTTGAGTATCTCTCAGAGGGATACCTCGTTTCAAACGAGATAGACCGCAAAAGATGCCGAATCCTCCGCTCCAATATGGAGAGAATGGGCGCTATCCGCGCTACTGTTACAAATACTGACAGCGAGGATATAGCAAATTCCTTTGGCGGAATTTTCGATCTTGTCGTTTGCGATGCCCCCTGCTCAGGCGAGGGTATGATGCGAAAATACGACGAGGCGATTGAAGAATGGAGCGTTGAAAACGTTCTTATGTGCGCCGCCAGACAGAAGGAGATCCTCTCAAATGCCGCAGAATGCGTTGCGCCGGGCGGATATCTTCTTTATTCCACCTGCACCTTCTCCCTTGAGGAAAACGAAATGACGGTGGACTCTTTCCTTTCCCGCCACGGGGATTTCAAAATAGTTCCCGTTCTTGAAAGCGCAAGAGAGGCTACGGCAGACGGCGTTAATTTCGAGGGTGCTGAGCACGATATGACCGAGTGCCGCAGATTTTATCCCCATATCTCAGAGGGCGAGGGCCAGTTCCTTTGCCTTATGAAAAGAGATGAGGACAGCGAGGTCTATATCCCCAAGGCTAAGAAAAAAGGCAAGGAAAAGCCGACGGATGCCCTCACCAAAGAGGAAAAGGCGGCTGTTGAGAAATTCTTTGCCGATAATATAGATACATCTGTGCATAGCTTTACTAAGGTTGGCGACTTCGTTATGATGTCAGACGATCTCCCCTCACACAAAACGGCACACACAGTCGGTGTTTGCGTCGGAGAAGTGATCAAGGGCAGAGTAGAGCCTCATCACCATCTGTTTTCAGCCCTCGGCAAGTCATTCAAAAGAAAGGTCGAGCTTTCAAGCGATTCTCCCGAGGCCGTCGCTTATCTTTCCGGCGAGGTCATCGATACGGATGAAAAGAACGGCTGGTGCGCTGTCCTTATAGACGGATGTCCCGTCGGCGGTGGAAAGATTGTGGACGGCAAGGTAAAAAACCATTATCCAAAGGGACTCAGACTTATAAAATAACAAAAAGCATTTCAAGACATGTCTTGAAATGCTTTTTTCTTATTG
>JAZTXZ010000067.1:0-13817 GCA_045636685.1 Candidatus Avispirillum sp. | reverse complement strand
TCGGGACGGATACCCATAACCACCTCTTTGTCGATATATTCCTGCAGGGCAGGGTTTGCTGCCTTGTCTGCGGGAAGCTTCACAGAAGTGTTGCCAAACTCAAGGAACAAGTCGTCACCCTTCTTCACCAGCTTGGAGGTGATGAAGTTCATTTGAGGCGTTCCGATAAAGCCTGCTACGAACAGGTTGCAGGGATAGTCGTAGAGGTTTTGAGGCGTATCAACCTGCTGGATCAGACCGTCCTTCATAACAACGATACGGGTAGCCATCGTCATAGCCTCGGTCTGGTCGTGCGTAACGTAAATAAAGGTGGTCTGTACGTTCTTGTGGAGCTTGGTCAGCTCGGTTCTCATGGAAGCACGGAGTTTAGCATCCAGGTTGGACAGAGGCTCGTCAAGAAGGAATACTTTAGGCTCACGCACGATGGCACGGCCGAGCGCTACACGCTGCTTCTGACCGCCGGACAGAGCCTTGGGCTTACGGTCAAGCAGGTGGTTGATGTCAAGGATCTTTGCGGCGATCTCCACGCGGCGCTTGATCTCCTCCTTGGAGACCTTGCGGAGCTTCAGACCGAAGGCCATGTTCTCGAACACCGTCATATGAGGATACAGAGCGTAGTTCTGGAACACCATGGCGATATCACGGTCCTTGGGCGCTACGTCGTTCACCAGCGTGTCGCCGATGAAGAGCTCACCCTCGGAGATCTCCTCAAGACCTGCGATCATACGGAGAGTTGTGGTCTTACCGCAACCGGAAGGTCCTACGAGAATAAGGAACTCCTTGTCCTTGATTTCGAGACAGAAGTCGGAAACGGCTGTAACGCCGCCGGGATACTTCTTGTAAATATGCTTAAGGGATACGCTTGCCATATAATATCCTCCTTGGCAGTTCTGAGTTGCGGGGATTACCGCACATTACTATGGTTTATTATAACAGTAATTAGTCAGAATTTAAAGATGTTTTTTCTCCAAAATTGTTTTAAACTCTTTGTGCATTTTGCTATTAGGTTACAAAAAGCATAAAAACCTATGCTTTTTGGTCCTTAATATTTTCTAATAAAATTAGAATCATATACCCTTCATTGTGAGTCCTATGCGCTTCTTTCGTACATCAACTGTCTTAATTTTGACATTTACGATATCTCCGACAGAAAGAACCTCGGAGGGGTGCTTGATATACTTTTCGCATATCTCGGAAATATGCACAAGTCCGTCCTGATGAACGCCGATATCGACGAATGCGCCGAAGTCGATAACGTTACGTACAGTTCCCTTCATGATCATGCCGGGTTCAAGATCCTCGATCTCAATAACCTTGTCACGAAGAACAGGGGCAGTAAGGCTGTCACGGATATCACGACCGGGCTTTTCAAGCTCGCCTACAATATCCATAAGAGTGGGTTCGCCAATGCCCAGCCTTTCCGCAAGAGCAGCGCTTCCCTTGGCATTGACCTCGCGGCGGAGGGTTTTGAGTCCGCCCGCAACATCTGCAGCGGTATAGCCAAACTCTGCCATAAGAGCCTTTGCCGCATCGTAGGATTCGGGATGAACGCCCGTATTATCAAGGATCTCCTTGGAACCGGGAACGCGAAGGAATCCTGCACACTGCTGATAAGCCTTATCTCCGATACGGGGAACCTTCTTAACAGCGCTTCTTGTTTTGAACTCACCGTTTTCATCGCGGTACTTTACTATATTCTTTGCTGCAGTTGTATTGATACCCGCAATATATGAAAGGAGAGAATAGGATGCAGTATTGAGGTCGACTCCGACGGAGTTTACGCAATCCTCAACAACGCCCTCGAGAGCCTCATCAAGACGGGCCTGCTTCATATCATGCTGATACTGACCGACGCCGATAGCCTTGGGATCGATCTTAACAAGCTCCGCAAGGGGATCCTGAAGTCTTCTTGCGATGGACACGGCACTACGCTGAGTTACATCGAAATCGGGGAACTCCTCTGCACCCTGCTTGGATGCGGAATACACGGATGCTCCGGACTCGGATACGATGATATATTTAGTATCGCGGGGACATTCTTTGAGAGTCTCTGCAATGAAGAGCTCACTTTCCGCACTTGCAGTTCCGTTTCCGATGGAAACTATATCAATATCGTATTTTTTAATGAGATTGAGAACTATCTTCTTTGACTGAGCGATTCTCTCGTGGGGCTTTGTAGGATAAATAACAGCAGTGTCGAGCACCATGCCTGTCTTATCAACTACTGCAAGCTTACAGCCGGTTCTGTATCCCGGGTCGTATCCAAGGACAGTCTTTCCCTTGATGGGTGCCTGCATGAGAAGGTTCTTCAGATTCTCGGAGAAGAGTTTGATTGCACTTTCACTTGCATCGTCAAAGAGAGTTGAGCGGATCTCACGTTCAATGGAAGGGGCTATAAGTCTGTCATAGCTGTCACACACTGCGCTCGCCACGTATCTGAATGCGGGAGACTTCGGATTTGTAACCGCCATATAAAACAGATAGTTGAGAACGATATCGGAATCAACATTTACGTCTACCTTAAGCATGTCCTCCTTCTCGCCGCGGTTCATAGCAAGGATACGGTGGGGAGGAACAGTCTTTACTGCCTCGCAGAAGTCGTAATACTGCTCGTAGACGCTCTCGCCGTCGCCTGCCTTCTTGGATGTGATGGTGCCGTTCATAAAGGTAAGACGGCGGATCTCACGGCGATAATCAGCATTATCGGAAATGATCTCGGCGATAATATCCTTAGCGCCGGCAATAGCCTCCTCTGCGCTTTCAACACCTTTTTCGCTGTCGATAAATCCTGCCGCTGCTTCCTCGATGGAGGGCGTGTATTCATCCTGCTGCGCAAGAATAAGGAGAGCCAGGGGCTCAAGACCCTTTTCCTTTGCAACGGATGCTCTTGTCTTTCTCTTGGGGCGGAAGGGGCGGTATATATCGTCTACCTCGGTAACAGTCTCAGCAGCATCGATGGCTTCCACAAGCTCGGGAGTGAGAAGACCCTGCGCCTCGATAAGATTTTTAACATCGTTTTTCTTTTCTTCAAGATTTCTAAGATAGTTCAGTCTGTCGCAAAGCTCACGAAGCTGAGTATCATCAAGACCGCCCGTAACCTCTTTACGGTATCTTGATATAAAGGGAACGGTATTGCCCTCATCAAGGAGCTTTACCGTAGCCTCGATCTGAGGAAGCTTAATATTCAATTCCTCTGAAAGTCTCTGTAAAATGTCCATTTTTACCTCTGTATGTGATTTAATACGCAGAAACTTTTTAAAAAGCTTCCGCATCTTCAAAAAACTTTATAACAGGGAAAGAAACCGTCCCGCATAAGTCGACATCTCCAACGGGCCGATTACAGCTTTCCTTATTTACCAACTGCTCTTTTCAGCGCTTCTACTTCCTCGCCGGTAAGTTCGCGCCACTGCCCTTCGGCAAGAGCGCCATCAAGCTTTACAGTTCCGAATTCCACCCTTTTCAGATAGGTTATGGAAGAGCCCACCGCCTCGAACATTCGCTTTATCTGATGGAATTTGCCCTCGGTGAGAGTGATATATCCCTCTGCGCCGTTTACCATATCTACCTTTGAGGTCTTTGTTACGTAATCGCCGATGTCAACACCCGCGCAAAGCTTTGCGGCTTCAGCCTCTCCGATCTCGGGAGCGCAATGATAATAATATGTCTTCTCAGCGTGGTGACGGGGAGAGAGAAGCTCGTGGGCAAGAGGTCCGTCGTTTGTTATGATCAGGAGCCCCACAGTATCTATATCAAGACGACCGCAAGGGAAGCACTCCATTTTTGAATACTCATCGGGAAGGAGCTTCATCACAGTTTTGGGAGACTCTTCTGTTGAGCTGATATATCCTGCAGGTTTATTGAGCATAACATATACGTACTTTCGCCAGTTTACGCGCTTGCCGCAGTAAATAACGACATCCGTATTTTCATCTACCCTCTCGGAAACATCTCTGACTGTTTTTCCGTTAACGGTAATAAGTCCCTTTTTTGCCGCTGCTTTCACATCCTTACGGCTGACTGTTCCCGTATCGGCAATATATTTATCAAGACGGAGCATATCCTTCCTCCTTTTTTCGGTATCTTTTGTATTTTACCATAAACTTCAAAAAATGTAAACCATATTTTTCTTTTGATTTATCTTCCTTGACTTTCCGTTTTCTTTTGTTTATTATAATATGTGGTAAGGTATGGCATCAATACAATTATTTATACGTTGATTTCAGATATGTATACATTTACAATATATACAGAAAGAAACGTATAAACGAAAGGAAGAATTGTATTTATGCAACTTACATACGAAACATCTGAAAAAACAATAAAAGGGCTTTTCTCGCTGGTGCTTATCCACCTCGCTTTTATAGTCTTTTCAAGGGAGGCAGGCATATTTTTAGCCTCCGATGTAATAGAAGCCCTTGAATATTCCTCCGCAGGCACAATGTGTGTCCTCGGCGGGGGCGTTCTTTTTGAATACATATTGAAAGAAGAAAACAGAAATTGAAGGGAGGCATCACAGGTGCTTTTTTCAAAAACAGAAAGTTATATGAAGCACAGCGGGATCGACAGCCTTCTCGGGACGGCACCTGCGGTGATCGTCGGTTTTTCCGGCGGCGCCGACTCTACGGTGCTTCTTTCTTTTTTTCTCTCCTTGAGGGAAAAATTTCCGGAAATGAAAATTATTGCCGCCCATGTCAATCATATGATTAGAGGCGAAGAAGCAGAAAAAGATCAGATTTTTTGCGAAAATTTCTGCAAACTTAACGTTATACCTTTTGAGCTTTTAAAAGAAGATGTCCCCGCACTTGCCAAAAAAACAGGAAAAAGCATTGAAGAAGCCGCAAGGGACGCAAGATACGCATTTTTTGACCGACTCAGGATAAAATATAACGGTGCACTTATTGCTACCGCTCACAACTCAGACGACAATCTGGAAACCGTTATCATTAACCTGTGCCGCGGAAGCGGAACAAAAGGAATCTCGGGAATATCTCCCGTGCGCGACGGAATATATATCCGCCCTCTTCTTTCATCCTCCTCAGAGGAGATACGGACCTATGCCAAAGAAAAGGGGATCGCATACGTGACAGACAGCACAAATGCAAATACAGTCTACACGCGAAACGCAGTGAGAGCCGGGATCGTTCCCGCTATGAAAGCAATAAACCCAAAGGTTTGCCATGCGGCATTGAGATTATCCGAAAGCGCCAGAGCAGACTGCGATTTCATAGAAGGGGAAGCGAAAAGATTTCTCTCCGAAAATACGATAGACCGCCAAAGCCTGAAAAATCTTCATCCTGCAGTACTGCACCGGGTCATTCTCTTTTTATACAGAGATCAGACAGGATTGTGCTGCGACCTTTCGGAAAGGAATATCTCCGATTGCAAAAAGCTTCTTTCAAACCCCGAAGGAGGATTTGTTTCCCTCCCCCACGGCGTTATATTTTCAGTTGACAAAAACGATGTATATTTAGGCTCCGGACAACAGGCAGAAAACGAATCAGACGCAGATTCAAAACCGGTTACCATATGCTATGACCGATTGGTGGATTTTTTTGATTTCACCTTGATCTGCACAGAAAAAGATGAGCTTATTAATATATTTGAGGAAAATATTTACAATTTATCTTTACACGAGCGCATTGACTGTGATAAAATAAACGGTAAGCTGTTTGCAAGAAAGCGCCTTCCCGGCGATACTGTCAGGATAGGGAACATGAATAAAAAGCTCAAAAAACTTCTCTGCGATGCAGATATACCCAGGCATGTGAGAGAAAAACTTCCCATCATCTGTGATGACAGCGGCATTCTTTATGTTCCGTACATAGGAATCAGGGACGGAGCACGAGCAACAAAGGATTCAAAAAAAATAATAAATCTACACATTTCAAAACGGAGTGGAACATGAATACCCATAAAAGCATAATGGATAATGATATCGAAAAAGTATTGATTACGGAAGAAGAGCTTGATGCAACCGTTTCACGCCTTGCAGAAGAGATCAGCCGTGATTATGCCGACAAAAATCTTCTCCTCCTTTGCATTCTCAAAGGAAGCATCGTATTCTGCGGCGACCTGATGAAAAAGCTCACCATTCCCTGCGAGATCGATTGCATGAAGGTCTCTTCTTACGGCAGAGGCACAGTTTCCGGCGGAAGAATCAATATTCTTCTCGACCTTCACCGTTCAGATCTCTCAGAAAAGGATATACTTATTGCTGAGGATATTATCGACAGCGGAAGAACTCTTTCCTATCTCGTTGAATATCTCTCTCTTAACGGAGCAAGAAGCGTAAAAACAGTCACCCTTCTTGATAAGCCCTCTCGCCGCGAGGTAGACTATACCCCTGATTATAAGGGCCTTGAGATACCTGATGAATTTGTTGTAGGCTACGGTCTCGACTATGCAGAAGGCTACCGCACTTTACCTTATGTAGGAATTCTCAAGCCTGTAATTTACACAAAATAATCTCCCCGGAGGAAAACACCTATAATGAAGAAAAACGGATTTAGGGTCGCCATATGGTATGTTGTCCTTATAGCAGTCGTTATTGTAGCAATCGCTCTGCTCTACGGCAACGGCAACCGAGGCGACGAGCTTAAATACAGCGATATCATCGCTTATTTCGAGGACGGAAAGGTTGAGCGCTACGACGTTGACTACGACGACGCAAAGCTGACCCTCGTTATCGACGAAGGAAAGACCGATTCCGGCAAGGATAAGAAAACAAAGATAGAATATAAGCTTGCCGATATCGAGACATTCCTTGCAGACATCAGCGAATACACAGACAAGATCGACGAATACGATCGCATCCCCGCAAAGGTTCTCCCCTGGTGGGTAGGATTTTTGCCCTACGTTATCATCGCAGTAGTATTCATCTTCCTCTGGTGGTTCATGATGAACCAGGCTTCAGGAGGAAGAGGCTCCAAGATCAATAACTTCGGCAAAGCAAGAACAAAGGCCGGCGATAAGTCCAAAGTCTTCTTTGGCGACGTTGCGGGAGCTGATGAAGAAAAGGCTGAGCTTGAGGAAATCGTTGAATTCCTCAAGGATCCCAAGAAATTCTCAAAGCTTGGCGCAAAGATCCCCCACGGCGTTCTCTTGATGGGCCCTCCCGGTACAGGTAAGACCCTTCTCGCAAAGGCAGTTGCAGGCGAGGCAGGAGTTCCCTTCTTCTCCATTTCCGGCTCCGACTTTGTTGAAATGTACGTAGGTGTAGGCGCATCCCGCGTCCGCGACCTTTTCGATACTGCAAGACGCCATCCCGCTTCCATCGTATTTATCGATGAGATCGACGCGGTAGGCCGCCAGAGAGGTACAGGCCTCGGCGGCGGACACGACGAGCGCGAGCAGACTCTTAACCAGCTTCTCGTTGAAATGGACGGCTTTGGCTCCACTGACGGTATTATCGTTATCGCCGCAACAAACCGCCCTGACGTTCTTGACCCCGCACTTCTCAGACCCGGCAGATTTGACAGACAGATCACAGTAAGCCAGCCCGACATCAAGGGCCGCGAGGAAATTCTCCGAGTTCATGCAAGAAACAAGCCCCTCGAGGCTGATGTTGACCTTTCCGTTATCGCAAAGAGCACCAGCGGCTTTACCGGCGCTGACCTTGCAAACCTCCTTAACGAGGCACCTCTTCTTGCGGCAAGAAAGGATAAGCAGCTTATCGGTATGGATGAAATCGAGGAAGCCTTCAACAAGATCGTTGCAGGCCCCGAAAAGAAGTCCATGAGAATCAAGGATTCCGAAAAGCTCAAGACTGCTTATCACGAAGCAGGCCATGCAATTCTCTCCCACATTCTTCCCCTTACTGACCCCGTTCACAAGATATCCATCATCCCCAGCGGACGCGCTCTCGGTTATACCCTGAACCTTCCCGAGGAGGATAAATACAGCGTTTACCGCAACGAGCTCAAGCAGGAGATTTCTGTATTCCTCGGCGGACGCGTTGCAGAGCAGCTTATATTTGACGACTTCTCCGGCGGCGCATCAAACGATATCCAGAGAGCTACAAATATTGCCCGCAAGATGGTCATGCAGCTTGGTATGAGTGATCTCGGTCCCATCCTTTTCGGCAGCGGCCACAGCGACTCTGAGGTATTCCTCGGCCGCGACTTCTCTCAGAGCCGAAACTTCTCCGAGGCAGTTGCAGCACGCATCGACGAGGAGATCAATAAGATCATCACCGATGCTTACAACGTTGCAAAGGATATCCTCACCGAAAACATTGATAAGCTCCATTTCGTTGCAAAGTTCCTTCACAAGAACGAGACCATGGACGGCGAGCAGTTCCGTCGCGCTATGGATGAAGAAGGCGTTACCTTTGAAGACCTTGAAGAAATGGTTGCAGAAAGAAAGCGCAGAAGCGAAGAGGAAAACGCAAAGCGCGCTATCCAGATCGCTGAAAACGAAAGAAAGCGCGAAGAAGAGAGAAAGCGCAAGGAAGCCGAGGAGGGTACACAGCATCCCCCCAAGGCACCCGAAAGCAAGAACTCTGAAAACGAAGAAAATCAGTGATTTAAGTTAAGTCTCCGAAAAGCTTTTGCTTTTCGGAGACTTTTGCTTTGAGAGTCAGAGAGCTTCAAATTCGGGTTTATTGTGGAGACGATATTGAATTTAAATAACAATAAAAAGCTATGCAAGACACCGTTTGGTATGCTCGCATAGCTTTTTTAATTAACATTTTGTTTTTTGCTGCTTTCTTTCCAAAGAAAGCAGAGAAAACAAAGCTTATATCATATTATTCTCAGTATACACGATAAGCTCACCGTCAACGTCGCGGCAATCATAGCGCTCTGCCTTGTTTTCCGAAAGGACAAACTCTGCAGCCGGAACACGCTGAAATTCCTCACTGCCTTCCTTCGGCATAAGATAGAAGCATTTGCAATGATAAAACCTTACCCCATTAACAAGAATAGCTCCCGATATCTCATACTCGAAGCTGAACCCCGTATTGTAGTCCACATTTCCCATATACCCGTAAAGGAACTGCTCGACCTGTGCCTTTTCATCACCTGAAACAAGCTCTTTTTTGTTTTTCCAATCATCAACGGGAACATACTTTGTTTCATCTGTGATATTGAAGCCTTCTGTTCGCTCCTGACCTTCACTTGACATATAAACGCACTTGACGCTTCCTCCGTCATCGGAAAATTCGCAAGAAACAAAGGGGGATTCTTCTGCAATATCAAAAGAAAAATCGTCTATCTCCTTATGAAATCCCTCACTGTCAAAAGCATCACAAACGATAAGTATACCGCCCTCAGCCCTCAGTATAAGGCTTCCGTTTTCATCAAAAACATCAGTGAACGTCTCAGAAAAAACCTTCTCTTCAAGGTCATAATAATAAGTCTCATTTCCCACCGTCACTTTTGAAACCGAGCCACCGATAAGCACGTGGCAAGGACGGTCCTCACAAAAGGCGATCTCCTCCGCAACAGTACCGTCAAGATTATAAAGAACGTATGAATATCCGCCCTCAACCTCGTTTTCCTCAAAAAGCTTCACCGTATCGGCGTCGGGCTGTTGGATCGTTGTATCTGCAATCGTTGTTTCCTCAATTTTCTGAGTATCTGTGGTATCGGCGCCCTCTCCGTCTGTCATACAGCCGGCAAGGCTTGCGGCAACAATAAAAGCGGATAAGATCAAAGCTGTATTTCGTTTCATTTAATTCTCCTTATTTTGCCCGCAGCTCTGCCAGAACAAGCTCGGGGCGATTGTTTATTCTGAGAGGAAAAACGCTGTTTCCAAGGCCGCGGCTCACTATCATCGAGGTATCCCCCTCCGTATGTATCCCCCTGAAATACTGAGGATCAAGCCCCTCGCCCGGAGAATATACGCCGCCAATAAAAGGCAGTATAAACTGACCTCCGTGGGCATGTCCGCAAAAAACAAGGTCTGCCCCTGCCTCTACGTATGCCTTGAAATTCTCGGGTCTGTGGGAAAGCAGAACAGTATACCCCTCGGGAAGGCCCACAGAAAGGCTCTCTTCAACAGAAGAGCCGAAATTGGGATCGTCGATTCCCATAATATTGATAGCCTCTCCCTCTTGCGAAAGGGTAACGCTCTCTCCCCGAAGGACAGTTACACCAATGCTGTCAAAAAAGTCTGTCAGCTCAGCGAAAGCCAAAGGCTCCCGTCCCTCGTGATTTCCCGTAACGTAGTAACAGGGAGCAATTTTCGAAGCTTTCTTGAGGAAGCTTTTTGCCACCTCCACCTCTGTACCGTAGGAATCTATGGTATCGCCCGTAATTACGATAATATCGGGTTTTGCCTCCTCCATCATGGAAAGGAGCTTTTTATTATCTTTGCCAAACTCGTCGTTATGAAGGTCAGACACCTGAAGGATGCGAAAGCCTGAAAAGCTTTCGGGCAGCCTCTCGCTTTCAACCGTATATTCAGTCAGAACAACGGACTTGTTTCCATAAGCCAAAAGCCCGATAACAGGCACGATAACAAGCAAAATAGCAACGGCGATAATAATAATTACCTTTTTGTTTTTCATTTCAGTTCCCCTCAAAATAGGAGAGAACCTGCTCTGCGATCTCAGTCATTCCAAGAGACGTGGGATGTCCTCCGCCTATCTGAAATTCACCGAGAGCCAGAAATTCAACTCCAAAATGATCGCAGGATTCCTTGAACTTTACGGAAAACTCGGGAGTGAGGATATAGTTCATAATAAAAACTATTCGCCCCTCGGGGAGAGCCTCCTTCGCTCTTTTCAGCATATAGGAAAAGGCGGGATATACCTTGTATAAATCATCCTCTGTCCAGCCCTCAAATTTCTGCTCACCTACAGGTGAGCCTGCCCAGCAGTCGTTGGTAGAGCCGAAAATGAGAAGAGTATCTATTTTGTTTTCATTAAAATATCCGCTCTCTATAAGCTTATCAAGACGGGCGATGAAGGATTTATCCCTGCAGTCCTCGCCGTTGTAGCCCGTATTGCATATGGTGGTACCGGAATAGCTGCAATTGAAAACAAGAGTGGCGGGAGCCTTTGCGAAAAACTTGTGCCACCAGCAGTCCTCAACACGGCACACGTCGTTATATTCTTTTTTCTCAGAATTGTACCACACATCATACCCCTCGGGATTATATCCCTCAAAGGTGGAATAGCTGTCGCCGAGAATCATTACATTTCCAAGGTCTTTCATAAGGACTCCTAAAGTGTATTTTTGACATTTTAACATTTTTTTCTTTTTATTTCAATATCTATATTGTTAACACCAAGGCAAAAATCAGTACACAGCTATTTCTTGATAAGAAGCAAAATCCGTGATATAATAATAAAAAATGTACGCGAGGTTTTTATGTTCAGCTATTATTTTTCAAGCGATTATATATGGTTTCTCATAGCCATCGGTGTGGTAGCTCTGCTTTCGGCCGTAGCAAGTTCAAGGGTAAAGTCTACCTTTAAAAAATACGATAAGATCCGTTGCCGTTCTGGGCTTACGGGTGCTGATGTTGCAGGGCGGCTCCTTCGCGCAGGCGGCGCTTTGGATATAAGAGTCGGCAAGGTTTCAGGTGAGCTTTCCGACCACTATCATCCCAAAAACAGCATTGTCAACCTGTCCGACTCCACATACTCCTCAAACAGCGTATCAGCCGTTGCAGTCTCAGCCCATGAGATAGGCCACGTTATGCAGAACAAAAAGGGATTTTTCCTCTATAACATTCGCACGGCGTTGGTGCCCGTTGTTAATATCGGCTCCCGCCTTGCATTCCCCCTCGTTCTTGTGGGCCTTCTTCTTGACAGCTTTGTCCGTCTTTCCAATCCCGATACGGGATTTTATATCGCCATGATAGGTGTTCTTCTCTACGGCTCCTCACTTCTTTTCTCCCTTGTAACGCTCCCTGTTGAGCTTGATGCATCCCGCAGAGCAATAAAAATGCTTCGGGAGGGGCATATCATCGCCGAGGACGAAGTGCCCACCGCAAAAAAGGTTCTTCGCGCTGCCGCCATGACCTATCTTGTTTCAACTCTTGCCTCTGTTGTCTATTTTCTCCGTTTTCTCCTCTACGTTCTTCGTATCTTCGGCAGGAGAAATTCGAGATAAGAGAAAGAGCCTTTGAAAAATCAAAATTTAAATTTCAATTTAACTGAAAGAAGAAACAGTCACTTTTTTTTGTAAAAAAGCTTGGCAAAAGCTTCAAAAATAACCACTACAGCGAAAAGACAACGCCCCCGCAAAGAAAAACCGCAAAATGAACGAGCTCATTTTGCGGTTTTTCTCTTTGCGGGGGCGCTGTAGGCATTGGCAGTGTTTTAACGCCGCAACTGTTGCCTTGGATGCTTCATGCGCGCCATTTGTTTAAAGCTTTTGAGAGTGCAAGAACTCCCCGTTAAATACGAATTTGCAACTCATATATCATTTCTCTCGGCAACCTTCTTTTCCTCAACAAGATCGGCAAGGCGCTCTTCTTTTGTTGGAAACTTAGGAAAAGGTTTGGTTGGGAGAGTCTGATACCAGAAGGCAGTTGAGCAGTAGTCATCACTGCGATCAAAATAGCAAACGTCATCATCACCGCCTGCGGCAGGATAGGAAACAAATTCCTCTCCCAAGCGAGCCTTCGCCGCTTCTTTATCGCCGTAACCCATCTGCATTATGGTTATTTTGAAGGACTTTTCAAAATATATGGGATCGCGGGTGTGCCAGCGGTAGAAGGAATACATTTTATTTTCGTTATCGCAAACGGTGCAGCCCTGATACGGTGTGGTGCACTCAGAAAGTCCCCAGGCGCATCCAACGTAGTCCTCGGCGCCAGTGCCGCAAATAGTGGGGTTTTCTTCTCCGTCAAAATACATCTTAACTTCGCCCTCGCCCCACCACATATCAGGCACGCATACGCTACGCACACCAAGGACTGTGCCCAGGTATCTGCCCTTGCCGCAAACCCCATCAAGGATAGTATAATCTTCATGGAAGGGGTGGCAGTTTGAACGTCTGAACTGGGCGTGGAAATATCCGAGATTTTCGGGGTGTTCGTCCCCGAGGGTATAGTCCACCTGATAGAAAAGGACGGAAAAGGTTCTGTCCGAATCGTTTTCAACTGTGATCCTCGCGCTCTTTTTAAAGGGCATAGGTATCCACGAATTCAATCCGTTTGATGACTGAACGCACACAAGCTCGCTTGAAAGCTGTCTGTATCTTGCGTGGGCAACGCCGAAAAAGTCCCCTACAGGAGCTTCGACACTGGGGGTCTCCTGCCCGTCCCAATACATTCTTATAACAAGACCTCGGTAAAGGTCGGGATGATAGGGCGGAAAAGTCAGCCATATATGGCGCACAGTGCCGCTTCCCTCAACGTCGAGAAGGGTCACCACCTGAGAGGGCTTCACCCACTCAACACAAGGGCATCCCTTGTGCCCGCCGCCGCGGACACCGCCCATGGACTCTTCGCCCTTTGGATTTTCCGCATTGGCGGCATAAGATCTTATGTTTTTAAGTTCGTAGAGCATAATATCACCGCCTTTTTATAAAGTATATATTATTCCGATTGCTTTGTCAATGAAGCATCACAACGGCAGTCGATTCAAAGCGAGAATGGCGCCTCCGGAATGAAAAAAGCACTTCTTTCGAAGTGCTTTTTTCGTTCTGGAGGCGTCACCCGGATTTGAACCGGGGGATAAAGGTTTTGCAGACCTCTGCCTTACCGCTTGGCTATGACGCCGTATGGAGCGGATTACGGGGCTCGAACCCGCCACCTCAACCTTGGCAAGGTTGCGCTCTACCAAATGAGCTAAATCCGCATATGGTGCCTCCGGTCGGAATCGAACCAACGACACGGAGATTTTCAGTCTCCTGCTCTAC
>JAZTXZ010000066.1:0-25777 GCA_045636685.1 Candidatus Avispirillum sp. | reverse complement strand
GACCGTTATCTGCAAGCGAACCAAACTAACATTTACCTATATTGTTGCGTTTGCAGCGGGTCGATCGTAGGAATGGAACATTCCTACAGACGTCGACCCCTACAAAATATCAATATCGTTTCCTCAATAATCCAGAATTTTTCCTTTCCCCGTATTAAAATTTTTTGAAGGTGTGGAAACTTTTTTTGTAAAAAAGTTTCCGCGAAACCTCCACGATAAATACGAATTTGAACGCTACTTTTACATGTTGATTAAGCTTGTTGACATAATTTTCTTTATGTGATAAAATCAAAATGTATATTAATATTTATTAAGAGGTGACATTATGTTTCGTAAAATTTCAGAAGGCGACGTTTTTTCAACAAAGGATAACTGTGCCACAAGCGGCCCCCGCTGCGCAGTTCTTCCCGACGGAAGTATCCTTTGCACATTTATGATAAACTCCAAGGGTGGAGCAAACGATTTCGTTACTATGGCAGCATACGGTGATAAGGAGCTTAACTTTGGCAGTGCCGCTCCCGTATGGCCCGACCTTATCGGCAAGGAGTCCCTCTTCGGCTCTGTGAGACGCGGTGCTGACGGAAAATATTATATTGCAGGACAGGTTTTCCCCATCGCTTACGAGGGAGAGGACTTCTGGTCTGATGAGGCTATGGGCATGAAGGAAAACCGCGTTTTCTTTGCAAAGAGTGAGGATGGAAAAGCTTTCCCCGCACCTACAATGGTAGAGCTTCCCTACTATGCATCCGCAGAGCAGCCCGGCGGTATTCTCGTTGACGGCGACGGTAAAATGACAATGATCTATTCTCCCTATCCCACTATCGAGAAGAGAGAAGAGGTTGATAATGAGTGCATGGTGCTTCTCAGAAGTACAGACGGCGGCGAGAGCTTTACAGCAAAGAAGTTTGCAGAAATTGAAGAAGACAGCCAGTATGCAGAAAGCTGGATAACAAGACTCACAGACGGTCGACTCATGGTCTCCACATGGCAGACAGCAAGCGAAAACTCCAGCCAGTATCTCGTTTCCGATGATGACGGCGAGACCTTCAAGGGCCCCTTCTCGCAGGAATTCAAGGGACAGAGTACAGGTATCTCTGCGTGGGATAACGGAAGCGTTCTTATCGCATATAACCAGCGTAAGTACGGCACAATCGGCGTATGGCTTGCAATGGAGACCTTTGACGAGAACGGAAAGGCAACACTTCTTGAAAATCAGCCCGTATGGGAGGCAGAAACCGCAACAAAGACAGGAGACAGCACAGACTTCGGCCAGTGGACAGATTTTTCCTTCGGTGAGCCCTCCGTTACAGTTCTTCCCGACAACACTCTCCTTGTGACACTTTGGTATCAGCAGGATGATGTTAAGGGTATCCGCTACGTACATCTTGCCAGAGAAGCATAACTAAGGGTATGAACACTAAGGTGCCGGCACCTTACCTCGGAAAAGAAAAATATATCTTTGTAAGCTATGCCCATAAGGACTCAGATAGAGTATTTCCCGTGTTGTCCCGCCTTTCTGAGCTTGGATACCGTATCTGGTTTGATCTTGGCATAGACCCGGGAACAGAATGGGATGAAAATATTGCCCATCACATAGATGCCTGCGAGTATTATCTTGCCTTTGTTTCCAAAAGCTTTATCGATTCGGAAAACTGCAAGGATGAGCTTGTCTATGCAAGAGATCTTTCAAAGAACCGACTTATTGTTTATCTTGAAGAGGTAGACCTGCCAAGTGGGATTGCAATGCGTGTAAACCGTATCCAGTCCGTGTTTCGCTATAAATACAGTGATGAAAAAGATTTCATCGACAGCATTTGCACATCAAAAGGAATAGCGCTTTGCCGAGCAGATATTAAGCTTGCCGATACGATGACAGACAGCAGGATTCGAAAGCCTCGGATATCTTTTTGGCTTTCATTTGCTTTCTTTATCCTTGCCGTAACTTTTGTTTGTGCCTTGGCGGTAGCTCTGATTGGTGAAAGCTCTGCATTTGCAAGCTTTTTCGCCATGGAGGAGAGGCCTTTCAGGGTGATGCTTTCGGCGCTTTCCATAGCCTCTTCCGCTTTTGCCGTGGTTTTTGCGGTTATTGCAAGATACGGACTTGAGAAAAAGTCTGCAAAAGTACTCGTTAATATATTTATCTATCTTCCCCTCGGACTTGGATTGTTGCCCATTGCCCTTGTGGGCGGTCTTGCAGCCCTTATCATCGGAGCGCTTTTCGTAGTACCCTTTGCTATATGGCTGTTTCTGGATGACGGTAAGTCTGCAGGGAAAATAAAAGAATCGTTTAAAAAGAAAAAATGAAAGATACAGATTTACTTAAGAAAATAGTAGAAGACGCAGAAAACGTGGTGTTTTTCGGCGGCGCAGGAGTATCAACCGCAAGCGGCATCCCTGATTTTCGGGGAAACGGCGGTATGTATACCGTTGAAGCCGAAGACGGTGATGTCGCTCCCGAAGTAAAGCTCAGCCGAGGCTATCTTCTTTCCGAGCCTGAAAAGTTTTTTGATAATTTCAGAAAAAATATGCTCTATCCCTATGCAGAGCCAAACGGGGCTCATATTGCTCTGGCAGAGCTTGAAAAGAGAGGTAAGCTTTCCGCTGTCATAACCCAGAATATCGATGGGCTTCATCAGCTGGCGGGAAGTGATAATGTGCTGGAGGTTCATGGCACACTCCAGAAAAATTACTGTATGCGCTGCAAAAAGAGTTATTCTCTGCTTAAAATAACAGAGAACGAGGGGGTACCTCGATGTGATGATTGCGGTGGATTGGTGCGTCCGGATATCGTCCTTTACGGAGAGCCTCTTAACGGAGAAGTCTTCGGTGCAGCTCAGGATGCCATATATGACGCCGATGTTCTCATCGTTGCAGGTACGAGCCTTACTGTAAACCCTGCAGCATCTCTTGTGAGCCTTTATAATGGGGAACATCTGATCATAATAAACAAGAGCGAAACTCCCTACGATGCCCTTGCGGAACTGGTCATAAGAGAGCCCGTGGAACAAGTGCTCAGCGCTCTTACAGCAGAATAAAGAAACAGCTGCGCGTCATCAGCTCTGCGGTATATCATCTGATAAAAGCAAAAGAACTGATATTTAATATAATTATTTAGACAGGAATCCGCCATTGGCGGATTCCTTCTCTTTTACCCATATAATCAAAACAGAATTTGAAGCAAAACGGAATAATTTGCAAAATTTCTTTACTTATGGTACCTGTTGTGATATAATTTAAGTAACTATGAAAACCTATAGGAGTAGAGCTATGGCAAATATACTGAAGATCGCCGTCGGCGATGTGCTTGAGCTGAAAAAGCCTCACCCGTGCGGAGAAAAACGCTTTAGTGTTATGCGTATCGGAAGCGATATACGCATCCTTTGCTGCGGCTGCGGCCGCGATATGACTCTGCCCCGTGTCAAGCTTGAAAAGGCTATAAAGAAAATCCAACACAAGGAAACAGAAAATGACTGAAAACTTTAATGCGGATCCTCAGATAGCTGAGACACCCGCTGTAAAAAAAGAAAAATTCCGTACTCCCCTCGCACCGAGAACGGGAATACGCGACTTTTGGAGCGATTTCATTCTCCATAAGAAGTACCTTCTTCTCTGCTTTGCCGTTCCGGCACTCATTATGCTTCTCATGTACATCTGCTTTGAGGTGTATCCCATCGGTGAAGCTTCTGTGCTGGTTCTTGACCTTAACGGTCAGTATGTTTACTTTTTCGAAGGCCTGAGGGATATAATCTACGGCGACGGAAGCCTTCTTTACTCCTTCTCGAGAGCCCTTGGCGGAGAGTTTATCGGTATTTTTGCTTACTATCTCTCAAGCCCCTTCTCTCTTATAGTCGCTCTCTTCCCTAAGGAATATATTACAGAAGCCCTTCTTCTTATGTTTCTCCTTAAAGTGGGAGCCTGCGGTCTCACCTTCGGTATTTATATTGAGGCAACAAGAAAGAGAAACAGAATTGCAACCGTTCTTTTTGCAACCATGTATGCCCTCTGCGGCTATGCGGTTGTCATGCAGCATAACACCATGTGGACGGACAATCTCATCCTCCTCCCCATTATCATGCTGGGTATTGAAAATGTTATAAAATACGGCCGCTACCGTATGTTTATAATTAGCCTTGCAATGGCCATATTCTCAAACTTCTATATCGGATATATGACCTGTATATTCGTTGTGCTCTACTATTTTTATTTCTACTTCGCAAGCACCCCCGAAGAGCGCAACCCCAGAGGAGAAAAGCTCCATTTCATTAAATCCTCCGGAAGAATGACACTATACTGCATTATAACCATCGCGATCTGCTCGGCCCTTCTCCTTTGCACATACTACTCTCTTACTCTTGGAAAGACAACTTTTTCCAATCCGAACTACGCGTTCGAAGCGAAATACGACTGGCTCGACCTTCTTCCTAAATTCTTTATCGGATCCTACGATACGGTACGCCCCGAGGGTCTTCCCTTCGTTTATTCAGGCACTCTCACCCTGATGCTTCTTCCCCTTTACTTCATCGCCCCTCACATAAAGATCCGCGAAAAAATAGCTTCGGGACTTATGATAATCGTATTTCTCGTAAGCTTTAATATCACTACAATCGACCTTTTCTGGCACGGTATGCAGCGCCCCAACTGGCTCAACTACCGTTACAGCTTTATCTTCAGCTTCTTCATCATCCTTCTTGCCTACAAGGCATTTGAAAGATTACGCGATATTGGCTACAGAAAGCTTCTTCCCGTCAGCGCAGCAATTGCTGTTATCCTCCTCCTTATTCAGAAAGAGGAATACGAAAACGTTGACGATTTTACAACGATCTGGCTCTCTCTCGGCATAATCGCAGTTTATCTCGGAATTCTTAAAGCTGTAACCTATTGCAAAAAGCACGTTCGCATGACAGGCGCTCTCATCCTTGCAATACTCGTCTGCACGGAAATGTTCGGCGCCGGACTTCTCAACATGAATTCCCTCGGTCTTGATGTTGTTTACTCCACCAGAACCTCTTACCGTACATTTATAGACGGACTTACCCCATCTGTCAATGCAGTTCTTAAAGCTGATCCCTCATTCTACAGAATGGAAAAGACTGTTCACAGAAAGACAAACGATAATTTCACCCTTAATATGAACGGCCTTTCAAACTCTACTTCCACACTTAACTCTGAAACAATACAGCTTCTCAACAGCTACGGTATCTCTTCAAAGTCTCACTGGACAAAGTATCTCGGCGGTACACCCGTTTCAGACTCTCTCTTCGGTATCAAATATGTTATCGCAGAGGCACGAAGCGAGGAAATACTTGAGCTTTACAATGAAACCCTCTACGGCGACGAGGACTATACAGTATGGGAAAACCCCTATGCCATGTCTCTTGCCGCTGGCGTTAACCCTAAGCTTGCAGGTATAAAGACTGAGGACTATCTTTCCGCCTTTGAGCTTATGAATGCAACTGTCACCGCCATGCTTGGAGAGACTGAAACTGTTGAAATATTCCGCAAGGCTGACGTTATCGGCGATCCTTCCACAGACGGACTTCAGCGCACAAGCGTTGCCAGCCATACAAAATATGCGCCCATTACAGGCGCAACTGAGGGACGGGTTACCTTCACCATCGATATCGATACAGAAGATGTACTTTACCTTTTTATCCCCAGCGATTACCCCCGCGAATGCCTTCTCTATATAAACGGACTTAAAAACGGCTCTTATTTCGGAAATGAAACTGACAGAATAGTCGAGATCGGCTCCTTTGAAGTTGGAGAAACCGTTACCGTGACACTTGAAACAACAGCAGAGGCAGTTTACCTCGCTCAGGATGAGCATTATTTCTATTATCTCGATTCCGAGGTTTTTGAAGAAAAAATGCCCGAACTGCAAAAATCCTCTTATATGATCCATGAGTACAACGATGATCATTTCAATGGTACCATCGATGTTCAGAAGGGCGATACTCTCATTTATACATCTATCCCCTATGATGAGGGATGGAAGGTATACTGCGACGGCGAAGCTGTTGAAATTGAAAAGCTTATCGACGGCGTTATCGGCTTCAGACTTTCTGAGGGTGAGCACACTCTCGAGCTGAAATACCGCCCCGACTGCCTCTATCTCGGACTTTTCATATCTATTCTCGGCGGACTTTCCTTTGCAGTTCTTTGGTTCCTCACCGAATACTTCAGAGCAGAGCGCCTCTCTCAGGGATACACCGTTTACGTTATTCCCAACCGTGGAGACTGCGCTGAGGATGATCTTCCCGTCCTCCCCGATCCGGATGCCTTTGAGGACGCAGAATCCTTTGAGGACAAGGGTTGCGAGATTTTGGCAGACGCAGAAATTGAAAATGATACAATTGGCGAAAAAGATATTTCGGCAATTGCAGAAGAAATCGAGAACGGAGATGAAAATCAATGATATACTGCCTTACGGGCGAACTTTTATACCTTAATGCAACAAATATGACCGCAGTTGTAGACTGTGCAGGCGTCGGCTATAAGCTGACAGCAAGCGGAAATGCCATTACGATGCTTGCCTCAAAGGGCGAGGGCGCAAAGGTCAGAGTTTTCACCTATATGGCAGTGCGAGAAGATGCCGTAGAGCTTTACGGCTTCTCCGGAGAGGAGGAGCTTGATATCTTCAAGCTTCTTATATCAGTATCGGGAGTCGGCCCCAAAGCGGCTATCTCCATTCTTTCCGTAATGTCAGCACAGGACCTTATCAATACCATTGTGGCAGAGGACGCAAAGTCCATCTCCCGCGCCCCCGGTGTCGGAGCAAAGACTGCTGCTCGTATCGTTCTTGAACTTCACGATAAAGTTGAAAAGAATTTCTTCGTTTCTGCACCCGCCGCCCCCGCACAAAAGGGTGGAAAAACTACAGGCGCGAGGGCAACAGGTCATCTCAACGATGCAAAGGATGCTCTCTTGGTGCTTGGCTACTCAAGAAGCGAGGTTGCCAATGCTCTTACGGGAGCCGATCCTTCCATGGATACTGAGGACATCATCAGAATTGCCCTTGCAAAGCTTATGAAGTAATGCTACCATATAACAAGAGATTGAACTGTAATGCCCGTGCTTTACGAAAGGAAATGACCCCCGAGGAGAAAAAGATTTGGTTTTCCTTTTTAAAGAGACTACCTGTCAGAGTAAAAAGGCAGTTTGGCATTCTGAACTATATTGTAGATTTCTATATAGCAAGCCATAAAATCGTTATAGAAATTGATGGCAGACAGCATCTCACAAAAGAGCATAAGGAAAACGATGAGATCAGAGATTCTGAGTTAACTTCCTTTGGTATAAAAGTGTTACGATACCGCAATGAAAGCATCAATGATAATTTCAGCGCTGTAACAAACGATATCTTAAAAAATCTTGGACTAAGCTTCAATGATTTAAAGCCAGAGAAATAATTTAAAATATCCGCCCCTTGCGAGGGGCGGGGGACCATCCGAAGGATGGTGGTGGGGTAGTAGGTTGGAAGTTTCAGCCAACTCCCCTTCCTCAAGATTTTCCTTAAACCCCATTTATACCGTTAATTACTATGCTGACGTAACGGCTGTTGAAAACGTTCGTTACTACCCTTCCACCACCTTGAGATTAAAGTGTAGCTCTGCCTCGCAATTTGTGCGAGGTTGTGAGAGCAACTAAACTGTAAGTTTAGACTAACTGTATCTCGAACAGTGGTCCCCCTCCCCTCGCAAGGGGAGGCAAGTCAACGTCAAGCTTTTACTTAAGACTTAGAATTCACTTAAAAATTATAAAACATCGGACTATAAACAAAGACAATGAACGATTTTGTAAACGATTTTGATTTTGAAAACAGAATAGTTGAAACCTCGTATACCGATGAAGACAGGGACAACGAAATAACTCTCCGCCCTGACTCCTTCGATGAATATATTGGCCAGGAAAAGGCTAAAGAGGTTCTCAAAATTTATATTGATGCCGTTAAGATGCGAGGAGATACCCTTGACCACGTGCTCCTTTACGGCCCTCCCGGACTTGGTAAGACTACCCTCTCCGGTATCATCGCTCAAGAGCTGGGTGTTAACTTCCGCGTCACCAGCGGTCCCGCCATTGAAAAGCAGGGTGATCTTGCAGCTCTTCTTACAAACCTTGGAGAAGGCGACGTTCTCTTCATCGACGAGATACATCGCCTGAACCGCAACATTGAAGAAATTCTCTACCCCGCAATGGAGGACTTCTCCCTTGATATTATTATAGGAAAGGGCCCTGCCGCCCGCTCCATCCGCCTGCCCCTCCAGCATTTCACCCTCATCGGTGCAACAACGAGAGCAGGTCAGCTTACAACTCCTCTTCGCGACCGATTCGGAGTTATACTTCGACTTGAGCTTTATTCTCCCGAGGAGCTTGCAAAGATCGTCAAGCGAAGCGCTGGAATCCTCGGAGTTCCAATCGATGAGGACGGAGCTTTGGAGATAGCATCCCGCTCAAGAGGAACTCCCCGAATTGCAAACCGCCTTCTCAAGAGAGTGCGCGACTACGCACAGGTAAGAGGCGACGGCGAGATAACCCTAGATATTGCAGTTGCCGCCCTCAGAATGCTTGAGATAGATGAGCTTGGTCTTGACAATACCGACCGCCGTCTTCTTGAAACAATGATAAAATTCTACGACGGAAAGCCGGTTGGCCTCGAGACTCTTGCAGCAACAGTCGGCGAGGAGGCTATCACCATCGAGGACGTTTACGAGCCTTACCTTATGCAGATAGGCTTTATCGCAAGAACGCCCCGAGGCCGTCAGGTCACACGACTTGCATACGAGCATCTGGGTATTCCCTACACTCCCGCATCTGCGGCAACCGACGGCTCGCAGCTTAAAATAGAAGACTAAAAATACAAAATAATTTTTTATAAATAAACGGAGGTATAAAACAATGTTTGTTTCCCCTAAGCTTTCTCTTTCCGATGTACTCGGACGCGGCTATACAGAGGCCGTTGCACGTGCCAATGATTTCCTCGGTCTCATGTCCTACGACGAGACTATGGCAATCGCAGATGAGAAGATCGATTTCTATCCTGAGTGCGCTCAGAAGAGAAACGATGAGCTTCTCGATAAGGTAGGCACTGTTATCATCGAGGGCTTCGCAAATAGCGAAAAGGGCGCTGCTACAAACGCTTTCGCAAATGCTACCAACACAGATATGTCTCCCGTTACAGGCTTTGGCAACTTCCGTATCGGTGAGGACGGTAAGCTCTACCTTGTAGGTAAGAGTGAGCACTACCACACTCCCCTCGGCCACCGCTTCAACGGCTACAAGCTTATCGACAACGCAAGAAAGATCGGCGTTCTTAACGCAACACATAACAACACCCGCGGTTACATAACCCGTCTCATGGAGACTCGCATCACTCAGATGGCAAACGGCATCGACTGGGATGACACTGCTGCAACTGAGGCTATGAAGGCTTCCACAGACAAGAAGGTTCTCAACCGCGTTATCAACCTTGAGACAGGATCTCTCGCTTGCGAGGCAGGTCTTAAGATGATGCTCGCTCGCTTCTACAAGCTCGACCCCACATTCCCCGAGCCCAAGTATGCAGGCAAGACTCCCGTATTCTTCATCATGGGTGATACAAAGGGCGGCATCGAGGCTAACTACCACGGTACAACAATCGTTGCTCAGACTCTCCGTGGTCTCTGGCCCCAGATCCGCGAGAAGGCAGCCGACGCTGAGCTCTACAAGGTAGTTCCCGTTTCCATCAACGATATCGCTGACTTCGAAGCTAAGATGAAGGAATACAACTCCAATGGCTACAAGACATGCGGCTTCTGCCACGAGATCATCCTCATGAACTACGGCGGAATCCGTCTTACAAAGGAATTCCTTAACGCAGCTTACGCTCTCTGTAAGGAATACGATACACCTACAATGTGCGACGAGATCCAGTCCTGCATGTGGTATGACGGCGCATTCCTCTTCCGCCTCTACGGCCTTACACCTGACTTCTCCATCGTTGGTAAAGGCTTCCCCGGCGGTGAGTACCCTGCTTCCAAGATCATCACAAACGCTGACATGGATACTCTTAACCAGTTCGGCGCTCTCGTTACAAACGGTCAGGAGGAGCTTGCAGCACTTGCATACCTCATCACAATGACATTCATGAGAGCAAACGGCAAGATCGTTGCAGAGCTTGGCGCAAGATTCGATAAGGGCCTCAAGGCTATCGCTGAGAAGTACTCCGACAAGATCGTTTGCGCAGAGGGTCTTGACCACCTCGCAGCTCTCCACTTCCACACAGTTGACGCGGCAGCTGCGTTCGCAGGCAAGATGAAGAACGCTTGCATCGACTCCTCCGTAATGCTCTATAAGGCAAACTGCGTTCCCGCACTTCTCATGAAGCCTCCCGTAATCGCAAGCGAGGCAACAATCGACTACATCCTCAACACCATCGACACTCTTCTCGGAGAATAAAGACTAAAATCTTGCAGGGGCGGACTGCGTTCGCCCCTGCTCTGATTCTGATTGATAAAGGAATTAATTATGCTTGTTATCGGACTTGACGTCGGTACCACGGGCACCAAAGCCGTTGTCGTTGATAAAAACGGCAATACTCTGGGCTCTGGATACCGCGAATACGCACTCAAAAGCGAGGGTGGCAAAGTTACTCAGTCTGCAAATGATTGGTGGGATGCGGCAGTATATGCTATCCGCACAGCTACCGGGAATATTGATACAAAGAGAATTGCGGCTATAAGCCTTTCCACTCAGGCGGCAAGTATGCTCTGCGCAGACCGTGACGGAGATGCAAAGAGCGAAGTTATCACATGGATGGATACCCGCTCTTTCGCTGAAGCTGAAGAGCTTTCAGAGGCTATCGGCAAGGAAGAGATCTATAAAAAGAGCGGCTGGCTTCCTACCCCAGTTCTTGATGCTTCAAAAATACTCTGGATGAAAAAGAACTGGCCTGAGCTTTTCCGTGCTACAGATTATTTTATTTCTACTCTTGAGTATATGAACATGAAGCTCTGCGGACGATGCGTTATTGACCCTACAAACGCCGCTATGCGACAGATGTTTGATATTCAGACAGGCAAATGGGATCGCGATATCCTTGACTATATCGAAATTGACGAGTCCCGTCTCCCCGAGGTTCTTCCCATCGGAGCAGAGGTTGGTAATCTTACTCCTGCGGCGGCTGAGGCACTCGGCCTCAACACAGATGTGAAGGTTTACAACGGAGCTCATGACCAGTACTGCGCTTCTATCGGTTCCGGTGCAGTTGAAGCAGGAGATATGCTCCTTGCTACAGGTACCACATGGGTAGTTCTCGGTATCACCGATAAGCTTCTTTATACAGAAAATCATATTTCCCCCGGAATCCACGCAGTTCCCGGCAGATACGGTGCCCTTGCCAGCCTTGTGAGCGCCGGAAGCGCCCTTAACTGGTACCGCTCTGTAATCGACGGTGACTTTAAGGAAATGGACAAAAAGGCCGCAGAACGACAGGAAAGCGCAAAGGATCTTTTCGTTCTTCCCTACGTTTGCGGAGCAGGCTTCCCCCATAACCGCCCCGACATGAGAGGCGCTATGATCGGACTTGATAAGGGCCACGACCGCTATGATATTGCACGCGCACTTATGGAAGGCGTTGCCTTCGAGGCCGCAAGCGTTCTTTCCCTCTTCAAGGAGCAGGGAATGGATATCTCCTCCCTTATGATGACGGGCGGAGCGGCACGAAGCGATCTCTGGTCTGAGATCGTAGGATACGTTACGGGATGCGATATCTGGAGAATGAAGGAGCCCGAAACCTGCTGTATAGGTGCTGCAATGACTGCGGCTGTAGGCATCGGCCTTTTCAAGGATTATAACGAATGCCGCACGGTTATGGTAAAGCGCGAAAAGCTTCCCCTCCCCGACGACTCAAAGAGAGAATTCTATAAAAAGAAATACGAAAAGTACAAAGCTTTCGTTGAGCTTCTTAAAAACTGATAAAAAATCCACCCTTGAAAGGGTGGATTTTTATTGTTTATCATTATTTCATACCAAGTTTGACAACTCCCGCCGTTTACACATCGGTACAACTACCAAAATTTTCAGCAGTTACTCGCTACAGCGGTAATACTTTCCGTGATTGTGAATATCTGCAATTATTGCTATTTCTTCTTTTGTTAAAAAGCCTTTTTGGTATGCCTCTTCAAGAGAATAGAAGTTTCCGTCCTTCCATACTTGTATGGTGTTACTGTTGCCGTAAATAAATTCAGAGCCTGCAACCGTTTCAACTTTAACAACTGTAAGATATAGCGTCTTTGTTCCATCCATAAGACAGACTGCTGCGCCGTTATAACTTCCGTAATAATTTCTCACATAATACTCACCGTGGATTTCAGGATCATATTTATGATATGTGCTATCCAACTCCGTATAATCCTCCTCGATCTGCTTTATTAGCTCATCGGAGGGCTTTTCTACCTTGGGAGTTTCCTGTACGGGTGGAGTAGTTTCAACGGACTTTGCTGTTGTTTCTACAGGTTTTGCAGTAGTATCAACGGGCTTAGCTGTCGTATCAACAGGCCTCGCTGTTGTATCCTCAGATGCCACAGTGGTATCTGAGGGTGTGGCTGTGGTATCCTCAGGATGAGTGTCTGCTCCGGTGGTCTCCTCGGTCTTTTTTGTTTCTTCGTTTTCGTTCTTTTCCTCAGGCTTTTCCTCTTCTATTCGGTCGCCTGAAGGGGTAGCATTTTTATCGGGGGTTTCGTTTGCACAGCCGAACAAAATACCTGCACTGAGGCAAATCACGACTATGGCTACAATAAGTACAATTCCGCGCCTCTTTTTCTTCGTATCGAGAATGCTCTTGATACGCTCTCCCGCGCGGCTTTCCTTGGGGTCAAATCTTGTTGTCAGCACAGCGCCACCTCCTCTACAACGGCTGACAATACTCAGCATTGCTTTTCCGTAAATAACTCTCTGTGTATCGTCTGCGCCCTCCAACGTTTTTTCGTCGCAGGAGAGCTCCATTTCAGCATTGAAGCGTCCGCAGGCGATATATATGATAGGATTGAACCAATGAAGTGCGTTTGCAAAAAGTGATGCAAGGAGCCAAAAAAGATCTGCCCTTCTGAAATGGATAAGCTCGTGCATAAGGATACGGCGCAAAACTGCAGAAGATACATCCATTTCGGGAACAACTATGAAAGGCTTAAAACAGCCGAAAAGCATCGGGCTTTGCAATGCTTTACTACCAAAAAGCTTCGGAGAGTGGGCAACTCCCATATCTTTGCAAAGGCTTTTGTATATTTCTTCGGTTTCGTCACTTACCTTACAAAGGCTTCTCTTTACTTTTCTTACATAAAGATTATGTCTTACAATAGTAACAATAAGAAATACTGCAACACCTGATACCCACACTGAAAAAACAATATAAGGAATCATTGCTTTATCAAACATAAAAGGTTCCTTTTGCAGGTCTTCTCCGCCCTGTTCGTTCTGAACAGGAGCGCTGTCGGAGGGGATACCGTCTTGTTCATATGAAAGCTTATCGTTGTTTTCTGTGATTTCGGAGCCTTGGATCCCCTCTATATTCTGAGAATTGTGGGGGACGTATATCTCCTTATCCCCTTCGCTTTCTGTCTTGGAATCAATATCAAAGAACTGTATTACCGTGCTGCTCATAGGTATATTTATTAAAGAAGGGCTAAAAAACGTGCCCACGGGAATACACAGCCTTAGTATTACAACGAGCCATATTATATATCTGCAATTTGCCGAAAAGCTCTTTTTCAGCTTTTTTGAAAAGGCAAGGAGCAGGCATGTTATGAGAGACATTATTACGGATAATACAGTAAATTCTATGAGAAAAATTTTCACTTATATCTCTCCCTTCTCTTTTTCGATCTCCTTCATTTTAGCATCAAGCATTGCTGAAAGCTCTGACAGCTCTTCGTCGCTGACATTTGCAGAGTCAATAAGCGCCGCAAACATTTTATGAAGCTTTCCTCCTGCTTTTATGAGAAGCTGCTCTGACTCTGAGGCAAGATACTCCTCCTCGCTGACCGAAGGCGCAAAATAATGGGAATATGAGCTTTTATCAACAGATATGAAGCCTTTTTCCGTAAGGCGAGAAATAAGAACGTGAACCGTGGGCACCTTCCAAGAATGCTTTTCGGAAAGTATTTTCGTTATTTCACTTGCCTTGAGGGGCTTTTCGCTATCCCAAAGGACTTTCATTATATCGTGTTCCGCATCGGAAAGTTTTTCAAGTATCATATTTTTCCCCCTTTTGTCTGTACATAAAGCACCATAGACATCTCGTCTACACTTTAATGATAGCATATCATAGACAACTTGTCAATAGTTTTAAAAACCCTGAAATACTTTTAAAAAAATAACTTCGGGTTTATCGGGCTGTTTGAAATTGTTTTAAGGCGTAGGGGCGTATTCCATATCCGCCCGTTATCTGCAAGCGAACCAAACTAACATTTACCTATATTGTTGCGTTTGCAGCGGGTCGCTCGTAGGAATGGAACATTCCTACAGACGTCGACCCCTACAAAATATCAATATCGTCTCCTCGATAAACAATAATTTATATTAATACCTTTTTAAAGTTTTTTGCGGAGCTTTTTTGAAAAAAAGCGACCGTCTCTTCTCCCCGATAAACCCGAATTTAACATAAATAAAAAATCCATTTCAAGAATTTTGTCTGAAATGGATTTCTTTTTTTATTCAGTTTTCGCTTTTGGCAAATATCTCTTTAAAGGGATACTTAGCTGTATCATACAAGGACGCCTTTCCCGAAACGAGGAAACTGAGGACCACAGTTATAAAGTAGAACAGTATGCCGCTAACGCCGAACATCTCACAGCTTATAATAAGAGTTGCTATAGGGGAGTTTGTTACACCGCAGAAAAGGGCTGTCATACCGATTGCAGCGCCGAATGCGGGAGATATGCCAAGAAGCATTGCGGCCGCACCGCCGAATGTTGCACCTACGAAGAAGGCAGGAACGATCTCGCCGCCCTTAAAGCCTGCCGCAACAGTGAGCGCTGTGAACACTATTTTAAGCGCAAAGGCTTCGTAACGGGGGTTTTCACCTTCGAAAATACCCTCGATTATGTTTATACCGCCGCCATGATAATCAGTTGTTTTTACGATGAAGGTGAGGCCGATTATTGCAAGGGCGAACACGAGGACTCTCAGATATTCATTTTTAAAAGCTTTCTTTCCGAGAGAGGCAGTTGAATGGATGACCGTGCAGAAAAGATATGCAACTATTCCGCCGAGAAGCGCAATCACAGCTACTTTCCAAAGAGCTTCAAAAGAAAGCTTAGGAAGCTGGGGGATATGAAATCTCTCGGGCTTTATTCCAAAAAGGAGAGAGACACCGTATGCACAAAACGCGGAAACGAGAGAGGTAAGGATAGCCCACCAACGTACACTCTTTGATCTTACCACCTCAAGAGTAAATACCGCCGCGCCGAGAGGCGTTCCGAATACTGCAGCAAAAACTCCGCTCATACCTGCAAGAGCAACTGTACGGCGGCTTCTTTCGTCAAGACGGAGCACCTTTGCCGCAAGAGCCGCAACACCGCCGCCCATTTTAAGAGCCGCGCCTTCCCTGCCAGCACTACCTCCGCAAAGATGGGTTATAACGGAGCAGATGAAAACGGCGGGAGTAAGTCTCCATGAGACTTTTTTATCAGTATGAGCCGAATGGACTGCATCGTCTGTTCCTGCTTCCGTCACCTTGAAAAGCTTATATATAATAACGGAAGCGATACCACCAACAGGAAGCAGATAAAATATCCAACCGTTATTCATTCTGAGATCTGTCACAAAGGAAACAGCAAGAGAAAAGAGTGATCCCACAACGCCGCAGACAAGTCCCACAAGAATACCAACGGGCAGAAGAGCAAGGAGCCTGAAAAAGCTTTTACCTTTGCTTGTTTTTACATCGAAATTCATAATTTATGCCTTCTTTGTACAAAATTCGACACTTATTATAGCACAGGGGATTTGGGATTTCAAGGAGAAATTTTGATGATTTTGCAGATCAATCCACGTCTATATCAAAATTATAAATACCGTCTTTATTTTCGAGATTTTGCCTTAAGATAAAATCTAACAATCTTTTTTCTTCTTTTGAAAAAATGTCGTTAGTAATCATTGGTTTACTGCCTTTCTGGAGTTTGTTATACCATAAAGTCTAAAATTTTTCAAATGAAATATTCGGCATGCGCCGAATGTGAAATAAATTCCTTCGGAAATTATGAAATATCTTACTCCGCTATCACTCCGTAAGATGTGAAATGAAATTTGCCCACATTCGCGTCAGCGAATATTTCGCATTTGCGAAGCAAATATTTCACAGCGAAGCTATTTCACTTGCCCGAAGGGCAAATTTCACTGAAAAAAGCCAAGTCGAAATTCGACTTGGCTTTTTTCTTGGCAGGGGCGCAAAGACTCGAACTCTGGACATGCAGTTTTGGAGACTGCCGTTCTACCAACTGAACTACACCCCTATTCGGCCGCTGTTGCGACCTCGTCTATTCTATCACAATCGTTTTTATTTTGCAATATGTTTTTCGAAAAAAATTAATATTTTTTCGCTTTTTGTTAAAAAAATGCAATTCCCTACATGTCGAGTTGCATCGTTTCCTTGTATACTCTGTCTTTTTATGATATAATGCAGTTACAATCTGCTATGTTTCTGACTTTTCAGAAAGAAGGACGGTTTACATGAAATTTATTACAATATTTCTTGCTTCCTCAATAAATGAGTTTCACGTTGAAAGACTCGAGCTCGGCAACTTTATCCGTTCTCTTAACGATCATTTCGTTTCCGAGGGCGTATATTTTCGCCTCATAATATGCGAGGACCTATCCACCGCCATTGCTAAAGAAAGAAAGCAAAATGAATACAACGAGCTGATCAGAAGCTGTGATTATTTTTATATCATCCTCGGTGAAAATATAGGACAGTACACACGTGAAGAGTTTGATACTGCACATGACAATTTCATAGAAAAAAACAATCCAAAGATATATACCTATTTCTTCAATATTTCCGAAGATAAAACCACAGAGGATCTTAAAGCCTTCCGCACACGTATCGAAAAAGAGATCCAGCACTATCATTCCTCCTTTTCAAACATTGATGCAATTAAGCTTCAGATGGCTTTTGAGCTGATAATCGGAAATGAAACGCTTGTCAATTTCCGCCTTGAAAACGGAAATATTACCATTAACAGCGAAAAAATAATAAGTGCTTCCGATTATTTGTCTTTATATTATGAAGACAGTGTAGTAAATGTTTTATCAAATAAGATAGAAATCCTTGAAAAAGAATATGAAGAACTGGAACTTAAAGCACAGTCTGATCCGGGTAATGAGGACCTCAAAAAAAGAATAGAAGAAAATCGTTATAAGAGGAATAGAATATATAAGGAACTTCATAAAATAGAAGCACATATCCTTGACTTTAATATAAATCTTTTTAAAAAACATAATTCAAACAACCTTGATCCCAGGGAAATTGCGGCAATTGAAGATTTTAAAGCAGGAAGATACGAAGACGCTATAAAAAAGCTTACTGACCCGGAATGGAGTGATGAGCTCATCAACGCAGATAAACATATGGAAATCGGTAAGGAATCTTACAGAAAATATATTTCCGGAAAGATCACACTCATCAAAGCACTTAAGGCTTGTAATCACAACGGCTCAAACCATAATGATATACTCAAATACTATGAAGAAATATGTACGCTGATTGACCGTTCCGATACCTGCCATTTCACTCTCTGTGAATATGGTTACTACCTGATGTATCACAATCGGATAAGCGAGGCAATTGACAAAGCAACTCGGCTTGAAAACTACTATTCTTATAAAAAAATAAATAATCTTGACAGGGCCGATAATCTATTTCTTCTTGGAGCTCTTTTCAACAAAACTAACAAAACGGAAGAAGCAAAAAAATATTTTATGGATGCCATTGAAATAAGAAAAGAACATTTCAGTGACGGCGGTTTATATGCCCAGCATCGATATGCCTATGCATCAAACGTTCTTGCACGTATTTATTCTCTTGAGGAAGATTTTGACAAAGCAGGACCTCTATATGATGACGCTATTAAAATGGCGAGAGAACTCATAAACAAAGATCCAAGATATGAAACCTCCCTGGGACTATATCTCAATAATCAAGCCGATTATTATAAAGCCATGGGCGAAGATAAGCTTGCCGAAGAAACATATAAGGAAGCGCTTGATATACGAACCAAAAGAATTAAAGAAACATTTGATCTGGATCTTGATGAAGGATACCTTGCCCAAAGTTATCTGAGCTATGCAAAACTGCTTTCGGAACAAGGAAAAACACATGAGGCTGACTGCCATTTCAAGGATGCCATAAGAATTTATGCAAAACTGATGTCTCATGACTTTGCACATGAAAGAGATCTTCTTTTGGCAAAATATTATTACGCAGAACACACGGCAAGCTCCGATCCGAAACACGGTCTGGAGTTGCACTATGAAGTTTTGAAAGGAAGAACAGAGCTTTCTAACAATGATACAGACAACCTCTATTATGCTTGCGATCTCGCGTATAGCCACTACGCGGTAGGTAAACTTCTCTTGAAAGAAGATAAAACAGCAAGCAAAGAAAACTTGGAAAAAGCTTTTTCAATTATTAGTCCGTTGTACAAAAATAATCATAAGAAGTATGCGGATATTTATAACAAAACGAAAAAACTGCTTTCACAGATCTAATAAAACAGCGTCTGCTCTCATTTTAAACCAGAGAGTGGACGCTCTTTGTTTTGCCAAAATTTTAACAGTTTTATTTGCTCAAATCCTATTGACTTGAGTCGAAATATGGGGTATCATATTTTCATAATATGCTGTTATGAACTGAAGTCCTCTTTGGTTCATTTTATTATTGAAAGGAATATAAAATGAAGCTTTCAAGAGTTTTTGCACTTATTCTTGCGATGGCGCTCGCAGTTATTTCTCTCTCCTCATGTATTGATCTCCCCAACCTTCCGATCATTCCCGGTCTCAACGACACTACAGCTGCTGAAACTACAGAAAAGCCAAAGGAACCCACAGACTTTGAATACATAATGGATAAAGGAACGCTCCTTGTCGGCATCACTGACTATGCTCCTATGAATTATATCGACGATAACGGTGAATGGGCAGGCTTTGATACAGAGTTCGCATTGCTTGTAGGCGAAGAGCTGGGGCTGGACGTTGAGTTTGTTACCATTGCAAACTGGGAAGAAAAATGGGATGACCTTAACTCAAAAAAAATAGACTGCGTATGGAACGGTATGACCCTCACCGATGATGCTACCGAAAATGCCAGCTGCACGGACACTTATGTCCGCAATGCTCAGGTTATTGTGATCAAAGCAGAAAACGCATCAAAGTACACATCAGTAGAATCCCTCGCTAATGATGTTATTGCAGTTGAGGCAGGCTCTGCCGGCAGAGATGTTGCAAAAAACGCAGGTCTTAATTACACTGAATTTCCTTATCAGTCCGATGCACTTATGGCAGTTGATACAGGTAAGGCTGCTGCTTGTGTTATAGACATAACAATGGCAAATGCAACTACCGGCAAAGGCACCACATATGACGGACTTAAAACTGCCTTCGCTCTTTCCGAAGAGGAATATGCAATTGCCTGCAGACAGGACTCCGATCTTTGCGACAAGATAAACGCTGTTATGGCTGATCTTATAGCTGACGGAACGCTCTCAAAGCTTGCTGCAAAATATGACCTTACACTTTCAGATAACTGATATCATCAAAAAGGCTGTCGCCAGTAAATGCGACAGCCTTTTTGCTTTATAGTAATATATCTAAAATCAAAATCTGATGGAATGCCCCACAGATTCAGGCAATGAAAGTCTCTTGCACGGCCCTCATTTTACAAGCCTTGGATTTCTGTGAAAACAATTAATGAATAATAAATGCTGAAAGGGACTGTTTTGAAAACAGTCCCTTTTGTTTATATTATTTCGTATGAGAAATTCTCATAGTGGATTTTTGTGCCCACATCACATCCTGCGGGAAGGAGGGCAAGTGCTATGAAAACATCTTCTGCACACTCTCCGCTTTCATCATGAAGATAGGCATATTCTCCTTCTATCTTTACGACAATGTAATCCTTTTCAAACATATCAGTCCACCGGGAAGGTAAATAATTCTGTCAGCTTATTATCCTCATCATAGAGCATATTATACTGGAGATAATTATACATTCTGAGAGAATCGTTAAGCTCAGGGATAGAGTAGCTGGACTCGTGGAAGTTACCGTCATGGTCAAACCAACCCATGGAGTTGATAGCCATTACCTCAGAATTAAGCTCATCAACAAATACGTTGAAGTCTGTTTCGGGGATATCTACCATATCGCGGAGCCAGGAAGAAAGGAAATTGATACTGGTAAGCTCTGTTGCTCTCTCGCACTCAATATCGTAGTTTGCCCAGAACACATAAGGAACAGCATACTTGGAAAGCTGCTTAAGTGTAGGATCATCATCAGATACGCCGTAGAACTTGGACGCAATATTGGAAAGAGAGGGCTGATGGTCACCGAAGAATACGATTATAGTCTCTTCATCAACGCCTTCAAAATACTCGATAAGCTCCTTGAAAGCAGCATCGGAATTATTGATAGCGGTGAGATACTCTCTGATACCCGTATACTTATTCATACCCTCGATCTCTACACCGTAGTCAAAGCCAATGGTGGAAAAACCGGAGTGGTTCTGCATTGTGATAGAGAAGTTAAAGAGAGGCTGACCCTCTTCTTTATTCTCGTATATATCAATGATCTTATCGTATACTGCAGAGTCGCTGACATGAGTTCTGAAGTAATCCTCCTCGGGAATATCAGCAAAATCAGGCTTAAAGTACTTCTCATCGAAATGGAAGTAATCATATATAGTATCTCTCTGCCAGTTTGTGGGATTCTCGGGATGGATCGCAACTGTCTTATAACCGGCAGCCTTGAAGGAATCAACAATAGTGAAGCTGTTATGCTCCTGCATATAGAGGTTATATGCAACTGTGTTTCTGGGGATAAACTGAACGGAAAGACCTGTCAAAAACTCAAGCTCTGAGTTTGCGGTATTACCGCCGTAAACAGATGAAAGTGCATGACCCTTTATAACGTTGGGAGCATTATTATCAAGAGAATCAAGGAAGGGTGTTACCTCAATATCCGTCTTCATTTCGCCGCCCATATACTCTGTTATATTATGAACATCAGAGAATGTTTCGTTCATAATAACAATAACGTTGGGCTGCTTCTTTCCATCGGGATCTTTGTTATCCTTAATATAGTCATCGACCATATCTGAAAGCTTATCTGCATCATAATCATCGGGAGTGATAACTCTTGTTGCAGAAGCGGAATAGATCATATTTACAAAGAAGCCATTTCTTTCACTTCCGCGGTACTTCCAGTATTTATCCTGATAACCGATAACGGAAGAACCGATCTGTGTATATACGATAACCACGCAAAGAACTGCGCAAATTACAGCACCTGCACAGAAAGCACCCTGCTTCCAGCTTCTTTCCTTTTTGGGGAATTTTGTCATAACGAGAGCTGTTATGAAGATAATGGAAAGGATAAGACCGATCTTTGTTACCTCAGAAAGCTCAAAGTTATACTGGTCTGCAACCTCTGCAGCAGTTCCGAGAGAGGCAAAATCAGAGAACTGGATCTCAAAGCTTCGCGCCTGAACTACAAGATGGTCTGCAATTGCAAAGACCTGAGTAAACAGAGTTACCGCAATAACAGACACCTTAAGCTTGCCTGTGATTGCCCAAAGAAGAGATGTCATACCCAGGACGATAAATACGTTCATTATGAACTTGAATATACCGATAAGTATGATTCCGCAGCTGATAGTCACCTGCATAAGTATAAATACTATAAGGGCAAGAACTACCATGATCACATCCTGCACCCACACAGGAACATTCTGCGTGAGCTCCAGTCTGAACTGGAGGAAGAAGAATACTACCACTGCGCTGATGAGAGATGTTGCCCAATGAACGGAAAGGAGAAGAGCCGCTACGGCAAACAATATAGAAACTATGCCATAGATTATAAGATGCTTTTTATCCTTATCCCTTTTTACCGAAAACCAGTTTTTCATAAACAATACCTTTCTGCATATAGCTAATCGTATATTCATGTACCGGAAAACGCACGTATACAATCGCACGGTTATAGTAATTATAACATATTATTTCTTTTTTTGCAATAATCACTTTTTAACAATTGGTGTACAAATCAAACAAAGATTAGTGTTAAAAACCTTGAAGTGTGATACACTATTATGTATAATATATACAGATATCTGCATTAACAAAAATTGAAAGGAAGGTGCTTTTATGCAATACATTTTCATCCCCATCGGAATAGCAGTTCTGATACTTCTCATCTCCTGCCTCAAAATCGTTCCTCAGGCTACGGAATACGTTATCGAGTTCCTCGGTAAATACCGTACTACATGGGGCGCAGGTCTCCATTTCCTAATTCCCTTCTTTGAAAGAATAGCAAAAAAGATAACCCTTAAGGAACAGGTTCTTGACTCTCCTCCCCAGCCTGTTATCACAAAGGATAATGTAACCATGCAGATCGATACCGTTGTATTCTTCCGCATCTACGATGCAAAGCTCTACGCATACGGTGCCGTTAATCCCATTTCAGCTCTGGAAAATCTCACCGCAACTACTCTTCGTAACCTCGTTGGTGAGCTTGAGCTTGATGCAACTCTCACATCACGCGATACCATCAACGGTAAGATGACCGCCATTCTTGACGAAGCAACAGACCAGTGGGGCATCAAGGTGAGCCGAGTTGAACTGAAGAATATCATTCCTCCTACTGAGATCCAGAACGCAATGGAAAAGCAGATGAAGGCTGAGCGTGATCGCCGCGAGACCCTTCTTCAGGCAGAGGGACACAAGGCAGCAGCCATCACCCGCGCAGAAGGCGAAAAGCAGGCTATGATCCTTGCCGCCGAAGGTGAGCGCGATGCAAGAATTGCCCGTGCCGAAGGTGAGGCGAAGGCTATCTATCTTGCAAAGAAAGCTGAAGCTGACGGACTTCGCGCTCTGCGCGATGCAGGTGCTGACAGCGCAGTCCTTGAGCTTAAGAAATATGAGGCTCTCGTACAGATGTCTAACGGCAGAGCATCCAAGATCATTATTCCAACGGATGCAGTAAACGCAACAAAAGCCAACGTTCTCTTCTCTGAAACCACAGGAATCGGCGATGTGACAGCTCCTGATACTGCACAGAAGAAAGCTGAAAACAAAAACGATCCTTGCTGCGACTGATCTGATCATACTACAAAAAGGTTAACAAAGCAGGCGGCCAATAATTAACAAATGAAAAAGACCGATCATTCGTTTTTCAACGAATGATCGGTCTTTTTTATTCTTCCTCGGGAGCTGTATACTCAACTATATCTCGAAGAAGTGATTTATGAAACTCAAGCTGTTCGGCCTTTTTCTTATCGCTCTTGATATCAAGAGTTGAGGGGATCCTGACTGCCAGGATCGTGTTTGCGGGGAGATACTGAATATCTCCGTTTGACTTGTAGAACTCCGTGTCACCCAGTCTTACGCCGTAATCGTCCTCAGCGCACTCAGGAACATCTGCGAATATTTCAGAAAGAGGAACAAAAGCGCCCTGCTCGCGAAGCCCGTTATAAAGATCGGGATCAAGCATACAGAACATATGAGTTCCGCTTGTTATCTCAGCCATAAATCGCTGATATGCACCGTTATTTGCCGTTACATCATAGGTATATCCGGGGTCTATCTTGATGCGGCGCTCGATTTCCTGCTTTGTCAGAAAAGTATTATCTGAAAAGCTGATCTCTCTATCTCCGTCACCGTTATAGTCTCCCATCGCCTCCTGTATAGCATCCTCAAGATTCTCATAGTCTCTGCCGACTATTGCCTGAGGACCCGTATAAAGAATATATACATCCGCAGGAATATTGAATATAAGCTGGCAAAGAAGAACTATGACCAGAGCTGTGCAAAAAACACCGATACCGAGATGCCACTTATGAAGATACAGAAAATTTTCTATTTTTCCAACTTTTTTCTGGGGAAGCTTGCTTTCATGGGGATTTACGTCTTCCTCTCCCTTTGCCTTCAGAACTCTGAGAGAATTAGAATCCTCAACCTCAAAATTCTCTTCTGCATGAAACTCTTGCTTTTTCTTTTCTTCCATTTTAAACGATCCTTTCGCGATCATTATTTTTCAGGCTCAAAAAGCCCGAGATCTTTATAAAATACATTTCTGCTTTTGCTGTTTTTAACAGAGTCCCTGACTCTGAGTGCAGGTCTCTTTCCCAGCATTATACGAAATAACAGTCTTACAATAAAATACACCCAGCCTATAGGATATAAAAAGGGGAGCTTTTTCAAGAAGGGCCAATGGATACTTGCATTACGGTTAAGAGTTTTGAACCCCTTTGCAAAAAGACCTTTGCTTTTTCCCTCACGCCCTGCAACAGATATTATCATGCCCTCATACTTTCGGCTTTTGTCTTTTCTTCCGAAGTTTCCGCCTGTAAGCACCTCAGCCATAAAGGTCTCTGCAAGAACTGTATCATCCTCAGATTCCTTCATCCATTCCCTTTCAGGCATACCGAGATATATGGACGAGGCAAGACTTATGATCCTTGCAAACCTCCAGAGTCCGATATTCTTCAGCTTCTCGGCAAAAATGCTGACAAACTCCCTATCTTCCATGCTGTTTGCAAATACAGCCCAGTCGCAAAGATGGCGAAGTCCTATTCCTTCGATCACCATATGATGCTGGAGATGCAGAAGCATAACGAGTCCGTGATGGAAGGCATCAGGCATTGAAAACGTTACAAACTCATCGTCAACTACAGTTGAGCCCTCACATATATCATTAAGGTATTCCTTTACAGTATCGCTTACAGCTGAATGAGGGACACCCGCCGCCTCATAATGCATTTCAAAATGGATGCCGGGCTTCTTATATACAAGATGGTGATGCCCTGCCTCACCGTCTATTTCATCTTCGGTTTTAAAGCCGTTTTCAACGAGAATGCGTTTTGCAGCTTCGATCGAAGCAGGCGGGACATAGAAATCCACATCTCCCATTGATCTGAGAAAAGGCTCCGGATAATAATGGGCAGAAACAACGCCCTTAAGCACGCAGTAATCTACTGCGCCTTCAGACATAAGCTTGTGGAGGTATCCGTGGCAACGGCGGTTATGGAAGCCACCCTTAGCCATGAAAAGGATCCTTTTTTCGATGGTTTCCGCAAGGGCTTTGTCTTCGATGGGCAGCTCCTTTATGTTTCGGAAAACGAGAGGCATAACAGTCTGCATAAGACTTTCATTATACACAGATTCCCACTCGGTATCTGCATCGGGTACATAATCCGCGCCGAAAAGAGCCTTTGAGAGCAATCCCAAAACACATGCCTGCTCTTTTTTTGCAATACTTTTCATATGCCGCTACCTCCTTTCCGAATCTATATTTTATCATATATTTGTTACGAATGCAACATAAAGGCTATTAATTAAAGAGTTTTTCAAATTCGGGTTTATGGGGGGAGTTTGAAGGTATATATAGTAACCCTCGCCTTGCGAGGGGAGGGGGACCGCGGCGGGGTTCCCCGAAAGGGAGCTTGCGAGCTTTTGGGGTCCTTGCTTGCGGTGGAAGGGTAGTAGCAAACGGCCTCAACAGACGCTACGTCAGCATAGTAATTAACGGTATAAATGG
>JAZTXZ010000065.1:0-56138 GCA_045636685.1 Candidatus Avispirillum sp. | reverse complement strand
AGTGGGGAAAAATCTTGCGCGGGATTCAGGAGTTATATCCTTTTCCTCTCGAAGAGGGATCTTTTCCTCTCGAAGCCATGCAGTCAGCTCCTCAAAGGTGAGTACTGCATCTACGCAATTTGAGAAATTCTCAGCCTCGTCCTTTTTAGCAACACAGGGACCTATGAATACGGTTTTCGCATTGGGAATACGCTTTTTAATATCCGCACAGTGAGCCTGCATGGGAGAAACAACATCTGCAAGATAGGGCAATGCGAAAGGATAATACTTCTGAATGAGAAGATTTACAGAATGACAGCAGGAAGTGATGATTATATCTCTGTTCTCTTCCCTGAGCATACGCTCATATTCATTCTTGACCATAGTTGCGCCGATAGCAGTTTCCTCTGCATCGTAGAAGCCAAGCTCCTTCAATGCATCGCGCATGGAATTGATACCTACGTCGTCATAATTTGCAACGAACGAGGGAGCAATACTTGCTACAACGGGAACGCCGCTCTGAATGAATACCTTTACCTTTTCCAGCTCGCTTGCTATTTCCTTAGCATTTTGAGGACATACAACGAAGCACTGGCCACAAAGGATACACTCATTTCCGATTATATGCGCCTGGTTACCCGAAAAACGGATAGATTTAACGGGACAGTAACGAATACACTTGTAGCAGTTTTTGCAATTCGATTTTTTAAAAGTCAAGCAGTTGGCCACTTCCCATCACTTCCTTTCGTTTTCAATTACATCTAGTATATTTTTCTTAAAGAATTCCTTAAAATTCTCTCTTGTCACACCAACATGAATATCATCGTTTACCTGAACAGTAACGCCGACACGGTTGCACTTTCCAATACAGAAACTACCTGAGAGCACAACATCATCTTCGACATGATGTTCCTCTACCGCTTCCTGAAGGAGCTGCACTATGTCAGGTGAACCCTTGAGGTGACAGGAAGAACCTACGCAAACCTGAACAAGCAACATCAGATTATACCTGCGCGAGAACTTCTTTCGCAAAGAACTCTTCTACATTATCAGGTGTAACAGAATGGAAAGAATCGTTCACCGTTACACATACGCCCTGCTGGCAGTTACCCATGCAGAAGGTACCGCCGAGCTCTACCTTACCCTCAAGATTATTCTGGGATATCAACTCTCGAAGCTTTTCTACTACCTGACGAGAACCCTTAAGGTGGCAAGAACTTCCGATACATACTGTGATTTTCATAAACTCATTCCTCATACTTTATAAAAATTTATTTTTTTAATTTTTGCTTTTCAACTGTGAATTAAGATGCGCAAGAGATAACGCTAAATTCTCTTGTTTTAGCAATACATCCGAAGGAACATCCAGCGCGCACGGAGCAAAATTCCATATTGCCTTGATACCGCACGCAACAAGCTTATCGCAAACATCCTGAGCCGAGCCTTGTCCAACTGTGATAATTCCGATTTTAACATCGTTTTCGACACAGAATTCGCAAATATCTCTAATCGAAATAATCGATTTATTTCCGGTTGTTTTAAGAGTTTGTTCATTGCAATCAAAGCCTGCAAGAATCCTGATACCAAACTCTTCAAAACCATTGTAATCAAGCAAAGCTTTTCCCAATTTGCCCGCGCCGATCAATACGGCATTAGTTAAGTTATCATAACCAAGATGACGTTCAAGATCATTCATCAGTTTTGCGCGTTCATAGCCTACCTTCGGTTTTCCGTGACCGCTGATCAATGCAAGATCCTTACGAACCTGCACCTCTCCGAGGGATAAACTACGAGCTATCTTGGGTGCAGATATCGTCGCGCAACTATCTTCGGGCAATTCTCTTAAATACTGTATGTAAAGAGGGATACGACCAAGCGTTGCCTTTGGGATAGAGTAAACTATCATTTGTCACCTCATCTTTCCACATAATACAGAACGTAACATAAAACATTTAATTTCAATGTAGAAGTCAATCGATATTCAGTCAATCGATATAATAACAATCGATTTGAAAAAGCGTAACAAATGCCATTTAAACAACAAGACCTTGAAGCTTAAATGGCTCGCATAAAGATTGACAAAGATACAACTATATGAATTATATCACTACAAACACTAAAAAGCAATAATATTTGATAAAATATTGGCCAAAAAGATTACGCATAATATTTAATTAATAGTAAATAATCACACAAAAATCCGGATTTATTTGTGCCTGCTATATTCCGCATTAATTGTCAATTATTGACTTCAGCGATCCCCTTCTCTTCCAGCGAAAAAATCACTTAAATATCTTTTTATATCAAAAAGAGTAATAATAAACCCCGACCATAATGGTCGGGGTTTTATTATTGCAAACAAATTTCAGTAAGCATTCATCATCATAAGAAAACACAGACACCTCAAGTATACTACGAAGCCGAAGTTGCTGCAAAACAATAGCAAATTTGATTAAAAATTACAAGCAACTTGTTGTTGCTATTCGACTTTCAATATATTGATCTTTTCTTTTTTAATCATGTATACATAAGCTGCAAGAGATACGATACTGTCAAATGCATTACCGATTCCAAACAGGAGCGCAATACCGTAAAGGGTCGGGGTCCATATATTCGTGACATACAGAATGAACGCAATGCCGTAGTAAACAGTGTTGGTCACCACAGATTCAAACAGCATATAAACAGTCTTTCCTAGTCCGTAAAAAGTAGAGTCGAATACATTTTGAATCGCATAAAGAACATAGAATCCCACAAGTATCATAACGAGCTTGAAAAGCTTATCCACATCTGTCAGACCAAGTACCTGCATCATAAACGGCTTCCACACAGGGATACTAATAAACCATAAAGCAGAGATCATGACAGTAACTCCAAAGTACCCAAGCGAGTTCCTTCGAATATTTTCTTTATCAGCTGCGACCTCTTGTTTAATAAGCTCTCCGAGCTGAAGCACAGGCAACAAAAGCCATCCCCATATAAAGTTATTGGCAACCCAATACGTTCCTTGCTCACCAACAACATTAACCATTCGCGCGATCATTACCAAATAAGCAGTATTACGAACAAGAGATTCTGCTCCGGATATACCGCCAACTTTGACAAACTCCTTTACCCAAGCAAAGTTAAGTTTTGTTTTAGCGAAAACCTTGATCTCTTCTCTTCTGAGTAAAACAAGTGATACAACAAGTAAAATTGCATCCACCAGGATATTGGTATACCCTATTCCGTTTACACCAAGGTTTGCCGATATGGGCAAAGATGATACGAGGAACGTATCAGAAACAAGACACAAAACAAGTCTTATCCCTGTAATAAAATAAATATATTTACTTTTATTTACCGTCAGAAGCGCTACGAGAGCGAACAGCGAAAGGATAGCGAAAATATTCGCAATACTCTCAATTCGTATATATGATGCGGAGGCTTCGATAATAGCCGTATCGGTTGCCATCAGTGTCAGCATCGGTTCGGCAAAAAGAATCACAAGAACTGATAAAATGCCATATACGCTGACGGATATAAGCATACCGGTTCGCACTCTGTTTGAGAATTCCGATTTATTATCCCTCACTTTTCCCATGAAATAGAATAACGGAAGGATAATGGCCTCATTCAAAATTTCATAAAGCAGGTTCACCCAGGAAAGCTGTCCTGCAATGGAAAATGACCATTCTCCGGGAAGTTGTCCCAGGAAAAACACCCGAACAGTAGTATACACTGTCGGTGCAAGACCAAGTATGATTAGCGCGAAAAAAAGCTTATAATTGATTCTGCAAATAGACAGTTTGAGTTTGGAGAACATATTCGTTTTACCCTATGTTTTATTAGCAAACGGACAAAAAAACACCTGCATAAAATCGCAGATGCCGAAAAAGCGACAATACTCCCGTCCAATGACAAGACTGCGAGCAAAAGTGCATTTGCCGGAAGTTACTGTAAGTTTGCAGGCTTGCAGTAAGTTTCCCGATTGCCAAAGCAATCGCTTAAGTCACTATTTACCGATACTGATTATAGCATGTTTATGAATGACCAGTCAACCGTATTTGACTACCGAAGTTGCCACACACAAAAGCAACATATGGCATTTAATCATTCACCAACCTACTTTCTATTATCATCTTGATTTTTTTGTCTTTATGTAATAGAATATACACATATTTTCCCGGAATGGGAGGGCCTTATTATGAACAAGAAAAATCAAAATCTATCTGTACGTTGGGCATATATGATCGTCGGCGTTATTGCTATGCTTTTTGCAGGGGTGCTTTATGCATGGTCAATTTTGAAATCACCTTTGGGTGATGAGTTTAGCTGGGGGCCGTCTGAGCTTGCTCTGAACTTTACCCTGGCTATGACGTTCTTTTGCATTGGCGGACTTTTGGGATCTCAAATCTCTAAACGTCTCGGACACCGGATCGCTATTATATCCGCCGGTATTTTATCTGCAACAGGCTTTATTCTGACCGCAGTACTTAACAGTGTTTCTGTAGTAATGCTGTACATTACATACGGTGTTCTTGCAGGAACCGGAATCGGTATTGCTTACAATGTTGTTATATCAACCGTAAGCTCCTGGTTCCCCGATAAGAAGGGACTTTGCTCAGGATGTCTTATGATGGGGTTCGGTGCTTCCGCGCTTATTCTCGGTAACGCGGCAGATGCTATGTTCAAGAGCTCTATAGGCTGGCGCTTCACATATGCAATTCTGGGAATTGCTATTTTTGCAGTGCTGACATTGACAGGTATTATTCTTAAAAAGCCAGGAGCCGAGATCAATTTCCAAACCGCTGACAACGCAAAAAAGAAAAAAGATGACAACTCCGAAAAGCAAGACTTTACATCAAAGCAGATGCTTAGCCGTCCCTCTTTCTGGATGGCATTCCTCTGCATATCTTTCCTTGCCGCTGTCGGCAGCTCAGTTATCAGCTTTGCAAAAGACCTTGCCCTCTCGGTAAATGCTCCCGAGGCATTGGCAGTTTCTCTTGTTGGTATTCTTTCAGTTTGTAACGGTCTTGGACGTATAATTACAGGCGCGGTATTTGACATTATCGGTTGCCGCAGAACCATGATTTGCGCAAATATCCTTACTATTCTCGCCACTGCGGTTACTTTGATCGCCGTATCCGTAAACTCTTTGGCGCTATGCATTGTGGGTGTGTGCCTTACGGGAATATCATACGGAACCTGCCCCACTATTACAGCAGCCTTCACATCATCCTCTTACGGCATGAAGTATTTCTCAGGTAACATGGCGATCATGACCTTTACCGTTATGGTTGGCTCATTTGTGGCTACAGCATCAAACAAGGTGCTTGAAGCTACAGGAGGATACACATTTACTTTTTTAATGCTGTTATCCATGACTTTTGTTGCCTTGGTACTTAATATGTTCATTCGCAAGCCGTAAATCAAAACAACAGAAAAGCAGAGCCCAAGCTCTGCTTTTTTTATTTTCAATCCAAATTAAAGATATTTCCATCCATGGCGCCGCGGGCGGCGAGGATGTATTTACTTGTATCGAGGGGATCTATGCTTCTTCTCTGCGAGGTTGCACCAAGTTCCATCGGGCATTCCCTGTAGCTATGAAGACGGGCGCTCATTGTGCCTCTGCCGCTTGTAAAAGTTGCAAGGGTTATGGAATAATCAAGGCTTGACTGGACGGGAACAAGAGCACTCAGAATCACCCTGTCACCGTCATATACAGTATCAACCACCCCACCGCGCATATTGATAACATCGCTCATCACTCTGCCGACAAAATCGGAGGGAACGATAAATTTCACGAAAAGTACAGGCTCAAGGAGAGTGCTTCCTCCGCGTTGAAGCCCATCCTGGATTCCCATTGGTGTTGCTACGATAAAATCCAGAGGATGGGTATGGACAAGATGATGCTCACCATCTATGAGCTTGATATTTATATCCGTTACCTGCCATCCCAGGCGTCCCTGATTCAGAGCGATCGGGATTGCCTGCTCCACCTGATGCTGGTAGCAAGCCATGATCTTGCTTAGGGGAACTTCTGATGAAAACGTTACTCCGCTTCCCCTCTCCGCAGGCTCGATTATGAATTTCAAAACAGCCCAGCAGGGCTTTGGCATAGTATACGCCACAAATCCCACTGCGGACCGGGATATGGTTTCTTTATATATAATAGCTGGAGTACCGAAGGAAACGGAAAGACCAAATCGGGTTCTTAGCAGTTCTTCGATTATTTCGAGCTGTATCGTTCCCATCACTCTCAGATGCAGTTCATTGACTGTACGGATATACTGAACCTCCAGCAGCGGATCTTCACTTGAAAGGATCTCACAAGCTCTGCGAAGGTCCTGCATTTTTTCGCTGTCGCTTGGAATAACTCTTACTGTGATAAGAGGGGTTCTTAGCTTTCCTGCCTCTATTTTTCTTTCCATACAATCGGCTTTTCCTATGATCTGACCTATCTTTACGTCGGAAAGGCCGTATACTACGCCAATCTCCCCTGCACCGATTTTACCTATAGGGTTCAGAGCCGTATCGTGAATCTGGGTTATTTTATACTGCGTCTTTTTCGCCTCACCTGAAATCGGATCAGCACCCGCATCGAGGTTGATCGCCTCGCGGTTTTCAAGGCTTCCACCGTAGAGTCTGACCCATGCGCCGCGGCCAAGGTTTTTATCCTGCCTTACTGCGAATACTACTCCGCAAAGCTCTTCAGCAACTTTCGGCGCCGGAAGATAGTCAGCAATTGCATCAAGAAGCCTTTCAACACCTTCGCCCTTTAAAGCAGAGCCGTAAAGCACAGGATATGCACGGCAGGAAGAAGTCAGTTCTGCAAGCTTTTCATGCAAATGATCTTCGGAAAGTTCTTCACCACTTAAATATCTCTCCAAAAGATCGTCAAAATTATCACAAACAATATCACAGAGCGATTCTGTATCTGTGGTAATCACCGCATTTTTATTCAGCATTCGCTTTATCTGTGCTGTTACTTTCTCTATGTCTGCGTTTTCGCGATCTGTTTTATTGATAAAAAACAGTACGGGAATTTTCTGCTCGCACATTGCTTCAAACAGGACCTCGGTCTGAGGTTGTACGCCCTCAACTGCGCATACAACAAGTACAGCACCGTCAAGCGCCCACATAGAGCGCTCCACCTCTGCAGAGAAATCCACATGCCCGGGGGTATCAATGAGATTTATGCGTACATCACCATAATTTATTGAAACACAGGTAGCCTTGACAGAGATCCCTCGTCTCTGCTCTACAGGCAAATTATCAGTATGAGCCGTTCCCGAGTCCACACTTCCTACTGTACGGATAGCGCCTGAACAAGACAGTATCTGCTCTGAAAGCGTTGTTTTTCCAGCATCAACATGGGCAAAAATACCGATATTTCTGATACTTTTCATTGGCGCTCCTTCTTTCTCTGTTCATTATAAATGCATTATAACAGCTTTACAAAATATTGGCAATAGTTTTATACCGATACTATTATCATCTTGACACATACTTATATTTAAGTTAAAATAGTTGTGCACGAAACTGTTGCGGTTGCAACTATTATATTGAGGTTTTATAATGTCAAAATTCATGAAAATGCTGAATAATATCAGCCGCTCACAAGCAATATACAGACACAGCAGAGTCTCTGCAGAGGACCTGCAAAGCAGTCATTATGCTTTTGCACTGGGCATATGCCGAGAGCCTGGGAGATCCCAGGAAGAGCTTGCCCGAGAGCTTTGTCTGAACAAAAGCACCGTCGCGAGAACTCTCACCTATCTTGAAGAAAAAGGATATATCACAAGACAGTCTCTTCCTAGCGACAAGCGGCAGTTTTCCGTATATCCCACAGATAAGATGCTCAGCGCATATCCCGAAATAAAAAACGCCTCCGAAGAATGGATGGCACTTCTTTCCGAGGGAATTTCAAATGAAGAGCTCGAAATATTCGACCGCGTTCTTGACCGAATGCAGACACGTGCAAGAGAAATAATTGAAAAACAAGAGAAAAGCAAATGAAGTGGGTATTATCATATTTAAAACCGTTAAGTTCCAGAATAACTGCCGGAATTACCATAAAGATCATCGGCACGGTAGCAGAGCTGATCATTCCTTTTTTGCTCAGCCACATACTTGAAAACGTTATAGAGAAAAACGATATCGGTAAGATATTGTTTTTTGGCGCGCTTATGGCTCTTTGCGCTGTTATCGCTTGCCTTGGAAACATTATCGCCAACAGAATGGCGGCAAAGACCACAATGAAGTTCTCGACATGTATGAGAAGAGACCTGTTTTCCAAAACTCTTCATTTATCTGCAAAGAGCACTGATGCATTCACCGTTCCCTCTCTCGAATCCAGAATAACAACAGATACCTATAACGTTCAAAACTTCATCGGAATGATGCAAAGAATGGGCATACGCGCGCCCATCCTCCTACTTGGGGGAACTATCATTACTTTGGTTATGGACAGACGTCTTGCTCTCGTTATGATCGCCACCCTTCCACTTATATTTATTGTTGTTTACAGCATATCCCGCCTCGGTGTCCCCCTCTATTCAAAGGTTCAGCAATCTGTTGACGGAATGGTCAGAGTAGTCCGCGAGGATGCTCAGGGTATTCGCGTTATCAAGGCCCTCTCAAAAGTTAACTACGAGAATGCCCGCTACGATAACGCAAACAGAACCCTAAAAAGCGATGAAACAAAGGCAGGAACCATAATGGGAGTAGTTAATCCCGTTATGACTCTTCTTATGAATTCCGGAATCGTTGCGGTTATTGCCGTCAGTGCATATCTTGTGTCAAAGGGACTGTCCTCCTCTGCCACAGTTATTGCATTTATGCAGTATTTCACCCTTATATCCATGGCAATGATGTCACTATCAAGAATGTTCGTTATGTACACAAAGTGTGCTGCTTCCGCAAACCGTATTTCACAGGTTATGGAAGAGAAAAAAGAGCTAAACGTGATAAATGACACAAAAATGGGCGACTCTTCTTTTCATATTTCATTCGATAACGTATCATTTTCATATTTGGGAAAACGCAACAATTTAAAGGATATCTCTTTCTCCTTAAAAAGAGGAGAGCGTCTTGGCATCATCGGTGCCACGGGAAGCGGAAAGTCCACTATACTTCGCCTTCTCATGAGATTTTACGATGCAAATAACGGCACGGTTCGCATTAACGGAAAGGATATTCGCTCCTACAGCCGAGAAGAGCTTACGGCAATGTTTGGCGTTGTTTTTCAGAACGACTTTATCTATGCGGATACCATTGAGGAAAATATCCGATTCGGTCGTGATATTAAAAGCGAGGATATTACAGAGGCCGCAAAAATCGCTCAAGCCCACGATTTTATTACTTCCTTTTCAGAGGGGTATTCCCATCTTGTATCTGCGGGAGGAACCAATCTTTCGGGAGGACAGCGCCAGAGGCTTCTTATTTCCCGCGCTATAGCAGGCAAGCCGGAAATACTTATTCTTGACGACTCTTCCTCGGCTCTTGACTACAAAACAGACGCAAATCTCAGACAGGCACTCGCTTCATCTCTGCCCGATTCAACTGTCATAACCGTGGCTCAGAGAGTGAGCTCAGTGAAGGACTGCGACCTCATACTCGTTATTGAAAAAGGCACTATCATCGGATGCGGAAAGCACGAGGATCTTATGGAACAATGCCTTGAATATAAGGAGATAAGCGACTCACAGATGGGAGGTGCTTTCCTTGACTGACAACAAAAAGCAAAGAAGCAAAAAGCGCATATTTATAAGGCTCAGCAAATACGTTCTACAGCAATGGCCCCTATTTATAATTGCTCTCATACTTACCCTTGTCTCAAATCAGCTGTCTCTTTTGGGTCCCCGATATTCGGGAGCAGCCATTGATGCAATCGAGCTTTCAGGAGGAGTAGATTATAGTGCAGTTTTCGAAAACATTGTTTATATGCTTGCCTGTTATCTTATTTCAGCCCTTCTTTCATACGTTCTCTCCGTTGTTATGATCCATCTCAGCCAGAGAATCATATATAAGATGCGAAAGCAGGTGTTCGAAAAGCTGACTACCCTTCCCGTAAGCTTTTTTGACAAAAATGCCACCGGCGATATCATCAGCCATCTTTCTTATGATATCGATACAATCAACAGCACTCTTTCCCACGATCTTGTTCAGATACTGACAAGCATTTACACTGTCGTTGGCTCTCTTATCTTCATGTGGCAAATTTCAAAGCCAATGATACTCATATTCGTACTTACTGTTCCGGTATCCATTATCTTTACAAGATACCGTTCTAAAAAGGTTCGCCCTCTTTTCAGTAAAAGATCAAAGAAATACGGCCAGCTCAACGGTTTTGCAGAAGAAATGCTGACTGGCTCACGTACCATATCAGCCTACGGAAGAGAGGAAGTTATATCCTCACGTTTCAACAAAATAAACGACGAGGCAATGGACGCCTTCTATAAAGCGGAATACAACGGAGCTCTTCTCTTCCCGACGATAAATCTCATTAACAATATTTCACTCACCCTTGTTGCCATTATGGGCGGTATCCTTTATATGTACTCTCAGAACGGCACATTCCTTGCTGCCTCTATCTTTTTCATCACCCTCGGCGGTGTTGCACAGTTCGTTCAGTATTCGAGAAAATTCGCAGGACCTATCAATGAGTTTTCCAATATTCTTCACGAGATCCAGTCTGCCTTCTCTGCGGCGGAGCGTGTTTTTGCCATACTTGACGAAGAAAGTGAACCGGCTGACGTGGCAGATGCAAAGGACTTGAAGGATATTCATGGCGACGTTTGTCTTGACAACGTCACATTCGGATATACTGAGGATAAAACAGTTTTAAAAAACGTATCCGTAAATGCGAAAAAAGGCCAGACTGTAGCGATCGTCGGCCCTACTGGAGCGGGAAAGACCACGATCATCAATCTCCTTATGCGCTTTTACGATACACTGAGCGGAGATATACTTATTGATGGCATTCCTTTGGAAGACATAAAGCGATCAGAACTTCGTCTTGCATTTAATATGGTGCTTCAGGATACATGGCTTTTCTGCGGAACTATTTATGATAATATAGTTTACGGCAGAGAAAACGCCACAAGAGAGGAAGTATACGCCGCGGCAAGGAGCGCAAAGATAGACACTTATATCGAAAGTCTGCCCGACGGATACGATACGGTGCTCTCAGATGACGGTGTTAATATATCCAAAGGACAAAAGCAGCTCATAACCATTGCACGCGCTTTCCTTTCAAAGGCTCCTATCCTTATTCTTGACGAGGCCACATCAAACGTAGACTCACGCACAGAAATACAGATACAAAGCGCTATGACGGCACTTATGGAAAACAAGACCTGTTTTATAATAGCACACAGGCTTTCGACAATTCAGAACGCAGATACCATTCTGGTTGTTAAAGACGGCGCTATTATAGAGCAAGGCAACCACGAAGAACTTATACAAAAGGGCGGATTTTACCATTCTCTGTATCACTCTCAGTTTAACTGAAAAAAGTTTTATAAAAAGCTGCAACACTCTTGACATTCCTGTCGGAAAGTAGTATCATAATCGCGTTAAACTGAATAGAGCTAAATGAAATCAGCAGGAGATAAGGCGAAAGCCTTTCCAAAGGGGTAATACTCTCGGGTGTCGCAAGACGAAGACTGCTGACGGATAGCAATCTGGAGAAGTTCGCCATGCGCGGATGCCGAAGGGGCAAAGGTTAATACCACAATCTCTCAGGCAAAAGGACAGATCAACTATTAGCACGGAATTCCCATATCCCTGTTATATCGTTACTTGTTATATCGCTTTCTCTTTCTCACCGCTATCCATTTGGACAGCGGTGATTTTTGTTTTGTTCGGTTGACTATTTTTCTCACAGGAGGTTCATTTTCAATGGACAAAATCTTAAAGGCCATCGAAAGCGTTAACGGCGAGATCAACAGCATTGTTTGGGGCGCTTTCGGTCTGCTTCTTCTCATCGGCACAGGTATTATCGTTACCGTGCTCACAAAATTCTTCCAGATCTCCCACATCGGTCTTTGGTTCAAGAACACACTCGGAAGCCTTTTCAAAAAGGACGTTATCAAGCACACAAAGGAAAAGGGATCAATCTCTCCCTTCCAGGCTCTTTGTACTGCCCTCGCTGCAACTGTAGGTACAGGTAACATCGCAGGTGTTGCCGCTGCTATCTGCATCGGCGGCGCAGGTGCCGTTTTCTGGATGTGGATCGCCGCATTCTTCGGTATGATGACAAACTACGCAGAGAACGTTCTCGGTATCTACTACCGCAGAAAGAATGAAGCCGGCGAGTGGTCCGGCGGTGCAATGCACTACCTTACAGACGGTCTCGGTAAAAAGAAGGGTATGAAATACGTCGGCAAGACCCTCGCAATCCTCTTCTGTATCTTCACTATGCTTGCATCCTTCGGTATCGGAAGCATGGGTCAGGTAAATAAAATAGTTACAAACGTTGCTCAGGCATTTGACGTTTCCGCCCTTTCCTCTGTCGAGGTATTCTCCGGTGTTTCCCTTTACAATATCATCCTCGGCGCACTTATTATGCTTCTCACAGCTCTTATCACTCTCGGCGGTCTTAAGAGAATCGCAAACGTTGCAGAAAAGATTGTTCCCTTCATGGTAATTCTCTTCGTTGCAGGAAGCCTTGTTATCATCGGTATAAACTATGCAAACATTCTCCCTGCATTCAAGGCTATCTTCGTTAACGCATTCAAGCCTGAAGCATTCGTTGGCGGAGGTATCGGTGCTATCGTTGGTAAGGTAATCACACAGGGCTTCAAACGAGGAGTATTCTCAAATGAAGCAGGTCTCGGTTCCTCCGTTATGGTTCACTCCAATTCCAGCATTAAGGAGCCTGTAAAGCAGGGTATGTGGGGTATCTTCGAGGTATTTGCAGATACTATGGTAGTCTGCACAATGACAGCTCTCGTTATCCTCACAGCAGGCGGTCTTGACGGCGGCGTATTCAACGTTATCACAGGTGAGATCTCAGAGGGTTACACAGATGCAACTCTCGTCGGCGGCGCGTTCAACTCTGTATTCTCCTGGGGCAATATCGGTGAAAAGTTCATCGCCATTGCTATGTTCCTCTTCGCATTCACTACTGTTCTCGGCTGGTCTCACTACGGCTCCAAGGCCTGGGAATATCTCTTCGGCGCAAAGACAACATTCGTATTCCGTATCATCCACGTTTGTACTGTTATCTTCGGCGCTGTCCTCACATCCTCTCTTGCATGGGATATCTCCGATACATTCAACGGACTTATGATGATCCCCAACCTTATCGGTGTTCTTGCTCTTTCTCCCCTTGTTGTTAAGATCACAAACAACTACCTCAGAAGAGTCAAGAAGGGCGAGGATATCGAGCCTATGTACAACTTCGATCCCGAGGTTCAGAAGGCTGAGATGGAGCGTAAGCTCGATGACTAATTAAAAGCAAAGTAATTAATAAAAAAACCTCTGAAGCCAAACGGCTCCAGAGGTTTTTTATTCGCCTTATTTTTAATTTTGCTTATATGTTGCCTTCTTCCGATTTGCCTTAATTCTCTTCGTCAGGCGGTTTAATTCCGAAGTAAAGCTTCATCAAAGCAAAGGAATTCTTTGTAAACTGATAGAAATTCCTCTTCATTATGAATTTGAAAGTTCTGTTAGCAGGAATCCTATAATCATCATGTCCGACCTTCATCATGTTTTTCATCCATACATATCCGATGCCGTAACTATTCTGTGTAGCTGCCAACTTCCTTTTCAAAGGAGCTGTATTAGTTCCGTGTGCACTAAGATAACGCATTCGTTCCCATTCTGCATGGCCTTCAATACGCATAGAAGTAAGATCAATGTTCTTGCCGAATTCATCGGATCTTCCGCTGGGAACGCCTATTGCAAGCTTCTCAAAATCCAGGTTTGCGTACTGCCACTGGTGAGTCATCTCGTGACACAGCACACCCATATATTTCTTATACGGAAGTCCGTCACGGATAAAAATAAATGGAATACCGTTATCGTCAACATAATAACCTGAACGGACCCTATCATAGACCTCAACTCCACTGTCACCCATAGTTACAGGAATGCCTTCAGCATTGGGAGAAGAAATGACTGAGCTCTTAACAGAAGGCTTACTAAGGCTCAATCCGTATACACCGTCCATATCGGCATCGTCAGTCACGATATATCTGTTCTGATCACCGTTATGCTCAACCACCAGATCATTGAGAAATTCTGCATCCTCCAGATAATTATAAAATCCTCCTTCGACAGACTCGTTGTATTTGGACATAAACCATCTGTTGATCGTTTCCTCAAGAACATTTATATCAGCCTGGGAATACTTTTCCGCGCATACAGCCTGACTGAAGCAGTTCATACAGCTGACCATGCCAGAATACGAGTAAAAATGATAGTCAACCTTCTGAGAAGATGTTCGGATTATGGGTTTACCACATATATCACAGGTAAGATTAAAGTTCCTGCTGATATCAATATTATTGTACTTGTTACGCGAAGCTCTGATACTGTTAAAATTCATCACATCAAAATCATCTCTTGATGAGCGGAATTCAACAGTTTCATTTGCTGCCTTCAAAAGTATCTTTCTCAGCAGATGCAGATGTTCTTTATAATTTTTGCTGAATAATTCCTTCTGCTCCTGTCTGCGTATTGTTTCCTGATAATACAGGTAATCTTCAAGTACCTTTAACATATATCGGAACTCTTCATCCTGCCAAAATACGTTGACCAAACCCGTCTCAAGAGGAGAATCCTCAAGAACATAGATGCACATCTCATTTTCAGCCAGCATTTCCATGCCGTCTATATTCATTTGTGCAATCATATGCTTTGTTTTGGGCATGATGTTTCCGATTTCAGGATCTATCACCCAACCGTTGCATCCGATAATTATTTTCTCAGAATGCTTCGGGAAAAATGTTGGGAGCATTTCATTGATAAGCAATGCAAACAAATGCTCTATCTCGGTTCGGTTTGAGCTGTTGATATAGGGGCTTCCTATCTTTATACAGAAAACATTAACATCATCGTATTCTCTGTGTTGTTTTACGGATGATTTTTGATAATCAAATCTTTCATCATCAAAGAACGGATGATAGCTGTTTTTAAATATGATAGTGCCATATACGTCCAGAGAAACATCACATACAAATCTTTTGAAGCTAATAGAGGTATCACTGCTGTTCTGTATTATGTTTCCATAGTTCTCTTCCTCTTGTACTCTTATATTACAAGTACGCACAGGTCTTGTAATGTACATAGGCTCTCGAATATTTGAGTCAGTGATCTCAACACGATTTCCTTTGATAGCCTCTACTGTATATTTAATACCGTTGATAACAATTTTCTGATGAGGTATCAAATAGCTGTAATCCCGTCTGTTACGAAGAAAAGTTTGATTATTATTAACAAACTCGATTTTTTCTATCAACCCGCTCTTTTCTATAATGCAGGAATAGGTATCCTTATCGATATAATAACGTTCTTTACTATCCTTTGTAATTATTGGAGCTACAGAAGCCTTCCCGCCTAAAGCACACTTAACAAGTGACTCAAGTCTTTCCTCAGGTGTTCCGATGGCAGGGAGAGATGTCTGCTGGATGTACAATTCTATCTGTTCTTCAGTACATCCGGTTATGAAAGCCTTGATGACGGCCTCATAAGATATTGCACGAGAAGTTTTGATCATTCCTGGTGAATATGATGACAACACTCCGGGGTTTAAAGCAAAATATCTCAAATGATACATCAAATAGTTTCTGAGCAGATATGGTCTTGAAATTATATTGATATATTCACTTGCTTCGCCTACACCCTGCATAGCTAAGTATGTATGAGCTGCATTGTTATATGTGTCCGAAACAGAACAAATCACACTGTTTCCACCAATAACATCTGTCCATCCAACATGATGGTCAAAGCGATGTGCAATATTAGAACCGGAAAAATTGGACATATTCTCAGCATAAGTGTCATATTCGTCCTCTACGATCATCATGTCATTTTGTGTATGACCTGTACAATCGTACAGAACAGGGATATGATTGCCGATATTTCTTGATGCATCCGGTTCTGTCCTGGATTGAATCTCAGCTAAAGTTTCCGATTTCCAACCGGTTATATAGCTTTCTTTCGAAGGTTTTCTCGGAACAACGATCCTATACAGATTTCTCTTTGAAAAAAAGTTATCTACGACCTGCTCCAGATCGAAAAATCCGTCAGACATATAGAGTGTAGGCACTTTATCGTCATAATCAAGAACAGCATGAACTATTTTGGCAAAAAGTGTTTCTTCCTGGACAGAATCGCCAAAATCGTAATATACTATCAAGCCAAGATTCTTAACGATTGTTTTTATATGCTCTATATATTCAGGATCACATACATCCTCTGATGTTGCTATAACAACATCCGGAGACTTTATGGGTATGACCGGCTCTTCTTCTTTGATGATATTACTCTGAATAATTGCATCAAGATGTGATCGAGCACTGCGTGGCTCAGGAGCCTTTTTTTGTTTTGCTTTCCTCTCTTCTATATCCGCATATTCACCGATCTCAGTGATAAGAGGAATACTGTCAAAACCAAAATACTCGTTAAATGCCCCTTTGATCTTCTGAACAATGGCCTGCTTTTTCTCATCATTGCTCACTATCATTACAACCTTTTGTGTTTTTGCAACTTTGAGCTTTATCATTGAAACAAGATAAGGCTCAAACTCAACATATGAAGGTGTCTTGATCAAAACATTCTGATCTCGGTCTATAAGATTGTAAGCAGCAACATAGTACTCGTTAACCCTGAGATTATTAAGCGAAATGAATGATTCAAGTGCAGCATTATGCTCCTGGCTTGTATATTCACTTTCTGAATGATCACTAAAATTATAGTATACTATTGAACTTTTAAATGCATCCGATTTCCAGTTGAACTTAGTAGCCCTGTTGATACTCATAGGCTCATATATAAAGTTTTTCAGAAATATATAGCCATACTTTTCAACTGCTGAATATCTTGATTTAGCATATTCTCTTTTATTGGTGCAATTCTTACGGCTTCTGTATCTTTTAAGAAGATTCTCCCATTTTGATTCACCGAGACAAAATACCGCAAACTCAACCAAAATGGAAAGCAATCCTGCATAAGAATAAGGAAGAAGCAATGTATTTCCTGACAAATCATAAGTATAGGATTGCCATACGAAGACACATGCAAGAATGACAGTACTGCACAAAACCGATATTCCCAAAGGATTGACAAAACCTTTGGAATAAACTATGGGAGTACTTTTATCAAAATCGTAGAATCCACCTATAAAAGAAGATCGAAATCCTTCAGTGTATTTAGGAGGAATTCCGTATTTAACCAAGGAATCATTGCTTTTGGAGATCAGTTTAGTTCCTATAATGATTATTGCCTGTATTGCAATTACAAGATAGAAGAATAACTCAACATTTTGAAGATCAGGATAGATTATTGATATCAAAATATCAGAAATAATCTCAACCATCCATACAAAAAATGCTGCAATCAAAGAATCGATATTTCGGTATCTATACTCTTTTTTCGGAGCTAACAGAAATTCAATTATACATACCAATATTAACAATATAATAGGTTTCATATCAGCTCTCCTCTTCTTTTGGAATAAAGCTACCGGTTTCAATTACCACGGATGTCATCCATGGAGATAAGAGCCTCTGAGGCTCATCTGCACCGGTATTATCATCAGATGAGCTTTCTTTGATTTTGTGTATGATCTCTTCAGATACAGTTCTTACAATACTTCCGTTTTCATCTACCTTATTTTGAGGATAAGGAATGTCCGCTTTATTTAAAAGGCACATTGTAGTTACAAGATCCTCATAAGGAATGCTCTTTTTGCGAATAGCAAGAATATCCTTTTTCAAATATTCTGCCTTTTCGTTACACTCTCGGATCAGATTATACTTGATGTGATAATTAAAATAAACGGTAAGATATTTATCTATATATTGATTTATTTTCAAACAAACATCTTTGGTATTTTCTATAAAGGCTGAAATCTTTGAATAGAGCCCTTTAAATATTTGCTTTTTCTGTCTCTTCTGAAATATGCTTATACAAAAAGCAATTACAGTAATCAAAAGTATAACAGCAACAGGAATACAAATTGTAAGCAAGATATCAGTCATATCAACTCCTGTCAGTCCTGACATAAAATATCTTACTATATATGCCGATGCAGCTGACACTGCAAAAAGCAGGAGTATACCCAAGGTAATTGGCAATATTTTTTTCGGCTGAGTTGACTGAGACTTCTCTAATTCCTTTGCAAGAGGCAAAGCTGAACGCAGCATCGCAACATTAAATCCCATATTATTATCGGGACGAGCAAGCAGTTCATCCGGAGAAGCAACCTGATCCTCATCGGCTTCCGTTATAGACATATAGCTATTGGCAAGATTATAATCAACATCTACAGAAATATTGCCGTTATTATTTACATCGTATGTCGGTTTGATTTTTTCTTCAGCAAATGCAAGCCCGCAACGTGCTGTGTTTATTTTCGAAGCAATGTTATCATCATATACAGTAACGCATTTCTTACCCAAGAACTCCATCTCGCGACGCATAGCACTCATATCCGAATATTCGGAAAAGCCACGTAGCGACAATGACTCAAGCGCCTGAGAGGCATCTGCATAGTTTCCCGTACACATGTGGGGCTTTTCCTTTGCAATGCTATCAGCGCTGGCTTCAAGCCCATTGATTTGCTGAACTTTATTATTAATTGACTCAGCAAACTTACTTAATTCATAGGATGCAGCGTAAAACACATTCGTACAATTAACATCTATTGTAGCTGTTACATAATAGTATTCGGGAGCATAGCACCCTCCGGGGCCATCATTATACGAACATATCGCCATAGCAAGAGACAAAAGCTTCACACAACGAAGATTTTCAGCAGCTTCTTCATCGGACAAATCGCCCCCCTCAACTATTCCTATACAAAAAGGTTTGCAGACTAAGCCTTTAACTTTTTCAATATTGTCATAGGGCTCATCGTTAAGCAGATTCTGGCAGAAAATCATATAGAAGTTTGAGTTGGGATAGTTCTTCATCTTATCGATAATCAAATCACGATGAATCCTATACTCATCACCGTCTATCAACCCGTACAGAAATAAATAATTCGTAATATTATTTGATACAGCTGAGGACAAGTCCTCAGCTGTATCTTCACATATGAATCGGGTTTCGGACAATTGAGTTTCGAACTCACTTCTCTCAAGAAAACTTCTATACAGTTGGATTTTCTCGTAGATTCTGCGGTCTACAATAACAACTGTTTTGAGTTCTTCCATAAGTTGGTATCCTTAAATTTATTCGTTTATAAGCTGATTAAAAATATCTTTTGCATTCTTGCGACTGAAAGTACCGTTGGGAGAAAAAGGCTTACTCTGTGTTCCGCTATTCTTGTTAACCGAATTAGCTATTGCTGCTAATTCATCATATTCATCGAGCGATTCAACGATCATATTCTCTGCTACCCCCTCACAGAAGCAATCATCATAAAGCTTATCTACAAACTTTTCGTAAATAGTCTTAACAGCAGAAATTTCGTTGCTGAACAGGTTGCACATCTCATAGAGATTTTTAAATACTGCCTTAACCATATAATCTGTATTGGTTTCGCCACGGAACGCTTCTTTGTAAGGAAGCTGACGGGTTCCCTGATAATAGCCGTCAATTACGTCAAGAATACAGTTGTACATAACGTTGGAAATATTCTCATCTTCGATACAGTTTCTGATAAACTGAACATCTTTTTTAATAGAATATTCTTTAAACTGCTCGGTTGCATAACCGAAGATCGCATCCCTAAGATTATCAGTTGATGCAAGAAGACTATAAATCTCCACAAGAACTGCATTTACTGTATCTCGCTTTGCACCTACCTCACATCCTTCAAGCTTTATGCTGTTATCAACGGAAGCATGTGCAACTTTATCAAGGAGAACAAACTGCTTAATACCCATATCTCCGAAAATTCTTGAGAAATAAGGATTATGGAGCTTTCCTATTTCAACAACACAGTCACTTCCGACTCTGATAATATCAAAAATAAATCCAAGCACAAAAGCTTCAGCTGCACTTCTGTTATATGTATTGGTATGTGCATCGGTAATATCATCCAGCATATCAGCAAGATGCCAATTGCGATGGAGATGAGGTGTTATCACATTATTCTTTACCGGAATATCGTTAACTGCCTCTCTGTATGACTCAAAATAAGTCTTACCATTGGTGGGAGAATGCTTATCATCGTCAGAAGGAAGGAATGCAACGAAGTTGAAGGGCTGTAATGATCTGATTGAAGTTACAATCTTGATCTGATTAAGAGAGATACCGCTGTCCACATAAGTAGTCTGTATATCGGTACCCATAACGCTGGTTGCACTTACGCCGTCTATAAACTCCTCCTCGATTCTGCGTTCTTTGGCAACGCCGAATTCATCAAGGTTATGAGGATCAGCCTCTGTACGAAGCAATCTTGAATTAACAATAACGTCTGTTCTTATACCGTCTGTATTTCCGTACTGATCTGTGCTTACATCGATATAATCCTTAAGACGTCCGCTGTAGGGTTTAGAATTTGCTATAGTTGCATTAAGCAATGCTGTCAAATATCTTGCATCATCCTGCATTCCTGCAGGTGCCTCAATTTCAGTTGCGAAATTCAAAGGTCTTCCGCCCCTATCAATGAACACCTGCTCAGTGAATTTACCGGGATCATCAACACGACTGCGCTGCTCCTTATATGCATTTCTGAGACCGCATTCAACTCTTGCCGCATCAAATACATCACTGGGGAATATATTGGAATATCTGTCATTGAGCATTCTTGAGTAATATATCTGAAGTTCTCTTGCAAGAATAGTCTCATATTTGGTTCTTACTCTGAATCCTTCATCACTGTTGCCATTTGACGACTGAATGTCGCCCACTCTGCCATAAAATGCTTTATATATTAGTTCATGAAGCTTGTTGTTCAGTTCTTCATCAACAGTGAACACATCAGCACCGTTACTCATCTCATCTTCGATACGCTTCCATACATATCTCATGGAAAGAGAACCGCCTGAAAGCACAGCGCCTGTCTGAGGATTACTAAAGGTAAGATTCTCAAGAGACTTTCTGGAAGTTGTCTCAAATGTACCGATTACAGAATCAAGGCACATGAACATATCCTCTAACTCCTTGATATACTCATCAAGGTCAGCAACAAGATACTGTGCGAAATTTGCAATGACGTTTCTTACAGTTTTTTCATCTAATTTGGCAGATTGATTTATTGCATGTTCTCTGCGATCTCTTTTAGTTTTAAGCTCCTTGAAATCCTGAGTGTTTAACTCTTCTGTATTGAATACGGAATTTTCCATAGCAAGCTTTTGAAGTTCGCAAAGGAAATATCTGAGCATTATGGGATGAAGCTTATGTTTTTTGAGGAAGGTGAAAAGATGCTTCTCAACACGATTACGGGATGTATAGAAAACATCATTCTGAGCTTCCATAGGACGTACTACATCCATCTCATACTGCGAGCCCACAGACTGAAGTGCAGCGCCTGACTGCTCAATTTCTTTCAAATTGTCAATAAATGTGCCTACATCGTTTTCAACGAGATTATTTTCAAGCTCAATCTTTGCAGTTGTAAATCTTGTATTTCTGTTCACCTCGTCTCTGAGATGATTTTCACAACGATTCCAGAACAACTGTGCAAGGCTTAACTTTTCAGCATCCTCATCATATTCATCATCCGCACCTTCAGATACAAAATAAGATCTTTTGATCTCCTTAAAGAAAGGAGTATCCTCGCGGCCTACTATATCAAGGTAGAGAGCTCTTTTTGTTTTTTCTTTATTAGGCTTTCCTGTTCCGTTTTCAATAGCATTCTTTATGATCTCGGCATAGCGATTATTTACTTTTTCGTCAACATATCTCCAATCCCTTGCTATAACCTTTGTTATCCACTTGCCAATCACATACTGAGTATATGTAGCCCTGGGATAATCAAGCACTGCAGAACCCAAAGCGGAGAATATAGCTGCACCTTCAGATTCATATACTGCCTGCAAAGTATTATCAAGATCGCTTGTAATTTTACCTTTTGCCGCACCGAAGAGATATTCATTAAGGGCATTGGCTGTTTTGGGAACATATACGCGATCAAGGTCAGTCATTATGGTATCGCCGGAAATGCTGCAATCATCAAAGAAATACACTCTGGAATAAGGAGAAATATTCTCTGATTTTTTACCAAAGTCACAGCCGGGAAGAATATCTCCTCTCTTAAGTCTTCTGCTGTTCATGGAAATAAGTTCACGTACAACAGCATATGCATTTGCACGGGCAGACGCAGCATTCTGAGAAGTATGAACATGGCTGAACATATTGGGAAGAAGCATAGCACATTCTATCTGAATGCTGTCATCCTGGAATGATCTTGAAAGCGCCTGCTCAAGATAAAGGGGGAACTGAAGCACAGTACCTGCACCGGTACCTCCTGCAACGGAGGCAACTACCAGAACAAGGAGTCCGCTGCTGATCGTAGTTCCGTCTGCCTTATTCAGTCCTTGAAGCACATCCTCAAGCTTCTTTGTCATACCGCAGTATTCATCGGTGGCAGCAAGAGCGATACGGGAAACCATTCTTACCTGCTTTGCGCCCTCCTTGGTATTTCTCTTTTTTACCAGGTCAACGCGCTCTCCCTTAAGGAACCACTCTTCCGTTTCCGGATGATTTCTTATATAATTACCAACTGTTATGGACTGACCGTTCTTGGGATTTGTGCCCAAGGATATTCTGTTTTCTCTGGGGATATATGTCAGTCTCTTATCAAGGTCGCCAACATCGGTATCAATTGCAACAGCAGTTGTGTAGGGCTTATATTCATCAGGCATTACGGACAGAATCGTATCTACTGTTCTGCTGCCAACGCCTCCCAATCCTACAAGAAGAACCTGTCTTGGACGGGTATTACTGATTTCAACAATTTGAGGTGCACTCATTTTTTTTTACTCCTTTTAATCACAAACTTATTTATTTAATTTCTTTTTTGTTTTTCTGGTAATGTGAAGATATACTTTACTATTTGTAGATGAAACTTTCTTTCTGACCAGTACATTTCCTGTATCTATTGTATAACGAGGCTTTTCCTTTGATTTCGGTTTTTTTGTCAGATTTTCAGCGCCCATGATCTTAATGAAATTGCTGTTATACACATCATATTCCGAACTGAATTTTTTACTGGTTTCATTATACTTCAAAGTTTTATCTTCGGCATATACAACAGTTGAAAGATTAGCTATGATCGTAATTTGGTCATAATACCCCCTGCTGCCTATACCGTACAAAGTTACACATTGCCTTGTATTGGGGAGCAGCTGTTTGAACAGATGTACAAAAAAGGTAAAATTACCTTTAAAGCACTTCGTAAATTCATTCCAATAAATCTTTCCTAGTGTATATTTAATTCCATGCTTACCTTTGGCTCCCGAATCAGGCTTATTCAAATACAGCACAAATCTCAAATTTTTCGGGAAATATGTCTTTGTTGCAAATACTATTATGAGATATACAATAAGAGCAACTATGAGAACAAAAACAATAATCGGGATCCAATTTCTCGGGCCAGTAATTTCTACTGTAAGGTCAGCGGTATAGATTTTACCGGTTGATTTATCGGTAAGGTTTACTTTATAAGTTTTATCTTTAGGTGTAAGGGGCGATATCCAGCCCTTTTTGGGATGGATTATGAAACCACCATTTTTCTCATCCTTCTCAATATCGAAATTTGAAACGAAACTGTTTTCTCCTTCAATATCGAGTTCAAAATCCTTCAACTCCGCGGATGAAATACTCGCTCCGTTTATAAGGATATCGGCGCGTGTGCCCTCCGCATTTTTCAACTCGGTAATATCAGCTTTAAACTTACCTCCGTTTGAAAGCGTGAATGTTATGATTCTGCTTACTTCAAAATTATATTTTTGTCTTGTTTCCAGAATATAGCCATCGGGCATCTCGGCATAAAGAACTATTTCAATTTCGTCTTTATTGATGGTGAATTCACGGACATTTGAATCTGCCTTAATTCCATCCACTTCGGAAGAATACTTTACATTGCCTCCGAAAGCTCCGATATCAAGCGGCTTCTTGGTCTCACTGTCACAGATCGTAAATTCAATTCTGCAATTCTCACTGATGTACAGATCCTTGGGATCAACCTCGGCACCGTCACTGTTATAGTAATGTGCTACTATTCCTATGGCAGGTTCAAATAGTACAGTAGTATTTTGAGGATTTAATCCTTTATCAAATTTGAGAGTAACTTCTCCGGAGCCGATGCTGGAGTTATTCTTCTCTGTTATGAAGCATACAGTAGATTTATCCAGTCCATAGCCGGGTTCCGGATAGGTGATAGTATAGTTTTCCGATATATTGAGATCGGATGCTGCCTTTGAATCTGTAATCTTTGTACGGGTATTCTGAGTTAATACGATGATATTCTTAGCAGGATAAGGCAACGAGAAAGTAAGCTCTTTACCGTCTGCGGAATAATTAACATTTTCAACATTGATTCGGCCGGATATTACCTTTGCCGCATCAGTCATGGCAGTGATAATACTGGTGTGGTCTATAACGTGGAGATTATCACGATTACCGTTACTAATACTTGTACCACCGACAGTAATATACAAAACATTGGGTTTAGTTCCATTTGCAAGCTCTTTATCTGCGAAAGTCTGAAGATCATTTTCAGTTGTCAATCCTGCAGGCATTGAAAACTCTCCGTCTGTAAATACGACAAGCCAATAATCGGTCTCATCTCCCTCGGATGCTGCAGCTGTCAATTCCTTTTGAGCAATTTGAACACTCGTATAAGGAGTACCGCCTGTAGGCTCAGGATATTTATCATGTACCTTTGAGAGCATATCATTGTCCTTTTTGGACATCTCGATATTTCCGGACAAGCCAAATTTTTCATTCAAGAAATAAAGCTTGACAGAATCGTTTTTATCTGTCATCGCAAGAAGAGTTTGCAATGAATAATTTGCATCGTATGTCGGGCGATTTACCATACTGAAAGAATCGTCAAGAACAAGATATATACTCTTTTTTTGACGCTGAAATACAGAAGCTCCGTTCACAAAAGGAATCAGAGGCAAAACACATATAACTGTGGCAAGTAAAACGCAAAGTACTTTTAAAGACCGCTTCATCGCACACACTCCTAAAAATAAATATATATAGTGTATATTAACATATTTTCAAATATTAGTCAACAAATTATGACATTATTTCCAAACATTTCGCCAATGAAATACCAAAATTCCCCACAAATCTTGTACATAATACATCACTTGAACAGACTGTGTTTTACTGTTATCAAAAAAAGGAATCTCCGTCTCTGACGGAGATTCCTTTTTCTTTTACAGTACCGAAAAAATAAATTTTCTTTCGTGTACTTTTTCTTTAAAGCAAGTATTTTCTGATGTCCGTTTTTGCGGACAGATTCAAAAGTATTTAACGTTTTTCTTTGTATTTGCTTATTGATTTTTTATCGTCAGTAGCTGGGTTATCTATAAGATTCCCTTCCTCTGTAAATCTTGAGCCGTGGCAAGGGCAATCCCAGGAATGCTCATAGGGATTATATTTCAGAGCACATCCCATATGGGGACATCGCGGCATAGTCGGTTTTATGATTCCGAGAAGCGATTCTAATGCATTCTTTCCAAGCTGGGGCGTTAAAATGCTTCTTGAAGGAGAATAGACTGCATTATATTTGCTCTCTCTTCCCTGCACTGCATCTGACAATATTTCTGCTGAAACCATTGATGACGTCATTCCCCACTTATTAAATCCCGTAGCAACAAACATTTCCGGAGTTTCCCTTGAATATCTGCCTATATAAGGTACTCCATCAAGGCTCATGCAGTCCTGGGTCGCCCATTTTGCTTTGATTTTTGCCATAGGATAATACTTATTTGCAAATGCCTCAAGCTCACTGTATCCACCGCCCGACTTTCCCGTTCTGTGCCCTCCGCCGCCGATCAACAAAAGTTCGCCAAAGGAACGAAAAGACATTCCGTCAATGTTGTCTTCAACATACATCCCACGGCACAGAGGCGCTCCCTCAAGAGCCATCACATATGAACGATGCTGATACAGTTTCAAAAAATATCCGCCGTGTTTATTTATAACGGGAAAATGAGTTGCTATTATTACTTTTTTAAATTTAATAGCCCCGTGATTTGTTATGGCAGTATTATTCCGTATCTCAACAAATTTTGTATTTTCATAGATAGGTAGCCCCTTTGATATCTCTGATAAAAACTTCAAGGGATCGAACTGTCCTTGCCCTCGCAAGCATACCGCCTCTGCAATTTTAATCGGTAAATCTTCCGGAAGGCACAGCTGTGCGTCTTTACCGAGAGACCTCAGCGCCTCGGCTTCTTCTTTGATCTGCACATTTCCTGTCTGCGAATATACATATGAGTCTCTCTCTGTGAAGTCGCAATCTATATTATCACATAATCTTTTATACTCTGCGAGAGCATTTTCATTTGCCTCTAAATATAGCCGTGCTACATCCTTTCCCCGCTGTTTTATTAATTTTGAGTATATGAGTCCGTGCTGTACTGTTATTTTTGCAGTAGTGTTTTGAGTTATACCACTGCATATTTTTTCGGACTCGACCAGTATGCAATCTATGCCTGCTTCTTTTAGCTTTAATGCGCACAAAAGTCCTACAATACCTCCTCCTACTATCAGGACCTCAATATTTATATCCCTTTCAAGAACAGGAAAAGAAGGAAAATCTGATTTTTCCGACCATACAGATTTCATATTATCACATCCTTACAGATTCATTTTCCGCAAGTAACATAAATATATTCCTTTTTTATCTCAGCATAAAAACAAATAGCTGGAAATGAAAGAAAAATATGTTATTAATGCATAAGCCAAAAGATAAAAATTACTGCCCATTAAAAACCCAAGGGGCTGTTATAAAAACAGCCCCTTGGGTTTTTAAGAATATCATCATTTTCATGCAGGATATGAATAATTCTTTATTTCAGCTTCTTTCCATCGGAGAACGCGCATCCTACCTTTTCTCCAAGCTTTATATATGTATGTCTTACAGGATCGTATGTGACAGCACCAAGCTTTTCCGGATCGATAAGCCCGTCATCTCCAAGAACCTTTTCATCTGCCGAAACGTTTACTATCTCTCCTATACAGATTCCGTCTTCATTGAATTTTATAAGCTTACATTCAACCGTCATGGGAAACTCATTTATAACAGGTGCATTTACATACTGAGATCTAACAGTTGTAAGACCTGCTCTGTCCATCTTATCGGGAACGCTGTTTCCGGATACAATGCCCACATAGTCTGCTTCTGTCACATGATCGGCGTCTGCAATACTTACGGTAAAAGCTCCGCTTTCTGTTATATTCTTTGTTGTCTTATGGTCATCCGCAAGACAAACCATTATCATATTTGTATCATATATGCCTCCCCAGGCCGCATTCATACAACAAGGAACACCGTCCTTATCGTATGCAGCCACAATAAATACAGGCATAGGATACAACCATGTCTTTTTTCCGAAATCCTTACGCATACCTTTTTCACCTCTCTTTTTTATGATTATAGCATAAGGAAAATATATTTTCTACATCTTTTAGTTTAGATACAGTTGAATTTACTGTAAATTTATGTTATAATTCTTAAAATTATTTTTATGAGAGTTGACTATGAAGAATTTTATCAAAAGATTTTCCGCTATCACCCTCGCAACAGTATTTATCTTATCTCTATGTATCGGTGTATTTGCCGAAAATGACACAGATGAGGTCACTGTTCTTTTCACGCACGATCTCCACTCCCATCTGCTCCCTTCACGATCCGATGAGGGCGGCGAATACGGCGGCTATGCGCGCCTTATGCACGCAATAGACGAAGAGAAGAAAGAAGATCCCAATGCTATTCTCGTCGATGCGGGCGATTTTTCCATGGGTTCTCTTTTCCAGACTGCCTATGCTACAAGTGCCATAGAGCTTCGCATTATGGGTGCTATGGGTTATGATGTTACCACCTTCGGCAATCATGAATATGATTATCTGCAGGACGGACTTGCATCTATGCTCAATGCCGCAAAAGCTTCGGGAGATAAACTTCCTTACATTGTCGAATCAAACTATCTTCCCCCTGAAAAGGGCGAAGACGGTTACAACAAAATTGTTTCCGATGCTTTTGACAATTACGGAGTACGCGACTATGTTATATTAGAGCGCGGCGGAGTTTACTTTGCTGTATTCGGCATTTTCGGACTCGACGCTGATGACTGCGCACCCAACTCCGGAATGAAGTTCCTCGATCCCGCTGTTACAGCACAGAAAACAGTGGACGCAGCCAAAGCTGAATGCCTTGAGAAATACGGAAAAGAACCCGTTGTTATCTGTCTTTCACACGCAGGAACAGAAAAGCGAAAGGGCGAAGACTACGAGCTTGCAAAAAACACAAACGGCATTCATCTCATCATTTCAGGCCATACACACTCAACACTTACAGAAGCTGTTGAAGTAAACGGCACCTACATTGTATCTGCTGCAGATTACGGCAAATACCTCGGTGTTGCAGAGCTTGATATTTCAGATGACGGTACTGCTGAACTTGACAGATACGAACTTATTCCCATCAACGAAAACACCCCTGAAAATGATAATATTGCAGGTCTCGTTGAAGACTTCAAGGCAAATGTTGAAGCTGATTACCTTTCCGAATACGGCGTCACATTTGATCAGGTTCTGGTTAACAACCCTTACAAATTCGAAACTGTTAAAGAAGTTAAAGCAAAACAACACGAAAGTGCAGTTTGCAACATCTTTTCCGATGCATACAAATGGGCTGTTGAAAAAGCTTCCGGCGAGCCTGTAGATGTAGCCCTTACGGCGGCAGGAGTTGTTCGCGAAAGTCTTCCCACCGGTGAAATTACCACTTCAGATGTTTTCAACGCTGCGTCACTTGGCGTTGGAACTGAAGGCGAACTTATTGCTGTATACATTACCGGCAAAGATCTGAAAAATGCTTTTGAAGTCGATGCCTCCGTTCAGCCTCTTATGAAATCTGCTCAGCTTTATTTCTCAGGCGTTAAGTATTCTTTTAACAAGGCACGCATGATCTTTAATAAGGTCGATTATGCTATGCTTCGCCGCGACGACGGTACTCTTGAAGAGATCGATGACGAAAAGCTCTATCGTGTTGTTACAGGCATGTATGCCGGACAGATGCTCGGCAGTGTTGAGGATACATCAAAGGGTATCCTTAAGATTACTCCCAGAGATGCAGAAGGAAACCCCATCAGCGCAGACAAGCTTGTTAACTATGTTGTCCGCGACAGTGAAGGTGATCCCGTAAAGGAATGGTATGCAATTGCTTCTTACCTCCTTGAGATGGACGGTGAAATGGATGCAAAGTATTCAAGCACTGACGGAAGAAAGATAGTTTACAAAAGCTACAATCCCGTAAAGCTTCTTAAAAATGCGAATATATTTACATACATTATTCTCATTTTGATTGTTATCATCGCAGGAGTTATAGCACTTATTACTGTAAAGACAGTAAAAAAGATTAAGCGCAAGAATACACTTAAGGCAGAATAACATAAAAGCCCCCTGCAAAACAGATCAGTTTCTGTTTTGCAGGGGATTTTTTCTCATAAAATGCAGCAAATAATACTGTTACTCTTTACCCTTGTATTCAAATACGGGCATATAGCTGAGCTTAAAAAGATTCATCCTATGAAGCCTGTCTATTCGCTCTTTTATCTCCTGCGGCGGTTCGATTCCTTTTCTGATATAATCATCAAGGCAAGCATATGTGAACCCGAGATTATCTTCATCGGTCTTTCCGCAGAGTCCGTCTGAAGGAACTTTATTATAATACTTTTCAGGGATTCCCAGATATGCCGACATCTCCTTTACCTCTGTTACCGTAAAGCAGGATGTAGGAGCAAAATCTCCCACCGAGTCACCATATCTTGTTGAATACCCAACCCAATCCTCACTGAGATTACAGGTATTTGCAACCCTGCCATTATTACACTGGCTGACAGCATATACGCAAGACATTCTTATTCTCGGTGAAAGATTCACCTTGGCTTGTTCTGTAAGCTGACAGTTTTCTTCAAGTTCTGCAACAATTGCATCATAAGCAGATTTGATATTTACCACATGATATCTGATCCCAAGATGCTCACAAATACCGTATGCATAATCTATATCACTCTGTTCACCGTTTGGCATAAGGACTCCGATCACCCTGTCCTTGCCAAGAGCCTCAACACAAAGTGCTGCAACAAGGGAAGAATCCTTACCTCCTGATATACCAAGAACCGCATTACAGTCCTTACCGTTTTTATCAAAAAAATCTCTTATCCATTTCACGCACTCACAAGTTGCATGAACCGCATCAAAAGAATACATTATCTTCTCTCCTATAGACTACTGTATTTTGATTATACAACCTTCGACAATACTTTTCAATATTTTTCTTTTCATAAAGCTGTTTACTTTACTTACAGTATCGTGTATAATTATGAAAAAATTTATCGGAGGTATTTATGGGAATTAATGATATCCTTCTCGTATGTGCCGCGCTTTTCCCTGCCATCGTTCTTTGTATTTTTATTTACACAAAAGACCGTGTGGAAAAGGAGCCTGTCGGCCTTCTTCTTTTGCTTTTAGCCCTTGGTGTTGCCATCTGTTTCCCTGCATCTCTTATTGAAAGTGCACTTGACAGTATCATAAACAGTGTGTTTTCCTTGTTCGGTACAATGGAAGGCGATACATTGGTGCTTGATTCCGCTACATATACCATGTATCATATTATCAGCAATTTCATTGGTATCGCGCTTGTCGAAGAGGGTCTCAAATGGCTTGTTATGTTCCTCGTTACACGTAACAACAAGAACTTCAACAGTCTTTTTGACGGTGTTGTATATGCGGTTTTCGTATCTCTGGGCTTTGCTGCATTCGAAAATGTGCTCTATGTCCTTGAATACGGTTGGCTCAATGCACTTATGAGAGCTATAATGTCTGTTCCCGGCCATATGTTCTTCGCCGTTATTATGGGATGCAATTACAGTATGTGGCATATGTATTCACTGGCAAAAAAAGAAGAGATTCGTCTCAAAAGAAACGGTCTTATCGATAAATTTGCATTTGAATTCTCTCCCGGAAAACATCTTGTTTTCAGTCTTCTTATTCCCATTTTTATACATGGCCTCTATGACTATTACTGCACTGTAGGCGGTCTTGCTGCAACTCTTTCACTTTATGCATTACTGATTTTCCTTTATATCTTCTGTTTCATTCGTATCGGAAAGCTTTCAAAGGATGACCTTCCTGACCACACATATTCCCAGGTTCTTATTTTCCAAAAATATCCGCATATTCTGGCATCTATTCAGAAACAAGCAGAAGAAAGATCAAGAATGATGATGTATGAAGAAATTAAGAATGCCAATGCTGATAAAAGCGCTTCCCAAAACAATGATTTTATAAACATCTGAAAAAAACGGCACGATAACATCGTGCCGTTTTTCTTTATATATCAATCAGTTTATAATCGCCCCAACATATTCAGTATATCAAATCTCTCTATATAAAGTCAATACTGATTTTACACATAAATGGTCATTATGCACTATTTCTGCGATTTATATAAATAATTTTAGTGAACTTTGTATAATCCGTGTATTGCATTCATTAAATATCTGTGGTAATATATAGCCAAGGAAAGGGTGATACCAATGAAGATCTAAAAAGAAAGCTCAAATCTCAAATGAGTGGCATGATAAACTGAGTAATTTATAAAATCGAAAGTAGGAAGTCGATTAAAAACAAACTGTAGGAAGTTAGTTACCAGGTAGTTGTGAGTTTCAGTTTTTTGAATATCTTAAAGATCGAAGAAGAAAAGGTTTTTGAGAGCTACAGTTCAAAAAACAGTGAATCAGGTTTCGAAGATTTAGTAGAAATCAAAATTATTCAAGTGAAGTTGGAGATTTAATTCTTTCAGTTATTTGCCATGATTTTAGAAAAGCTTTCAAAATAGGTTTTCCCTTCTGAATGATTGATTCCGTCATTTAAGTGCTTCTCACTTACGGGAATTATATAGATGGTTTATCTCTAGGAATTAATCAGATATTTCAGATTAAAGCAATTCACCCAATTTAAGAAAGAGAGGTTGAAATATGTTAGATATCAAGGGTGAACAGAAATAACCCTTGACTGAGAAAAAAGATCGTAAAGAAGGTCTTCAGACAAGGGTTATTTCATTTTTGTTCCCCCTTCGGGGCTTTTTTTATTTTTGCGATTTATATGGCTATATTTTTACGATTATGGTATAATATAAAAAAATGCAGGGAGAATTTCTATGGGTATTTTAACTTACAAAGGCACTCAGTTTTATCTTGACGGAAAACCTTACACAGTTATATCAGGTGCTATGCACTATTTCCGCATACCTCGGGAATATTGGTATGACAGACTTCTGAAACTTAAAGAATGCGGTTTTAATACCGTTGAAACATATACCCCATGGAATCTTCATGAACGCCGTGAAGGAGAATTTGATTTCTCCGGCGAGCTTGATATTGAATCATATATAGATACTGCCGCAAGTCTCGGACTTAACGTGATACTTCGTCCCGGTCCCTATATCTGCGCAGAATGGGATATGGGAGGTCTTCCCTCCTGGCTTCTCACCTATAATGACATGGAGCTTCGCTGCTATGACTGTATCTTCCTTTCAAAGGTTCGCCGCTATTACAAGGAGCTTCTTGGACGCATCCGTTCAAGACTTGCTGTCAACGGCGGTAATATTTTCATGCTTCAGATAGAAAATGAATACGGAAGCTTCGGAAATGACAAAGACTACCTTAAAGCCATCATTGATATTTACCACGAAAATGATATTGAGTGTCTTTTCTTTACTTCAGACGGTCCCACTTATTCGATGCTTTCCGGAGGTAGCCTTGACGGGTATATTGCAGTAGGTAATTTTGGATCTAAGCCTGCTCAAAATCTTGATTTTCTTAAGAAGATGTTTCCGGGACAGCCTCTTATGTGCGGTGAATATTGGTGTGGCTGGTTTGACCATTGGTTTGAAGAGCATCACGTTCGTCCTGCCGAAGAAATAATTGAGGATGTTCGTGAATTTGCAGATCTCGGCGCTTCTTTCAACTTCTATATGTTCCACGGCGGAACAAATTTCGGCTTTACAAACGGAGCAAACCATATCAAAACTTACGAACCTACTGTTACAAGCTATGATTATAACGCACCGCTGAATGAAGCAGGAGACAGAACAGAGCTTTACTATGCTATAAGAAATATTATCGGAGAACGTTACGGCGAACTTCCCTGCCTTACTGCTGTAGACTCCGAAAAATGTGCTTATGGAAAAGTTTCACTTAACCGCTTTGCGGGACTATTTGAAAATCTGGAAAGAATTTCATCCCCTGTACACACTGTTGCTCCAAAATTTATGGAAAACATTGGTCAGGACTTTGGCTACACCCTATACAGAACAACGCTGAATGGTCCCTCTGACGGATGGGAGCTTGGTATTGACACCGTACACGACAGAGCTTTAATATATAAAAATCAAAATGCTATTGGCAAGATAGAACGCTGGGACAGAGAATCAAGAGAACACACCCATGTGGGCTTCCCGCTTACCAATGATGAATCCGTCTGTCTCGATATTCTCTGCGAAAACATGGGCAGGATAAATTATGGCCCGAAGATAAGAGATAAGAAAGGCATTCGCGGTGTTCGAATCGGAAACCAGTATCACTTCGGCTGGGATATGTATCCCCTTCCAATGGATGATCTTACCGATCTTGAGTTTAAACCAATAAGCGAAGATATTCCTTGCGCACCTGCGTTTTTTAAGGGAACCTTGAATATATCCGGCAATCCCCATGATACCTTTATCCTTCTCGAGGGATTTACAAAAGGATTTGTCATGATAAACGGAAAGAATATCGGAAGATATTTTAACAACGCAGGTCCGCAAAAAACACTTTATGTCCCTGCCCCGTTTTTAAAGAATGGCGAAAATGAAATAATAGTATTTGAATCTGACTCTACTGATTCTTTAACAGTTGAATTTGTTGAATCGCCGATTCTGGGATAAAATAAAAACACCGGTTAAACCGGTGTTTTTATTTTATCCGTGGATTACTAAATATTATGACATCATTCTTGCGCCCATAGTATCAGGGATAATTTATGCTCCTGTTACTACTCGCTTAATAGCGTTGGAATCTATTGCATTTACAAGACCGTCGCTATTCATATCTGCCGCATCCTTTTCCTGTATTCCCACAGAATATCCAACAAGGATTCTTTTAAGAATATTTCCGTCAGCGGCGTTGATCTTACCGTCGTTATTAATATCGCCCTTAATCCAATGCTCAAGAAAAGGAAGCTCTTTTATCTCTTCTTCACCGCATACCGTACAAATATATACGGCAGTTCCTTTCTCTGTAAAGGTTGATTCTGTCAATGTTTCGGAATACTCAGATTCATGGGAAATCTTATCTGTAAGAAGGCTGCTGTACTCAACGGCTGCACTGCAGGATTCATCAAGATAATACTCATTACATTCGGGACAGTGCCAATGAGCCAGCACACCGTTTGCAGAACAGCTTGCTTCTACTGCCGCACTATATTCAGCATCACGATCTGCAGGAAGAATAAGCTTTTCTACGTCTGTGATCGCAGTTGCTTCTTGATTGGAGTAATATGTATCGCACTTGGAGCAGTACCAATATTCAGCAGTACCATCTCTATGGCAAGGCTCTATCTTCGAAAAATGAACAAGATTATGGTCACACACGAGAGGAGTTGAGCTTTCTGATGCATCATCAACAAGCCTTACTACATACTTAGCATCTGTTTTTGAGCCGTTGTAGATAGTTACGATCGGATGGAGAGGTATCATGGCAGAAGGATCTCCGGGAAGCATAAGCTCAATTTTTCCGTCTTTATCAGTATCTGTATATACGACACTGTTTACAGTGACCTCTGTTACACTTATAACATCATTTAATCCCTCAACTACTATTCCCTTGCCTCCGTAAAGGCCGCCGCTTGTTCCATCCTGATACACAACACTCCTATCAGCCTGAATATATGCTATAAATCCTTCTTTACTTTTCACATTAATGGGAGCATTATCATTTCCGTACACAGTAGCTATATTAGCGTATATCTTGAGCTTAGGAAATGCACCATTGGCATCGGGAGTTGCTGTAAAATGTATCTTGACAACGTCGCCTTTCTTTACCCTAAACGGAGTAATGGGTCTCGCATATATCTCTTCAAATGCATAGTATGTACGTCCCGAGCACTCAACAGTTACCTGATAGGAATTTGTATCGTTTCCGTTTGCATCCTTTGCCGTAGCATCTATACACACAACACCTGCACTATCTGCAGTAAAAACATACCAATATCCGTCCTCATCGCCTGCTGCAAGGTCTGTATTTATGAGATAGCACTGTGCTGCTGAAAAATACCTGTCATTTGCATTTTCAGGATTGTCATACGTGCCCATCTCTGCCGCAGAAACTGTAAGGCAAGCTGAAAAGCTACAGCAGAACAGTATCATAGCTATAAAACTTGCAAGTGCTTTTTTGAAAAAATTCATTTTCGGATATCTCCCGTTTTTTAATTTATAAAACAAAAAAAGTTTCTATCAGAACTTTTTTCTGAAACAATATCTTAACAGTGTTTTAAGACTTACATATTTTAGCATATTGTCTGCCTTTTTGCAATACTTTTATTATTTTTTGTGCAAATTTATAAGTCACGCAAATGTGCAATTTGACAGATATATTTATATAACTATTGATAGTCATGAATAATCGAGGTATAATAAATGCAAGGTGGTGATCAAATGATAAAAATAACCGATATGAGGAGTATAATGGGAGACAGCGCTTTTCTCATTGACGACGGCGTAACCTCCGTTCTTGTTGATACAGGATTTGCTTTTACCGGATACAATGTTGCAAACAAGATCAGAGACTATCTCAAAGACAGGAAACTTAAATACATACTTCTTACCCATTCTCATTACGATCATGTTCTGGGAAGCCCTTATATATTGACCGTATATCCCGAGGCACAGATAGTTGCGGGAGAATATACGAAGAAGATTTTCGAAAAGCCCTCTGCCAGAGCACTTATGAGAGAGCTTGATAGAAAAGCTGCCGCTACAGCCCAAATATACGAGTACGACGATCTTATTGATAATCTTAAAGTCGATATAACGGTACAGGACAATGATATAATAAATGCGGGTGACATAACTTTACGCGCAATACACCTGCCGGGACACACAAAATGCTCTTTCGGATTTTATCTTGAGAGTGAAAAAATGCTGATATCAAGCGAAACTCTGGGAGTATATGACGGCCACAAAAACATAATACCTTCATATCTCGTCGGATACAGACTGACACTCGAATCAATAGACAAGCTTAAGGGCCTTGAAATAGAAAAAATCCTTATTCCTCATTTAGGGGTACTTAATACAAACGATACTCAGTTCTATCTTGAAAATGCAAAGAAAAGTGCCGTTGAAACCTGCAGAGAGGTTGCCTCTATTCTGAAATTCGGAGGAACAAAGGAACAGGCATTTGAATATTTTAAAGACCGTTTTTATCATGGCGAAGTAGTAAACTCATACCCTATCGATGCTTTTACTCTCAACACAAAAATAATGATAGATCTTATAGAAAGAGAAATTCTTTCTTAAAATGCAGACCAGCGTACAAAACCTTTAGATTTTGTACGCTGGTCTTAATTTTACATATCAGGAATATAAAATTGTTTATTCACAGACAACTTGTTTTTTTGTTACGGGTGCCGAATACACAGTTTTTTTGATCTTCTTATATTAATCAATTCTTAATATTTTACTATCTTTAAAATTCATAGTGTTTGGTTTATAATTAAATCACCAAATAACGGAGGACTCCTATGTATAACATTCTTATTTGTGACGATGATCGCGACATCGTCAATGCATTGAAAATATATTTATCCGATCCCTCTTACCGCCTGTTTGAAGCCTTTGACGGTCTAAGCGCATTTTCTGTGCTTGAAAAAGAAGAAATTCATCTGGTTCTTATGGATATTATGATGCCACGTCTTGACGGTATTTCCTGTATGGTAAAAATCAGAGAAAGTTCCAACGTTCCCGTTATACTTATCACAGCGAAAAGCGAGGACAGTGACAAGATACTTGGGCTGAACGTGGGCGCTGACGACTATATAACGAAGCCCTTTAACCCTATGGAGGTCTGCGCCAGAGTACGCTCATGCCTCAGACGCTATATGCTCCTTGGTGCCGGCAAACAAAAAAGCGAAGTGCTTAACATTGGAAATATTGAGCTTTGTGATACAAACAAGACTGTCAGCGTTGACGGCGAAGCAGTATCACTCACTCCAACGGAATATGAGATACTAAAGCTTCTTATGGAAAACTGCGGCCGTGTATTCTCTCCACGGGACATATACAAGACCATATGGAAGGAAACACCTCTGACCGCTGACAACACCGTTGCCGTTCACGTAAGACATATAAGGGAAAAGATCGAGATAAATCCCGCAGAGCCACGATATCTTAAAGCAGTGTGGGGACACGGATATATGATCCAGAAATAAAGAAAGGAAAAATCATATGAAACACTGGTACAGAACCACAGCTTCCAAGGTTATATGCTTTATTATGTGCGTTGTCTTTCTTTGTATTACGGCGGCAGGTATAGCAGGAGCCTCCCTTATGATAGCCGGAGAATTTTACATTTTACCAAAGGAATATGTAGTTGAATCAACATACGACAGTATGCTCAGAAGTGCTGCCAACAATATTATATGGTATCACCTTAATGACGAGGAGTATCATTCTTACAAAAATGATTACAGCACGGATATTACAAACATCCGATACAGCCTTTCAGATTCCAACGGAAAAGTTATCGGAAGTAACTGTTCAAATAAAAAGTTTGATTACAGCTTCAAATGGATATATTACAAAGACGAAATCGGTGATTATGCGGAAATCGAATATTATTGGGATGATATTAAAGACGTGGAAAATGCCGATATTTTTACAGTAAACATGTCGGTAGATACAGACTTTCCCGTAATGGATGAATACTTTTTTTCCACATTAATGTTTAACGTTGCATACGCCCTTCTCTACTGGATATATCCTGTAATTCTTTTATCGCTGGGACTTTCTGTTGCATCGTTTGTTCTTCTTATGTGCGCTGCAGGAAGAAAGCCCGGTGACGATGAGCTTCACACAGGCCCATTCTATAAAGTGCCCATCGATCTGATGCTTGCTGTTTTGATCGCAATATTTTCTGTTGTGACAATACTCATAGTAGACACGTGGTGGTCTGAGGTCTTGATGTGGGTATTCATCATTCTGATAATTGCCGCCGCACTCAACGTCTTTATCGGCATTTGTATGAGCATTGCTATCCGAATCAAGGGAAAGACTCTCTTTACAAACACACTTATCTGGATAGTTCTTCGCCTTATCGGAAAGGCATTCTATTGGACTTTTAAGGGAATTGCCGCCCTATTTCGCACAATTCCGATAGTTTGGAAGACACTTCTTTTTATTATCGGAAATACGATCATTGATATCTTTTTGCTATGTGTAGCTAACGGTGATTTTGAAGTAGCGCTATTCTTTTGGTTGGCAAAATTCTTCTGCATAGCTCCTGCCATAGTTTATGCTTCTCTTATGCTCAGAAAGCTCGAAAAGGGAGGAAAGGCTTTAGCAAAGGGAGACATTACCTACAAGGTGGACACAAAAGGAATGCTTTGGAATTTTTACCGCCACGGAGAAAATCTCAACAGTATTTCATCAGGTATGGCACTTGCAGTTGAAGAACGCCTTAAAAGTGAGCGAATGAAAACAGAGCTTATAACCAACGTTTCCCACGATATAAAGACCCCCATCACCTCTATTATCAACTATTCCTCCCTTATATCAAAAGAAGAATGCAACTGCGAAAGCCATCGCGAATACTGCGAAGTTTTAGTCAGAAAAAGCGAACACCTCAAAAGGCTTCTTGATGACCTTGTTGAAGCTTCAAAAGCTACTACGGGAAATCTGGAGATATGCCCCGAGCCTTGTGATGGAGCAGTACTTATATCACAGGCGGCAGGAGAATATATTGAAAGATGTAAGAATGCAGGACTGGAGCTTATATGCAATATACCCGAAACTTCGATCATGATAATGGCAGACCAGCGAAGGATATGGCGCGTTTTTGAAAACCTTCTTTCAAATGCCTGCAAATATTCTCTGCCTAACTCAAGAATATATCTTACTGTTGAAAAAAGAGAAAACTGTGCAATATTTAATATCAAGAACACTTCCCTTTCTCCATTGAACATTTCACCCGATGAGCTGACTCAACGCTTCGTTCGAGGTGATTCTTCAAGAACTACTGAAGGCAACGGTCTTGGACTTTCCATTGCAAAAAGCTTAACTGAGCTTCAGGGCGGCAAAATGGATATTACAATTGACGGAGATCTCTTCAAAGTTACTCTTACTTTCCCTATGATCTGATAAAAGGGCTGTCGCATTTATTTGCGACAGCCCTTTTTATTATTCCTCTGTTATTTCTTCTTTTTGCTTTGCAATTTCTCTTCTCTGAATATCCTCACGTACAATGCGGTAAATTGCGGCAGCTATAGGAACGCCGAGAAGCATACCGAGAACACCTCCAAGGGCACCGCCCACGGTTACTGCGGCCAATACCCAAAGTGCGGGAAGTCCTACTGAATTACCAACCACCCTGGGATATATAAGATTGCCCTCAAGCTGTTGGAGAATGATTATAAAAACAAGGAAAAGGAGAGCTTTCACAGGCGATTCTGTCAACATCATCAAAGCGCCGACTCCTGCTCCTATATATGCACCTGCTACGGGAATAAGGGCCGTAAAACCAACGAGCGCACCTATCATGGGGGCATAGGGAAAACGGAAAAGGAGCATTCCGAGAGTACAAAGCACGCCAAGGATCACAGCCTCAGTACACTGACCTACTATATATTTGCGAAAGCTGTCATCGAAAATACCGAGAGTATACTTTACTCTGCTTGTTGTCTTTTCAGTAAAATAGTTTTCCATTACTCTGTTTGACTGACTTGCCAACTTATCCTTTGTCGCAAGCATATATACTGAAAAGATTATCGAGAGAAATGCCGTTATAATTACAGAAAACACAGAGGTCACTGCATTGACAACAACATTCACCGCACTGCCAAGGCCTGATCCAACAGCTTCGATAAGCTTTGATACATAGCTCATCCAATCAATACCGTAAAGCTTTGACAAAATATCCTTAGGAAGTATCTCTTTGACAAATCTGCTATCGAGAAGCTTTTCTATCAATGGAGGAATTTCGGCAACAAGGAATTTCACGCATTCCACAAGCTCGGGGACTACGAGTATCACGATAAGCGCTACGATCGCGATCAAAGTAAGCACGGCTCCCACAAGACACACGGGCCTTTTCGTTGCTCTGAAAAACTTTTTATGGGAAAGCTTTTTAAAATAATTCCTCTCATAAAAGCTCATAAGAATATTAAGCACGTAAGCAATTGCAAAGCCTATGATTACGGGAGAAAGCGCACTTACAACAGCGCCTATGATTCCAGATATATTTTTCCAATAGAAAATTGTAAGAAAAAGAACAAAGACGCATACCGCGATCTTAAGTAAAGTCTTCCATGAAATGCTGATGACATTTCTGTTTTTATCCAAGATCATCACCTCAAATTTTAATATATCTACATTCTATAATTACATTCATGCAGAATCAAGGGACAATTTATTAAATTTGTTACGTTCAAAAAGGGGTTGCAATGCAACCCCTTTTCATAATTATTCTACTTCGATAATTCCGCCGTCTTTTACGGTAATATTCATTCCATCCTTAACGTATTCGAGGAATTCGTCGCCGAGGGAATCAACAACGGGCATTGTTACGCCATCTACCCATACGTCAGCAAGAATCGCACCTGCTGCCGCAAGAGAGTCGATAGGCTTTGAGAAAAGCATGCAAGCGGGCTGACGGCCCATTGCAGCTGCACAGTAAAGAACAAGGCCGCCTGTTGTGCTTCCGATTGTCTGGGGAAGGCAAAGAGCTGTTCCTACCATAGGCTTTCCATAAAGATCGGGGTTATTCTGGTCGCCGCATTTTGCCTGCTTGTCGCCAAACTGAAGCGCATTCTGGAAGGATGCAAGTGTATTAAGACCACCGTGGGAAACAAGCGCCTTTGCACTTACCTCACCGGGAGTTACTACTCTACCCTGAAATGTTTTCATCAGTTTTTGCCTCCTTTTGTGATCTGCTCGAGAATCTCGTCATCTGTATAATAGCGAGCTGTTGTATATGTACGAAGCTTATTGGAAGATGTGATAACGGGCATCTTCTTGCAAAGAGGGTTATTCATATACATAAGAGGACAAATGTAGGATGTGATAACGCCGGTCTTCTTAAGTCTCTCTGCATACTCTGTCTTATTGAACTCCTCAAGAACGCCGTCAGCTGCAGTAAATACTGTGGGGATAACAACCTTCTTGTTGCCGGATGCCTTAAGACCTGCTTCAACCTTATCGGTCCAGTCCTTGAGCTGCTGGAGGCTCATATGAGGACATCCCATAAAGCAAAGCTTGGGCTTTGCATCCTTATTCTTCCAGATTACAGGATACTCGTTCTTTACTCTCTCAAGCTCTGCATCTGTGATAACATATTCCTTTGCGCCCTCTGCAATAAGGCTCTCGCCAAGCTCTACTGCCTCGGGAGTAAGATTTGCGATATGGTAAAGACCAACGGCACCGTTAGATGCAGTTGCCGCACCGAAGTCCTTAAGGTATGTGCATGCAGAATCGTTAAGCTCGTTACCGATCCACTTATCAAGACCAACAACGAAAGGAACGTCTTCCATAACCTTCATACCGATAGCGGAACCGAGAAGCTGTGCCTCGGGCTTCTTTGTTGTTTCGATCTTAACTACCCAGGTAGCCTTTCTTCGCTCATCTGTAAGAAGACCGAATTCGGGAACGTAGCCAACGATAGAGCCCATAAGATCAATAATACCGGTGTTACGGTTGCAGCGAGCGCCAAGAACGGAGTTTGCATAAACTACCGCACTGGACTCTGCCCAGCTGAGAACCTCACCCTTTTTCGGCTTATTACCAACCTCATCCATGTAGCATGTGCAGGAGAATGCCTTATCGTTCATAAGACCGAGCTTTTTAAGCTGCTCTTCATAGAAGTCCTGCTTTGTATACATGAACTTGTTGAAAACAAGGTTCTGCAAGAAGTTTGCGGGAACGTTCTTATCAAGGGGGCGGGGGTCTACGGAGAACTTCTGGGAGGAGGAAACGCCTGCCTCGAGAAGCTTATCCATAAGATCGTATACAGGGCTCATTACCTTGAGTCCGAAGGAGGTTACAAGGTGGTTATAGTCACTTGTTACAGGCACAAGTCTTTCAGCACCAAAGGTCTCACCGTACATAACGAGTGTCTTCATAACCTTCGCCATAGTCTCGCCCTTCTGGCCATTAAGTATCGCCTGCTGTTCTGTTGTCAGAATCATATCAATACCCTTTCAATTTATAATAGAGATTGGTTTTCTCCGCAAAAGCGGAGAAAACCTTCATTCACATTTCCAAAGGAAATATTTCACGCGCCGAAGGCGTATTTGATCCCCGAAGCGGATTTCACCCACGCTGTGCGTGGATTTCACTGCAATGAAGATTATATCTTCATTGCCACGTCCCAAGCGCCCCAGATAACTGTACGGAGGTTACCGACAGCAGCGGCATCGCCGATAACGTGAACGTGGGAGCTCTTCTTTGCAATGGGAGCAGGATTATAGCCAACGGACATGATTACGGAGTCCGCAGGAATCTCAAATGTCTTGCCTTCCTTATCTCTTACAACAACTGCGCCGTCCCCTATCTCGCAAAGTGCGGTCTCAAGATGTACGGGAACCTTGTTTGTCTTGAAGCAATCGCGAAGGAAGGATGTATTTGCAAGGCAAACGCCCTTTGTAATAATAAGGTCGTCCTGCATTTCAACGATTACAGGCTTCTTGCCCTGGAGGTAAAGATCGTATGCGATCTCGCAGCCTGTAAGACCGCCGCCGATGATAACAACGTTCTCACCAACAGTCTTCTTGCCGAGAAGATAATCGCAAGCCTCGATAGCAGTGTCAGCGCCCTTTACGGGAATCTTTCTTGCAGTTGCACCTGTTGCGATGATAACCTCATCAGCATTGAGGGATGCAATATCCTTAACCTCAGTATTCATCTTAACCTCGATGGGATACTTTGCAAGCTCGCGCTTATACCATGCGATAAGGTCGCGGTCCTTTTCCTTGAAGGAAGGAGCAGCTGCTGCAATAAATACGCCGCCGAGAACGTCAGACTTTTCATAAAGAGTTACCTTATGTCCGCGCTTAGCAAGGAGGATAGCAGCCTCCATACCGCCGATACCGCCGCCTACAACTGCAACAGTCTTTTGCTTCTTTGCAGGCTTTACGGAATACTTCTTAGACTGCATTGTTTCGGGGTTAAGTGCGCAGCGTGCAAGACCCATTGTATCTGTAAGATCCTGAGTATTTGCGTGACCCTTGCGGGAGGAGAAGTTGAAGCAGCCGGAGTGGCAGCAGATACAGGGCTTGATATCCTCAAGTCTGTCCTCGATAAGCTTTGTGATCCACTCAGGGTCTACAAGGAACTGACGGGCAATACCTACACCGTCGATTCTTCCCTCTGCAACTGCCTCAGCGCCAACGTCAGGCTCCATACGGCCTGCACAAACTACGGGAATATCTACAAACTTCTTAATATGAGCAACGTCCTCAAGGTTACAGTTCTGGGGCATATACATGGGGGGATGAGCCCAGTACCAGGAGTCGTATGTACCGTTATCCGCATTGAGCATATCGTAGCCTGCATCCTGGAGATACTTAGCAGCCTTCTCGGATTCCTCCATAGCACGGCCAACCTCTGTATACTCCTCGCCGGGCATAGCACCCTCGCAGAAGCCCTTCATCTTGGACTCTACGGAGTAACGGAGGGATACGGGATAGTCGCTTCCGCAAGCTTCCTTGATTGCAGTTACAACTTCCTTTGCAAAGCGGTAGCGGTTTTCAAAGCTTCCGCCGTACTCGTCTGTACGCTTGTTGAAGAACTCGATTGCAAACTGGTCAAGAAGGTAGCCCTCGTGAACTGCGTGTACCTCTACGCCGTCAACGCCTGCCTCCTTACAAAGCTTTGCAGTCTTTGCAAACGCCTCGATGATCTCGTGGATCTGCTCCTTTGTCATCTCGGGGCAGATAATGTCGTGAGCCCATCTGGAGGGCTGGGGGCTGGGACAAGCAAGCTCATGATTTGTATCGATGATAGGCTTAACCAGCGCTCTTGTAAACTTATTCTTATGAAGGGGAGCAACAAGCTCTGTGATAGCCCAGGAGCGGCCCATGCCTGCTGTGAGCTGAATGAAGAGCTTTGCACCTGTCTTATGGATCTCATCCATAAATTCCTTCAGATCCTCAAACATCTTGGGGTTCTGCCAGAGCCACTTCCCGAAGAAGGTGTCGCGAAGGGGCGCGATTCCGGGGATGATAAGACCAACGTTGTTGTTCGCTCTTTCAAGGAAAAGCTTTGCAGCCTCCTTATCAAAGTGACAGCCGCTGAGCTCAAACCAACCGAAAAGGCTTGTGCCGCCCATGGGGCACATTACGATTCTGTTTTTGATCTCTACATTGCCTATTTTCCAAGGGGTAAACAGGGCTTCATATTTTTTATCCATAAATACCGTCCTTTTAAAACAAATTTTTCTCTATACAGTATACATTTTTTTATTTAGTTTTGCAATAAAAAGTTGAAATTGTAAACAATTATTGAGAAAACAGAACATCTTAATAGATTGTACACTTATTGGTACACAGAATATGGTATATAATATATAGAGGTGATGAAATTGATATATGCTGTTTCCGATATTCACGGTTGCTATGACAAATATATTCGTATGCTTGAAAAGATAGAATTTTCAGATAATGACACACTTTATGTTCTCGGGGACTCCGTCGATCGCGGTCCTGACGGAATAAAGTTGCTTTTTGATATGCTATCTCGAAAGAACGTAATCCCTCTACGGGGAAACCACGATCATATGGCTTTGAAACTTCTGCGTCTGACAGTACAAAACGAAGATATATCAGACGATATAGTTGAAATAACAAAAATGTGGTTTACCGACGGCGGCATCCCTACCTACAAAGCATTCAGAGCGCTGAAAAAGGACGACAAAAAGAAGCTTATTTCTTATATGTCAACGTTTTTTTACTTTCAGGAGATAGAAGCGGGAGGAAGAAAATTTTTCCTCTCTCATACAGTTCCCTCCAAGGATGAAATGGCTTGCATGGACAGCCTTTCACTTCTTGAATTTATTGTGGGAGAGGCAGAGTATGATAAGGTCTATTTCGAGGACAAATACATTGTTACAGGACACACTCCCACAGACCTTATAGACGAGGAATATAGCGGCAGGATATATGCAAAAAACAATCATATAGCAATTGACTGCGGCGCCGTCTTCGGCTCCCCTCTCGGCTGCATATGCCTGGATACGCTTGAGGAGTTTTATGTAGAATAATACAATTATTATTGTGATTTAGACTGTATTGACAAGAACAACAAACCACCTTATAATTGTCTGTATATAACATAAATTAACAATTACGTTGTAAAATCCCCGGCATACCTTCCCCTCGGAGCTGTTATGATGAAAACTACGTTTAAAGATAAAATCATTAGTGCCTACAAAAAATATGAAGAATACATCTCATATCTTTTCTTCGGAGTATTGACAACGGTAGTCAATTACACTTCTTTTGCCCTCCTTCGACATTTCCTCGGTGATGAATGGATACACTGGGTCAATGCAATTACCTTTGTGATCGCCACGACCTTCGCATACATTACAAATAGAATATTCGTTTTTAAATCAAGATCTTCATCTTTTGGGAGCATTTGTAAGGAAGTACTGTCTTTTTTCACATCCCGCATATCCTCCTTTCTTATAGAAGAAGCAGGACTTTATTTATGCGTCAATATCCTTAACGTAGGTCAATATAAACTCCTGTTCACAGACGGAACCATGATAGCAAAAATTGTTCTTTCATTCCTGGCTGTCATCTTAAACTACTTTTTCAGCAAACTGATAGTTTTCAAAAACAGCAAAAAAAGCAGTAAATAATGCTATATTTATCACACAAAAAAACAATACAAAACAATAAAAAAAGATACGGTGCGTGCCGTATCTTTTTTTATGCCTCGGCTCTCCCGAACAGCAAACAGACTCAATGAAATAAAGGTTCCAATACATGTTATAATTCAATATCCGGTTGACGAAATATTTTTTCAGTGATAGAATTATACTATAAATCATTTGGAGGTTCTCATGTCTATTATCTATAATGAAAGCACGAAAACATTCAATCTCACTGCAGGCGACTCGTCTTACTGTATGAGTGTTTATCCTCTGGGCTATCTCGTAACACACCACTACGGAAAAAAGCTTCCCGACACGGACTTTTCTTCATACCAGATATACTCCACCCGCACAGTTTCCTTTAACCCCGCAAGAAATGGCGGATCTCCCTGCTTTACCATGGATACATATCCTCTCGAATACTCCTCATTCGGAACAGGCGATTACAGAAGAACAGGTATCCGTATCCGCAGCGCTGAAGGAAATACTGCAACGGATTTCCGTTATGATTCCCACAGGATCTATAAGGGAAAGCCCGCAATCCCCGGTCTTCCCTCAACATACTTAAACTGCGAGGACGAGGCTGACACCCTTGAAATTCTTATGAAGGACGAGGTTACAGGCGGCGAGCTTACTCTCTTTTATACTGTTTTTGATAAAATTAACGTTATCACAAAGAGCGCTCGTCTTAAAAACTGCGGTGAGAAGAACTTTGTTATCGAGGATATCTGCTCCTCCGTTATAAATCTTCCCTCCTCCGATTTTTCCATGATAAATCTTTACGGAAAGCACAACGCCGAACGCAATTTTTCAAAGAATCCACTTTCCTATAACCGTCAGTCCATTATTTCCCGTCGCGGCGCATCGGGTCACGAGCAGAACCCCTTTATAGCCCTTGTCCGCGATGGCTCCAATGAGGAAAACGGCGATACTTACGGCTTTAACTTTGTTTATTCCGGCAGCTACGAGATGGGCTGTGAGGTTGACTACTTTGATTCCACCCGCGTGACCGTAGGTTTTAACCCCGAGCAGTTTGAGTGGATTCTTTCTCCCGGCGAGGAGTTTTACACCCCCGAGACCGTTCACGTTTATACCGACAAGGGCCTCGGTGAGATGAGCCGAATCTTCCACAGATTCTATAACTCAAACCTTATCCGCGGTCACTATAAAACAGAAAAGCGCCCCCTTCTTATCAATTCCTGGGAGGCGGCATACTTTAGCTTTGATGAGGAAAAGCTTGTCCGTTTTGCAGAGCAGGCTAAGGAAATGGGCATCGAGATGCTGGTTATGGACGACGGCTGGTTCGGTCATCGTGACAACGACTGGAATTCTCTTGGCGACTGGTTTGTTTATGAATCAAAAATTAACCTTCAGAGCCTTGTTTCAAGAGTAAAGGCTCTGGGCCTTAAATTCGGTATCTGGTTTGAGCCTGAGATGATTTCCGAGGACTCCGAGCTTTATCGCGCACACCCCGACTGGTGTCTACACGTTGAGGGACGCGAGCATTGCGAATGCCGCCATCAGCTCGTTCTTGATATGAGCCGCCCCGAGGTAGTTGACAATATCTTTGAGCAGATGGACGCCATTCTCTCCTCCTGCGAAATAGACTACCTCAAATGGGATTTTAACCGCAATCTTACCGAGGTTGGATCCGCCACTCTCTCCCCCGAGCGCCACGGCGAGCTTTATCACCGCTTCATGCTCGGCACATACGATCTTATGGACAGAATAACAAAGGCATATCCCAATATTCTTCTTGAAAACTGCTCAGGCGGCGGCGGACGATTTGACCCCGGAATGCTCTACTATTCTCCCCAGATATGGGCAAGCGACAACACAGACCCCATTGAGCGCCTTGCTATACAGTACGGCACTACTCTCTGCTATCCCACCTCAACAATGGGCGCCCACGTTTCCTTCTGCCCCCGTACGGAATTTGGTGTAAAGGGAGACGTTGCAATGTGGGGAACCTTCGGCTACGAGCTTGATCCCACACGTCTTACAGAAGATGACAAGACACTCATCAAGGAACAGATAGCAGAATACCACAAGTATTACGATCTTATCCGCTACGGAGATCTTTACAGACTTATCTCCCCCTGGGACGGCCAGCGCCGCGTTGTCTGGGAAATAGTTTCCCCCGATAAGTCGGGAGCGCTCGTTACTTCAGTCAGCACCCGCTATAATGCAATGGAGAGATTTTTCTTAAAGCTGCGCGGACTTGATCCTGAGAAGAATTATAAAAACTCCTACAACGGCGAGACAAATTCCGGTGCATTCCTTATGTACAGCGGAATCAATCTTACAAACGCCCCCCACGGAGATATGCAAAGCTTTAAGGTATATTTTGAGGAAGTATAAAAAACGCCCAACAGGGCGTTTTTTATACTTCCTGATACTGTTACTCTTTCAGTTGCAATACTATATATTTTGAATTATGAGCTCGGCAATAAAATTTTCAATTTTTATTGAAATACCATTAACAGGATTGAAATTTTTATTATTTCATGGTACTCTTATATTATCAAATTTGGAGGTTCTTTATGGAATTCAATGCTAACCATCCGATACTGTTCGTCATTGTCGGACTCATCATCGCTGTCGTTTTGGGACAGTCTGCTTTTTTCCTTATAAAAGCCATGAAACGTGCAAAGGAACTGGGTATTGCCAAGAAGACCATTACTTCTACCATTACCTCAGCGGCAATATTCACCATCGCTCCTGCCGTTGCAATCCTTCTCGGCGTTATCGTTCTCTCTCAGAAGCTTGGTCTTGCGGTGCCGTGGCTTCGTCTTTCCGTTATCGGCTCTCTTTCCTATGAAACTATTGCTGCCGAGAACACACTCGGCGCCCTCAAGGAAGGCGTCAGCGCACTTAACGATCCTTCAGCATTTATTGCAGTTATTTGGGTTATGACAATCAGTATTGCAGTCGGTCTCATTTTTGTTCCCCTTCTCACAAAGAAGATACAGGGCGGTATTATCAAAATGGGCACCAAGGACAAAAAATGGACTGATATTTTCTCAAATGCCATGTTCCTCGGAATGATATCCGCCTTCGTCGGATACGTTTTCTGCGATGTTTCTCTTGCCTTCAAAGGAGACTTTACAGGTCTCATTCCCGTTTGCGTAATGATCGTATCAGCTGTAGTGATGGCAGTTCTCGGAATTGCAGCTACTAAGCTGAAGATCCGCTGGCTCACCGACTACGCTCTTCCCATAAGCCTTATCTGCGGTATGGCATTTGCCATTCCCGTAACAGCCTGGTTATCTTAATAGGAGGTACGATAAAATGAAAAAGAATATTTCCTATCTTGACTCTGTTCATCGCGACGGACGAATCTGGGGACTTATTATTGCTGTCCTTCTCTTCGGTTTTCCCGTTATCGTTTCTGTTTTATTCAATGCTCTGCCTAACTGGGAGGCTCTCGGACGAGGACTTCTTGCTACAGCTCCCATGTACTGGGCTGTCGGATTTATCGAAATGTTCACCTACGTTCCAATGCTTGGCGCAGGCGGAACCTACCTTTCCTTCATAACAGGTAACATTTCCAACCTCAAGCTCCCTTGTGCCGTTGACGCTATGGAAAGAGCAAATGTTAAGGCAACAAGCGAAGAGGGTGAGATCATCTCAACTATCGCCATTGCTGTTTCCAGTATCGTAACAACTATCATAGTAATACTTGGCGTAATCTTTATTATCCCCCTTACTCCCCTTCTTGAAAACCCCGTGCTTGCTCCTGCATTTGATATGATCCTTCCTGCCCTTTTCGGTGCTCTCGGCGTAGTTTTTATTTCAAAGCACCCCAAGCTTGCAGTTGCACCCGTTATCCTTATGCTCATCCTTTTCATTGCTGTTCCTGCACTCAATGAAAGTACCGTTGGAATTATGGTTCCTGTCGGCGTTATCTTCACAATCATTGTTGCCCGCATTATGTATAAGAAAGGCTGGCTCTGATGAAATACGCAATTATTGCCCTTATTGCACTTCTTGTTTGCTTTATTGCAATTATCATTATCCGCACCCTGGCCTTCAAGCCTAAGGATAATAAAAAAGCGGATACGGCTGACGTTGATTTTGACCGCCAGCGCGCTATCGACAATCTCTGCGAGCTGGTTCGCTGTAAGACTGTTTCCTATAAAGATTCTTCTCTTGAGGATGATGAAGAATTTTCCCGTCTTATTGATATGCTCCCCACACTTTATCCTAAGGTTTTCGAAATCTGCACCTTCTTTATGTTCCCTGACCGCGGTCTGCTCTTCAAATGGCAGGGCAAAAAGCATGACAGCCCCGCTGTCATGATGGCTCACTACGACGTTGTTCCCGTAAACGAGAACGCCTGGGACAAGCCTGCCTTTGAGGCTATTATCGAGGACGGAGTTATCTGGGGCCGAGGCACTCTTGACACCAAGGTTACCTTCAACGCTATTCTCTCAGCTGCCAATACTCTTATTGAGAAAGGCTTCGTACCGGAAAACGATATTTATTTCGCCTTCTCAGGCGGCGAAGAAGTTAACGGTATGGGTGCTGTTCACATCGTTGATTACTTTGAAAAGAACAATATAAAGCTTGCCTTCGTTCTCGATGAGGGCGGCGCAGTTGTTGAAAACGTGTTCCCCGGAGTCAAAGCCCCCTGCGGTCTTATAGGTATTGCGGAAAAAGGCATGATGAACGTTCAGTACACAGCTCTTTCCCAGGGCGGACACGCATCTGCACCCAAGCCCGGATCGCCTCTCGTGGCACTCTCGCGCGCCGTTTGCGCCATTGAAGATCACCCCTTTAAATCTCACATTACCCCTCCCGTTGCAAAGCTCTTTGACAGCCTCGGCCGTCACTCCACATTCCTTTACAGAATGATCTTTGCAAACCTATGGCTATTTGCTCCCGTTCTTGATATTCTCTGCAAAAAGTCCGGAGGCGAGCTTAACGCTCTTATGAGAACTACAGTTGCCTTCACAAAGTCATGCGGATCAAGCGCTGAGAACGTTATCCCTCCGGAGGCAAGTATTGTTTCCAACATACGCCTTAACCCCTGCGATACCGTTGACTCTGCTCTCAAATATCTCAAAAAGACTGTGGGCAACGATAAAATCGATATTAAAGTTCTTTACGGTATGGATCCCAGCCGTATCTCAGTTACCGACTGCAACGAATACGAAAAGGTTGCAGATGCGGTTTCCTCCACATGGGGCGGCTGTCTTACAGCACCTTATCTTATGGTACAGTGCTCCGACTCCCGTCATTACGGCCGCATTTCAGACAAAGTCTACCGCTTCTCCGCAATGGATCTTACAAGTGATGAAAGAGCTACCATTCACGGAAACAATGAGCGTATCCGCATTGAAACTGCACTTCACGCCGTTGAATTCTATATAAGACTGATGGGCAATTGCTGATGGAAAATATTAAATTCAGAAAAGCATCTTTCACCGAAACAAAGGAAATAGATGCAATATACGAAAAAGCCCGCTCCTTTATGCGAGAAACAGGCAATGCCACTCAATGGACGGGAGGATATCCTTCAAGGGAGATCATCCTTAGCGATATTGAAAAAGGCAATCTTTATATTGCTGTCAGCGATTGTATTGAAGCTGTTTTTGCTTTCATTAAGGGAGAAGATCCTACCTACGGTTATATAGAAGGCGAATGGCTGAACGATCTTCCCTACTGTGCCGTACACCGCGTTGCCTCCGCAGGAAAGAGAAAAGGAATGCTTCCGGCTATTATGGACTATTGCTTTTCTCAATGCGACAATATCAAGATCGACACACATAAAGACAACAAAGTCATGCAGCATCAGTTAGAAAAATACGGCTTTTCAGTCTGCGGTATAATATATCTTGAGAGCGGAGATTCCAGAATTGCTTACCAAATGAAAAAATAAGCAAAAAATCCCTCAAAAACCTTAATGTTTTTGAGGGATTTTTTACAACCTTATTGACGATTATTAAAATATGTGCTAACATATAGTTGACTATATATAACCGTTTTTATTAGAAAGGAATTTATCATGGAAAAAATTTATTTGTCAGACTGCGAATGGAAAGTTATGAAAGTGCTTTGGGCAGATAAAGCAAGTGACCTTATCGGCATTACAAACGCACTCAAGGACGACACAGCTTGGTCTAAATCCACAGTTTTCGTTATGCTCAGACGTCTTATTGCTAAAGGAGCGGCTTCTCTTGACCAGACAGTTAAGCCTCAGAAATACTCTGCTACCGTTTCCGAAGAAGACTGCGCTATTTGGGAAACAGAGTCTTTCCTTTCAAGAGTATATAACGGAAGCCTCGGTCTTATGGTTTCCTCACTTGCAGGTCAGAAAGCTCTTACAAAGGACGATGTTGATGAGCTGAGAAAGATACTTGACGAGGCGGAGATGAATCTCTCCGAAGATAAATAAAATGGTTGAATATTTAATAACGGTCTCTCTTCTCATAATAACTATAGTTGCCATTCGCGGGATATTTAAAAATAAAATATCCGCTCGGCTTACCTATGCTTTATGGATCGCCGTTATTATCAGGCTTATTGTGCCTTTCAACATTCTCAATGTTGATATCCCGTCTCTTTATGCACCGGATTTCAGCACTGTTTTTAATCAAACGGAGAATATCCCCGTAGAAGAAGTTATTCCCTCTTCTCCTATATCAGGTACAAATCCCCCCGCAAGTGATGTCCCTCAAAGCGAAGCACCTCATGTAATGCAGAAGCCTCTCGCCGAAGAAAAAGAAGTAAAGATCGCTCCCCTGTCCCTACAGAATATTATCTTGATTGTATGGGTTTCGGGTTCCTTTATAACGCTCTGTTGCTTTGCCGTACCTTACGCGAAACTTACTGCAAAACTTTTGAAAACAAAGCGATATCACAGCAATATCGGCAACATAAAAGTATACGTTTCGGCTGCTATCAACTCTCCCTGCGTTATAGGTATCGTTCCTGCGATATATATTACCGAGTATGCTGAAAGTTGTCCCGACCTTGATCTTATCCTGCTTCATGAAAAGACTCACATACGACACGGAGACCATATATGGTCTGTTATCCGTATCATTTTCACCGTAATTTTATGGTGGAATCCCCTGATCTGGGCAGCATCCCTTCTTTCTAAAAGAGATGCTGAGGTTGCCTGCGATGAATCTGTTGTCAAATCAATGGATACGAAAAGCCGCTTGATTTATTCACGTCTCATTGTTGATATGATCCCGAAAAACGGTGGGTTTATTGTCGCCTTCAACAATTCTCCAATCAAGTACAGAATTTTGAGACTTACAGGCAAATATAAGTCAACTGTTCTTGCGGCTGTTTTCGTTATTGTTTCCTTTGGCATAGCTTTTTTGCTTGCATTTGTTTCAAACGGTGCGGAAGGAGAAGATCGCGCACTTTTCCATATCCACAATTTTGATGAAAAGGCAACCTGCACAGAAAGTGCAAAATGTGACTGCGGAGAAACCAACGGTGACCCGCTCGGACACAAATGGAAAGCTGCCACTTGTACCAAAGATGAAACCTGCAAAAGCTGCAATGCTACAAAAAGCAAAGCGCTTGGCCATGATTGGCTCAGCGCAACCTGCACGAAAGCGGCTACCTGCAACCGTTGTTCCTTAAAGGAAGGAAAAGCACTGGGTCACAACTGGACAGATGCTACCTGTGACACACCTAAGACCTGCACAAATTGCAACGATACTAAGGGAAAGCCTCTTTCTCACAATTGGACTGAAGCTACATGCACTTCCCCTGAAGCTTGCACGCTTTGCCAAAAGATCCGTAAAGATGCTCTCGGACACAATTATTATCTCGGAATTTGCACACGGTGTAATACTAAGGATAATTCCTTCTATGAGAGTATCAAAAGCAGTTTTTCGAGCCCCTATATTGGTTATTCAAAAAAATCTGCAACGAAAACTTTAAAAAGCTTAGGGTATTCCGAAAATGAAACTGAGCTCATACTTCAAAATATGAATATAAATTGGTATGAGCAGGCACTTACAGCTGCGAGATTTTATACCTCCGAAAGATCCACATATACAGAAGAAAATTTCAGAAGCAATATGACTTATCTCGGATTTACTGATGATCAAGTTAATTATGCAATTAAAATTGCAATGGAGGAAGATCCGCCGGAACAAATAAGTTACAATATTACGGTTGATATAGTAAAGATGACAAATCTTTATTATGAAAATGCAAGAGAGGAATTTGAAAACAACCGTAAATATAGCAATGACAAAGAAGACGACGATAGCTGGAAATACGGATATGACACTCCGAGCGTCAATAAGCCTATCAGATGGGATTACGGCTCTATATTTAATCCATAATCAAAAGCCTTCCGCTGCAGCGGAAGGCTTCCTTTTTTCTCTTCTCTTTTAAATTAAAAATCCCTTCCGGATTCGGAAGGGATTTTTTATGTTGCTATTAGTCAGCTACGTAAGGCATAAGAGCTACTACGCGAGCACGCTTGATAGCTGTTGTGAGCTGTCTCTGGTGCTTAGCGCATGCGCCGCTGATACGGCGGGGAAGGATCTTGCCGCGCTCAGAAACGTACTTCTTGAGACGAACTGTATCCTTGTAGTCGATATGATCGATCTTATCTTCGCAGAAAAGGCAAACCTTTCTTCTTCTGCGGTTGTTAGCTCTGGGAGCAGGTCTTCTCTCTGCTCTGGGCGCAGGAGCCTCAGCATCCTGTGCGGGCTGTTCTACAACAACTTCTTCTGCCTGAACAGTCTTTTCTGTATCCATGTTTCTTATGAAACCTCCATTTCTAAATAAAAAGAAAAATCTTTTAGGTCGAACTGCCTCAATTCTGTGCCATTATCGCAAATCAGAAGGGCAGATCTTCATCGTCTCCGATTTCTTCAAACTTCGGCATATCTGCTGAAGCCGCAGGGGTAGCATATGCAGGAGATGCATAACTTTCGGGGATATAAGGCTGGCCGGATGCCTCTCTTACTGCAAGAGGGCTCTCGCTCTTTGCATCAACAAAGTATGCCTCGTCTGCAACTACCTCTGTAGCATAGTGCTTCACTCCATTATTATCTGTCCAGTTTCTTGTCTGGAGAGATCCCATAATGCAGATGGAGCTTGCTTTTCTGAAGTATCTTGTAATGAACTCAGCAGTCTGTCTCCATGCTGTTACGCTGATAAAGTCTGCTGTGCTCTCCTCACCGCTTCTGCCGCCAAAACGACGGTTTACCGCTATTGTGAAGGATGTTACGGAAATACCTGAGGGTGTTGTCTTAAGTTCGGGATCTGCGGTAAGTCTACCACCGATTATAACTTTATTGAAGTTAAAGTTAGCCATTTTTTATCCTCTCTTATTTATTCCTGCAAAAGCCGAAATCAAGCCTCTGCCTTCTTATCCTCGTGACGGATCACGATGGAACGCATGATGTTCTCGTTGATGTTGAATCTTCTCTCGAGCTCTGCGGGGAAATTAGCATCAGACTCGAAGTTAACAAGAACGTAGTAACCTTCGTTCTTATCGTTGATGGGGTATGCAAGTCTTCTCTTGCCCCACTCGTTAACTTCCTTTACAGTTCCGTTCTTCTCGATGCGAGCGATGAACTTCTCTGCAACAGCCTTGATCTCCTCGTCGGAAAGCTGAGCATCAATGATGAACAGTGTTTCATAAGAGTTAATAAGCTTTTCCATGTTTTTTACCTCCCTATGGACTAATTCGAC